>JBHJIZ010000159.1:0-18311 GCA_050043005.1 Paracoccaceae bacterium
CCGGCGACACCGGCCATCGAGCTCGCCATGCGCCGGGGTTCAACCGTGCTCTCCGGGACTGCTGCCTGTTCGATCACTTCAAAACGCTCTGCCCTGCGACTGAACTCTAGCTTTTCGCCAGTCGCCGCTTCGGCCTGTTTGCGCACGGCGCCGCGATACTCGTCCTGCAGATAGTCCAACCGGCGTTGCAGGGCGCCGAGATCCATCTCCACGACGGTCGCTTGATCCGTTGCCGCGCGTAGCGACACGATCTTTTGCTTCAGCACTTCCTGCTGTGATCGGAGCAACGCGAGCTGCGAAGAACCGTCAGACCCCTCGGGGGGTACAAGGGCTGCCGGTTGCACTTCAACGTCATCTGTGCCTGCCAGATCACCGGCACTACCGCTCTCCAAACGTGCGATCAGGCGTTCCCGACGTTCCATGCGATGTCGCAACCGGGCAAGTTCGGCGAGACGCAGCGTCTGCGTTCCGGGTAGCAAGTTGCGGTTGCTTGACTTGAACGCCGCGATTTCCGCCGCGGCAACACGCAGAGCGGCCGCGAGCCGTTCGACTTCAGAACGGAAGAACGCATGGGTCTCGCTCGCACGCTCCGAACGCGCCGTGATGTTCTGGGCAATCACCATGGTCACGAACTCATTCGCAACGCGCGCGGCGGTCTGAGGATCGCTCGCGCGATATGAAATCGTAAAGGCCGACACAAGCGATGGACCGCGATATCTTGGGTTCGCGTTGAACGATATGCTCTCGATCTGCGTTTTCTCGCGCAGGTGTTCAACCCTATCCGTCGGGCTGAGCTCCGAGTCGTTATCGAACAGATCGACCCGACGCGCGATATCAAGCAGGTTTTCGCGGGTCATGAGACGTTGTTCGATGATCGTGAGCCGCTCCGCAGCACTTGCAGTAACAGTCGACCGAGCAAGCTCGTTCGGGATTTGCTGACTCTCGACAAGAACCTTGGCGCTCGATTCAAAAACAGGCGGTAAGGTCGATGCAATCGCCAGGCTGATCCCGGCGCCGATCACCGTGACACCTGCAACCAACCAAAACCGGCGGCGCACCCCCGACACCAAGCGCCGCAGCAGGTCCGTGTCCAAGGTCTGCATCTGATCTGGATCGTTCACGTTCACCTCCTCAGGCCGTAACCGGCGTTGCAACCAGTGCCGGGGACGCGGCGGATTGGTGAAGCAGGCGGAAGGTCCCGCGCCGGCGCGCGTTGCTTAGCACCGCCTGAACCGTCGCCTCCGAGACCTCGGGCAACGCATCAGCAAAGGCGTGCAACAGGGTCAAGTCGCAGAGCAGATTTATGAGACGGGGAACGCCCGCGGTCGCTTGATGTACAAGCGCCACGGCAGCAGGCAGGAAGATGTCCTGCGTCGCGCCAGCGACTGCGAGGCGATGATGGATGTAGCCCGCGGTTTCTTCCAGCGAAAGCGCCGCGAGATCCGCATCCGCCGCGATCCGCTGCGAAAACTGCGACATCCCCGGATCGTCGAGCAGGTCCCGAAGTTGGGACTGCCCTGCCAACACAATCTGCAGGATCGGCGCGTTGTCAGCATTCAGGTTCGAGAGCATGCGCAGTTCTTCGAGCGCCCGCGCGTCGAGGTTCTGAGCCTCATCAAAGATCAGGACCGTACGTTGACCGTTTGCACAAGTCTCCAAGGTCAGATCACGGAACTGGCGGTAAAGCTCGTCCGGAGCTGCATTGGGCGTGCACTCGTGGCCAAGCGCCATCAAGGCCCACCGCAGGATGTCCCCGCTGTCTCCACCGATGTTCGCGATCATCGCGACCCGGCGGTCCCCTGGGATCTCACGCAACAACCGCCTGAGAAGTGTGGTCTTCCCCGTCCCGATCCCGCCCGTAAGCACCGTTATCGGCGCATCTGCCATCAAGCCGAACCGCAGCATCGTCAATGCTGCTTCATGCGCCGGAGTGAAATACAGAAACTCGGGATCGGGGGCCGATTGAAACGGACGCCGATCAAGACCGAAGAATGCCTCGTAAAGACCGGAGTCGCATGGCTCGGAAGTTGCGGACTGGCTTGAATGCACGGCAACGCTCCCATTCTGGCAGAGGGAACCGCCGCCTGCGCAATTCTCGCACAGGTTCAGGAACGGACCCTCACGGCAAGCAGTGTTGGGCGCAGTCTTCGGCTGCTTTCGTTAATGATCCACAAACATCGCAGTTTTTGAGGAGGTCGAACTCGAATTCACGCTGGCCACAATTTCGCGAGCACAGGCGCATCCGGTTGAATGGCGGCTGGAACACCGTACCTTAAACCTTGTATCCGCCGCATCTAGGGAATCAGACACATGCTGCGCAGCCTCGGTGCCGCCCTGATCTTGTTACTCTCGACGGCTGTTGCCTTGGCGGATTCGCCTCGGCAGATCACCTGGGATGACTTGCTGCCGGAAGGCGAGCCTCTGGTAAATCCGTTCATGGACTTGCCGATCGAGGCGCGAGAGGACCTCGCCATCGTGTTCCGCACAAAGGCCGATCTGGAGCTTGGCCTGATTCCGGACGATGGCGAAGACATGCGGTTGGCACAGGAAGCGGCACTGCGCGTCGAAACGCTCGGCGTCGATATCGATGCGCTCGAGAAGGAGTTGAATGAGCTCCAGGCCGAGATCGATCGCCGAAATCTCGAGGTGAACGAAGATCTCGAGGGCGAAGTCGTCCGTCTGCCGGGTTACGCGCTACCGCTGGAACTGAGCGAAGACGGCGTCTCGGAGTTCCTTCTGGTGCCTTATGTGGGCGCATGCATTCACACGCCGCCACCGCCGCCGAACCAGATGGTCTTCGTCAAGCTGCGGCAGGAGTATGAGATCACCAGCCTGTACGACCCGGTCTGGATCACCGGGGCCATCCGCGTCGAGCGTGCCAGCAGGTCACTCACCTATGTTGACGGAACGGCCGATATCCCCACAGGATATGCCCTGCAGGCTGTGACGATCGAACCTTACGAATAGCGCTGCTGATCGACGTCATCCGCTTGAAGCACGAACGTGAAGTGATATAGAATAACATAACGTATCACGGAGGCTTCCTATGCGCATATCCACCCTCTCTCTGTTGCTTGCATCCACGATGTTCGCGGCACCCGCACTCGCTCAGCACGCAGCCCATGAACACGGTCATGGCGACCTGAAGATCGCAATCGACGGCGATGAATTGCAGATTGAACTCATATCGCCCGGTGCGGATATCGTCGGATTCGAGCACGCTCCCAGCACGGACGCCGATCACGCAGCGGTCGATGCGGCGGTCGAAAAGCTTAAAGGGGCGGCAGATTTGTTCCCGCTGCCAGCGGCGGCAGGGTGCGAGTCGGAGATGATCGGGATCTACTCTACGCTGATCGATGGCGGTTCGGTGCACGTTGGTGAGCACGATCATGCGGAACACGGTGACAAGGATCATGACGATCACGCGCACAAGCACGATGACCACGCGCATGGCGACAAGGACCATGACGACCACGCGCACGGCAGCCGCGATCTCGGTCCTGATCACGCCGAGTTTCGTGTCCATTATCATTTCGAGTGCCAGGACATCTCGGCGGTGACGGCCATCGAGACGACCTATTTCAAGACGTGCCCGGCAGCTCAGGAACTCTATGCCGCGGCATGGACGCCCAGCGGTCAAGCCGCCGCCGAGTTGACGCCTGACAGCACTCGCATAGAGTTCTGACCGGGCAGAACCGGAGCGGCACGGGATGGACATGGCGGGCGTGGAACTGAGTGAACTGCGCTTCCGCTGGACCGGGACCGGGCCGCTCATCCTCGATATTGATGCCTTCGCTGTCGAAGCGGGTGCGCGTATTTTTCTGCGCGGCCCCTCCGGTAGCGGTAAGACCACGCTGTTGAACGTGATCGGAGGCGTTGCAACGCCCCAAACTGGACGGATATGCATCGGCGAAACCGAGATTACCGAGCTTTCCCCCGCCGCACGCGACCGCTTCCGGGCCGAACGCATCGGCTTCATCTTTCAGCAGTTCAATCTGGTCCCGTATCTGGGCCTGATCGAGAACGTCACGTTGCCGTGCCGGTTCTCGGCCCAACGGCGCGAAAAGGCGTCGGCCAGCCGGTCGCTGGATCAAGAGGCACGGCGACTGCTCACCCACATGCAGCTCGATCCTGCCGAACTCGCCGGACGATCGGTCGCGACGCTGAGTGTTGGGCAGCAGCAGCGCGTGGCCGCGGCCCGTGCTCTGATTGGCAGCCCGGACCTGATCGTCGCGGATGAGCCGACCTCGTCAATTGACGCAGATGCGCGCGAGGCATTTCTGAACCTTCTGTTCGACGAGACGAGACGGACCGGCGCGACGATCATCTTCGTGTCGCACGATACCGGTCTGACTGAGATGTTCGACCGCACCGTCGATCTGGCTTCGATCAACCGTGCAGCCCCGATGCAGAAACACGCTGCCTGATCCCATGGCGATCCTGACGCTCGCGCTGAAAAGCTTGTGGAACCGGCGTCTGACGGCGGTTCTGACCGTGCTCGCCATCGCGGTCTCGGTCATGTTGCTCCTCGGCGTGGAAAAGGTCCGCACCGGCGCGAAATCGAGCTTCGCAAACACCATCGCGGGAACCGACCTGATCGTCGGCGCACGCTCTGGCGCGACGCAACTGCTGCTCTATTCGGTCTTTCGCATCGGCAACGCCACCAACAACATTTCCTGGGCCAGCTATCGCCGGATCACAAGACACCCGGACGTTGCCTGGGCATTGCCACTCTCGCTCGGTGATTCCCACCGGGGCTACCGCGTGCTTGGCACGACAGCGGCCTATTTCGACCACTACCGGTATGGCCGCCGCCAGAACCTCGCCTTCGAGGCAGGCAAGCCATTCGAGGATCTGTATGACGCGGTTCTGGGCGCCGAAGTCGCGAAGGCTTTGGACTATGCAATGGATGATCCGCTGGTCATCACCCATGGCCTGGGGGCCGAGGGTTTCCAGAAGCACGACGACAAGCCTTTCCGCGTTGTGGGTATTCTGGAGCCGACCGGCACCCCGTTGGACCGTACGATCCACATCAGTCTGGAGGGGATGGAGGCGATCCACGTCGACTGGCAGGGCGGCACGCGAGTTCCCGGCCTGACGGTCAGCGCCGAAGAAGCACGGCAGATGAACCTGACGCCGAAGTCGGTGACTGCGATCCTGATCGGTCTGAAGTCGCGCTTTGCGACCTTCGGGCTGCAACGCCAGATCAACGAAGACCGGCGTGAACCGCTTCTCGCCATCCTGCCGGGCGTCGCGTTGCAGGAGATGTGGGATCTGATGGGAACCGCTGAAGCCGCATTGTCCGCGATCTCGATCTTCGTTGTCGCGTCAGGCTTGCTCGGGATGCTGATCATGCTGCTGGCAGGTTTGGGCGAACGGCGCCGCGAGATGGCTATTCTACGCTCGGTCGGGGCGCGACCCTTGCACATATTTGGCCTGCTGGTCGCTGAAGCAGCGCTTCTAACGCTGGTCGGCGCGATCCTTGGGCTGGCGCTGCTCTATGCGGGGCTCACGATCGCGCAACCTTGGATCGTTGCGGAATACGGCCTGTTCCTGCCAATCGAGGCGCCTTCGAACCGCGATCTCAGCTTGCTCGGCGCAGTCATCGGTGCGGGGTTCCTGGCAGGCGCACTCCCCGCCTGGAAAGCCTGCCGACAGTCACTGGCCGATGGCATGATCGTCCGGATGTAACGCCGCGGATTGGCCGATGGGCGCAACAGGGCTATCCTTCCTACCAAGAGGAGGAACCGCCCGATGCCAAAGGCGAACCCTTACCGTCCGTTCACACCCGATCCCGAGCAAACAGCACTCTGGCCCGAGATTTCCGGAAATGCCGTCAACGGCCTTGGCGAGTCCGCGTTTCGCCGCCCGGACGTCGTGTATTGGGCACCGAACCCGCCGGATATCCCACATGGCGACCTTCAACTCTGGTTTTACACGCAGGATCCCGGCAATCCGCGATTTGCCGAGGTGCGAGCCTGGCGTAAGGAGATTCTGGAAGCGCCTCTGCCCGATGTGACCGGGTCTCCCGCCAAGCGGTCGCCAGAGGACTGGACCGCGGACCTGTCTCGCTTTGTCGACGATGGTGCCTGTGAGATGACGGGTGTCGCCGAGATGGACCCGGACTGGGTTTTCGCCGACGAGCACGTGGCACAGAGCCGGATCATCATCGTTGGCGTACAACATGATTATGCCGAGATCGCAAAGGCCCCGGACAGCGCCGCAGGTGCCGAGGTCATGCACCAGTACGGTCGTGCCGCTGCCGCCTCGAAAGCCATTGCGGGCTGGCTGCGTCTACAGGGCTGGGACGCCGAACCGCTGACCGGTCCGATGACGTCCAAAGTCGCGATGATCCCACCTGCAATCGCCTGTGGCTTTGGCGAACTCGGCAAGCATGGCTCGATCATCAACCCGGAGTTCGGCGCGTCATTCCGATTATCCGCAGTCCTGACAGATGCGCCCTTTGCCGTGACGCCCCAACGCGATTTCGGCATCGACAACTTCTGCCAGTCCTGCAGGATCTGCGAGGACGCGTGCCCGCCCGAAGCCCTGTTCCCAGACAAGAAAACCGTCCGGGGCGCCGAGAAATGGTATGTGGATTTCGGCCGCTGCCTGCCTTTCTTCAACCAGACCCAGGGCTGCGCGATCTGTATCGCCGAATGTCCGTGGAGCCGGCCGGGCATCGGCATGAGCCTTGCCGCAAAACTCGCAAGACGCACCGACCGCCTGAGCCGAAGCTCTGCCTGACCGTCCTACGGTGTGCCTTGCTATAGAACTTTCGGCCGATGGACATGCGCGCTCTGGATCAGACCAAAGCTGAGCAGCAGCACCAGCATCGCTGACCCACCATAGCTGCCCAACGGCAAGGGGACACCGACGACCGGGATCAGGCCCATGACCATGGCCATGTTGACGGCCCAGAAGAAGAAGAACGTCGCCGCAAGCCCACCGATCAGAAGTGCGGAAAACCGATCGCGATTGATCGCCATCGAAACGAAGCAAAACATCAGGATCAGACCATAGAGTGCAAGCAGTGAAAGCGATCCGACGAACCCGAATTCCTCGCTCAGCGAGGTGAAGATGAAGTCCGTGTGCTTCTCGGGTAGGAAATCCAGACGGCTCTGAGTGCCCTGCATGTAGCCCCGGCCCGAGATCCCTCCCGCGCCCAGGGCGATCTTGGACTGAGTGATATGGTATCCTGCCCCGAGTGGATCTCGTTCGGGATCAAGAAAGGTATCGATGCGGGTATACTGATAGTTGTTCAGGATCTGCCAGGACGTCCCGCGCGACTCCAGGACGGTCCAGACAGAACTAACGCCCACGACGATCAGCGTACCCCAGTACCACCAGCTCACGCCCGCCAGGAACATCACCACCGCACCCGACATCCCGATCAAAAGCGCTGTACCAAGGTCCGGTTGTTTCAGAACCAACAGCATGGGCAGGATGATCATGGCCAGCGGCGGCAGCATCCAAAGTGGATGGCTGACCCGGTCGCGTTCCAGCACCGCATAGTACCGCGCCAGTGCCATCACCACGCCGATCTTCATCAGTTCCGACGGTTGCAACTGGATTGGCCCGAGGTTGAGCCAGCGCTGCGCGCCCATGCCCGTGGTGCCAACAAACTCCACCGCCACCAGCAGCGCCATTGCACCCAGATAGGCAAGAGGTGAGAACCAGCGCCAGATCTTGATGTCGATCAGCGCCACGATCAGCATGATCACGATGCCAACGCCGAACCGGACGATCTGCCGCCCGGCCCAGGGCTCCATGGAGCCGCCTGCCACCGAATACAGCATCAGAAAGCCCGCGCACGAGATCGCGGCCAGCAACAGGATCAGCGCCCAGTTGAGCCGCAGGATCTTCTTTGTGAGTGTCAGGCCCACGGCAGGGCGGGCGGAGAGACTGCTCACGTCCGGCTCGCCGGTGAACCGGGCTGACCTTGCCCCTGTTCCAGCGGGGTCTGGCGTGTGCCGCCGTAATGCTCACGCACCTTCATCAGAATGTCCCGCGCGATTGGTGCAGCGGCCTTGGACCCGCCGCCGCCGTGTTCGACCACAACCGACACCGCATAGCGCGGCGAGTCGGCCGGTGCATATCCGACGAACAACGCGTGGTCACGGCGATGCCAGGGCAGGTCCTCGTTCCGGATCACACCCCGCGCGCGCTCGGCTTTCGAAATGTTGCGCACCTGGCTCGTGCCGGTCTTGCCGGCCATCCGGAAGTCGTCTTCCTTGATGCGAGACGACCGGGCGGTCCCGCGCGCGGAATTCACCACGTCGAACATGGCCCGGCGCAACCGTTCGAGATGGCGTGGATTGACCCCAAGTTCTGGCGGAGTTTCGACCAGCACCGGCGTTCCGGCGCGCGCCCGGATCAACCGCGGTTCGACCATCCGGCCAGATGCCAGGCGCGCTGTCATCACAGCGAGCTGAATGGGCGTAGCAAGCACATAGCCCTGACCGATCCCCGAGTTCAGCGTGTCGCCGACGAGCCAGTCTGTTTCATGGCGCCTGCGCTTCCAATCCTTGGTTGGGATCAACCCAGATCGCAGCGCCGCCACAGGGATATCGAGATCGACCCCCAGACCAAGGCGCCGGGACATCTCGGCAATCTTCTCGATCCCGACGCGTCGGGCGACCTCGTAGTAATAGACATCGCAGGATTGCTCGATCGACTCGCGCAGATCCACCCATCCGTGCCCACCGCGACGCCAGCAATGGAACTTGCGTTTGCCCAGTTGCAAGTGGCCCGGGCAATAGACGGTTTCCGACGGACCGATCACCCCGTCTTCCAGCGCCGCCAGCGCGACCACCATTTTGAAGGTCGAGCCCGGAGGATACATGCCCGACGCCCATTTGTTGTGCAGCGGGCGGTGATCGTCGTCGAGCAGCGCCTTATAGGCCGCGGACGAGATCCCGAGCACGAACGGGTTCGGATCGTAGGTCGGGTTTGATGCCATCGCGAGCAGGTCGCCGTTGCGCACGTCCATCAGCACGACGGCAGCACTTTCATCGCCAAGACGCTCGTGGCAATACTTCTGTATCTCCAGATCCAGCGTCAGGTGCAAATCCTCGCCACCCGCGCCTTCGGTGCGATCTAGCTCACGGATCACCCGCCCGACCGAATTCACCTCGATCCGGCGGTTGCCCGCGTGCCCGCGCAAATCGTATTCCAGCGCTCTCTCCGCACCCGTCTTGCCAATCTGGAACTCCGGGATCTGAAGGATCGGTTCCGGCTCCCGGCCCGCGGAGGTTATCCGATCGAGATCACGCTGAGTGACACGCCCAACATAGCCCACGACATGCGCGGTCTCTGGCCCGTTCGGATAGTGCCGCGACAGTCCGACCTCGGGATGAATGCCGGGAAGAGCTGGCGCATTCGCATTGATCTCGGCGAAGTCTTCCCAACTCAGATGCTCTGCGACGCCGATCGGCACGAAGGCGGACTTGCCCTTGATTTCCTTGAGGACACGGCGGCGCTGGTGCTCGGGGATGTCGATCAGCCGATTCAGGCGGTCGAGCATCTCCTCGGCATCGCCTGCCTGTTCACGCACCATGACGACCCGGTAGTTGCGCGTGTTGATGGCCAGCGGATCGCCGTTGCGGTCGAACAACTGTGCCCGCGCCGGCGCGATGAGGCGCATGTTGATGCGGTTTTCCTCGGCCAGGGTGCGGAACCGCTCGGTCTCGACGACCTGAAGCTGTCGCATGCGCCAGCCCAGCGCGCCGACGATGACGGCCTGAACGCCCAACAGGACCACGCCCCGCCGTGTGACCAGCCCGTGGTTATCGGCATCAGCACTCCGCTTGGATTTGCCCCAGAACCACGCCATCACACCGTCTCGGTCCGGGTCCATGAGATGCAGAGGACGTAGCGAAGCAGCAGCGCCATCAACGGATAGGCCATCATGGTGTAGATGACCTGATGCCAGAGGTCGATCAGGTAGGGCGGCTGCGCCAGCATCAGGACGACCAGAAACCACTGCAATGCAATCGCCAAAATCGCGCCAAGCGTCACGGTGATCCATTCCATCGCGAAGTTGGAACGGGCCAGCGCACGGCGCCGAAGCTTCAGCAGTTCACTGACCAGAAGCAGCGTCATCGCACCCGCTCCAACCGGGACATCCGTCAGAAAATCCCGCGACAAGGCCAGGGCAAAGATGACAACGGCTGGCGCCGATCCGGGTCGCCGCAGAGACCAGAAAGCAACCAGGCACAGCAGCAGATCAGGTGACGGACGCGCTGTCGCCTGCAGTCCAAGCGGCATCGCCTCGATGCAGATCACCGCGAAACCAAGCGCGACCAGCAGGACCATCCGCGCGAGGCGGCCCGTATCCAAAGGATCGAGGCGATCTGCCACCGTCATTCGACCGCCCCGACCAAAGCATCGAGCGGATCGTTGGAGAATTCCTGGCCATCGCCGGGGCGCACGAGGCCGCCGGGCACATCAATCACCGTATCGGGTTCGTAGCGCAGCAGTCGAACGAACTCGAGCCGGGCGTAGTCCGCCAGCAGCGCAGCCCGCCAGGTGCCCGAAGGCGTCGATATCACCCGACCGACTGGCAAGTCCGGCGGGAAGACACCACCATCGCCCGAGGTTTCGACCAGATCGCCCGGCGTGATGCGGTCCGAACCGTCAATGAATTCCAGCTTCGGTGCCGCCGTCCCATCGCCGGACAGCACCGCGCGCCTGGCTCCCGGCTGGATTACGACCGGAACACGCGACGAGAAATCCGTCAGCAGCAAAAGCCTGGAGGCGCGTTCACCCAGTCCGACGACCCTGCCGACCAGACCGTGCCCGTCAACGGCTGCCGAGCCATCCTCGACCCCGTCGCTGCGTCCGACATTGACCAGCGCGGATTGCAGGAACGGCCCGCCGGAATCCGCGATGATGTCGCCTGTCACAAAGGTCGTGCGCGTGGCGATCCGAACGTTGTTCAGGGCGCGAAGCTGTGCGTTTTCCTCTTCGAGAAGCCGCGCCTGCTCGCGCCAGGCCTTCAGGCTCTGGATCTCGCGACGCAGAGATTTGTTCTGCTCGTAGACGTCGAGAAAGTTCTGGTAGTCGCGCGCGACGTTCCAGACGAATTCGACCGGACGCCCGGCCCAGGCCATCGACGGCGCCACCGCATCGATCAACGACATCCGCATCCGCTCGAGGCGCGGATTGTCCGTGCGCCAGAGGATCAACAGGATCAGCGAGACGACCAGCATGAGCCCCAGCAGGACACGGTGTACCGTCCTGATCAAAGAGCTTTCCGCCGAGGAGTTGCCAAGCGCCACCTGCGCCCTCCCTCTCAACCGGGGTTACGCGTTCACTTTCATGACGTGACCCAGCCGATCCATGTTCTCCAGCGCCCGGCCGGTGCCCAGAGCCACACAGTGCAGCGGTTCCTCGGCGACGCTGATCGCGAGGCCCGGCTGCTCGCGCAGCGACAGATCGAGATCGCCCAGATGTGCACCGCCGCCCGCAAGCATCACGCCGTTGTCGACGATGTCCGCCGCCAGGTCGGGAGGCGTTGCCTCCAACGCCACCATGACGGCCTCGACGATCTGTTGAACGGGCTCGGCCAGCGCCTCGGCGATCTGTGCCTGGGTGATTTCCTGTTCTTTTGGCACACCGTTCAGCAGGTCACGCCCGCGGATCAGCATGGTCTCGCCGATCCCATCTGCCGGTATGCGTGCAGTGCCGATGGATTTCTTGATCTTCTCAGCCGTCGCTTCACCGATCAGCAGGTTATGCTGTCGACGCAAGTGAGAGATGATCGCCTCGTCCATCTTGTCTCCGCCCACGCGCACGGATCGAGCGTAGACGATATCGCTTAACGAAAGGACAGCGACCTCGGTCGTGCCGCCGCCGATGTCGACAATCATGCTGCCCGTCGGCTCGGTTATTGGAAGTCCGGCGCCAATGGCCGCCGCGATCGGTTCCGGGATCAGGATGGCCTTGCGCGCCCCGGCCGAAAGCACGGAGTCGCGGATCGCGCGTTCCTCCACGGCCGTTGCCCCGAATGGCACGCAGACGACAACCACCGGTTTCGCCAGGAAGGCATTCGAATGCACCTTCTTGATGAAGTACTTGATCATCTCCTCGGCGACTTCGAAATCGGCGATCACGCCGTCACGCATCGGACGAATCGCCTGGATCGATCCGGGCGTGCGCCCCAGCATCAGCTTGGCGTCCTCACCGACGGCCTTGACCTCTTTCTTCCCTTCGCGGGTCTGGTAGGCGACCACCGAGGGTTCGTTCAGGACAATGCCCTTCCACTTGACATAGACCAGCGTATTGGCGGTCCCGAGGTCGATCGCCATGTCGCTTGAGAAGACGCTGAAGACTCCGCCGAACATCTGTCCTTGCCTATGTTGCCTGCCTTGGCCTCGCCACCGGCAGATTCGTGTCCGCCGTTATTGCGCTCGCTTATATGTTGCATGGCTGCCGCACGCAAAGGGAAACAGGGGCCTCTGCCGGAACGTTATGCACCGGGTCGCAAGACTGCGCGCGGTTTGCCGCGTGGACCCGCCGCGCCCGATCAGCGTTAGAGTTGACGAAGGGAGGGCGGAGAACCATGACACGCACCATACAACTTGCGATGGAACCGGAAGATGCACCCGCGTGGCGGGCCGTGCTCGAGCGTCAGGTTCCAGAGTCTCAGCTGGATCTGGTCCTGTTGCCCGAGGATCCCGATCCGGCTGAGGTCGACTATCTGGTCTACAACATCGACAGCGGGATCTCCGATTTCACGCCTTTCACCCGTCTGCGCGCGATTCTGAATACCTGGGCGGGGGTCGAGGCGGTCCTGAAGACCATCGACTGGCCCGCGCATATTCCTTTCACACGGATGGTCGAGCCGGGGATGACCCAGGGCATGGCCGAGTACTTCACCGGCCACGTGATGCGGTATCACCTCGACATCGACCGGTTCGTGTCCGACAGCGCTGCGGCGCGCTGGCAAAAGTGGTCCCCACCGCTGACGTCGATGCGGACGGTCGGCATTCTCGGCCTCGGTGAGCTTGGAACCGCAACGGCGGCCTTGCTGAACGGTTTGGGTTTCAACATCGTTGGATGGTCGCGCTCGCCCAAGGATCTGCCAGGCGTCCGATGCATGCACGGGCCAGACGGGCTGGAGAAGACGCTTGAAGTCTCGGAAATTCTGGTCGTGATCCTGCCGCTGACGCCCGGAACCGAGAACATCCTGAACGCCGACGCCCTCAACCGGATGCCGAAGGGTGCCTGCATCGTCAATGCCGGACGCGGGCCACTGATCAATGACGACGCCCTGCTGATGGCACTGGCCGACGGTCATATCCGGCACGCCACACTCGACGTGTTTCGCGAGGAGCCTCTGCCGCAGAACCACGGCTTTTGGCGCAATCCGAATGTCACGGTCACGCCGCACATCGCGTCGATCACCCGCCCTGAAACAGCCTGTACCGCGATTCTCGAGCAGATCGCCCGTGATATGGACGGAAAGCCGCTGCTGCACGTTGTAGACCGGGAGAGAGGCTACTAGCTCTTCGGTCGGAACGTTTGCGTCCCGCTTCCGCATTTCGGAACGCGAACGTTCCGGTCACCAGAGCCACACGCGGCCAAGTGTTTTCTGGTGGATCTTGCGGCTCAGACACTTGGATCCGAGATATCGGCAAGCGGGCACCGAATATCTGAGTGATTTCACTACCGTGTTGCGCGGCACAAATTTGTTGCGTAGCACAATTGAGTAAGAGATCGGTGGGTAAGACACGGGATGGCGGCACCAAAGAAGAAATCTGCGCGCCCAGCACAGCGCAGCACGATCGCGGCACTCAGGAACAACTTCCTGACGGGCCTGATCGTCGTCGCACCGATCGTCATCACAATCTATCTGACCTGGACAATCATCACCTTCGTCGATGCGCAAGTGGTTCCGCTTGTTCCCGAACCGCTGCGAGTCGATATCGGTCTGCCAGGCTTCGGTGTTCTGATCTTCCTGGTCTTCACGACGGCGGTTGGCTATTTCGCGAAGCATCTGTTTGGCCGCCAGTTGATCCGGCTTGGCGAAAGCTGGGTCGATCGCATGCCGATCGTACGCTCGATCTACAATGCGCTGAAGCAGATCGTCGAGACGATCTTCAACCAATCCAATGCCTCGTTCCAGCGCGCCTGTCTGGTGGAATACCCGCGGCGGGACATCTGGGCGATTGCCTTCGTGTCCACCGATACGAAGGGCGAGATCGCGCAGAAGGTCGGCGAGAACGGCATGGTCAGCGTCTTCCTGCCGACGACCCCGAACCCGACCAGCGGGTTCCTGTTGTTCGTACCGGCCGAGGACGTGGTGCTGCTGGATATGAGTGTCGAGGAAGCTGCGAAACTGGTGATCTCGGCGGGCCTCGTCACGCCTCCGACCAAGGAAGAGCGCGAGGCCGCGGCGCGGCGTGCTCAGGTTCGCAAGAATGGAAACGGAAACGGACGCAGTGCGAACGGCGCGGCGCGGAAGCCTTAGCCCGCAACGGCAGGTCGTTGGGGTGCTTTGTAATGTCTTACGAAGTTACCAGGTCGCGCGAAGGCAGGCCGTCGGGACTTAGAATGGTCCGGTCCTGCTGCATCTGACGCTCGACTGACTCGATGGCCCGGCGCTTTGGATCGCGGGAGTAATGCGCCTCGCGCACCCGTTGCAATGACCTCAAAAACTCGCTCTCGTCCTGTTCGCTCATCTCGCCTCTCCGTGTTTCTGCAGCTTCTCTCTAAGGATCGGTTACGCGCTTCCGGGACTGCAGGCTGTAACGTCCGTTACTGGACGCCTGATTATGCGATCGAAGCCGGTCGTTCTTTTGTTACGGTGTTGGACGTCACACGATCCGCAGAAAGGATCGCGCGACGTCGCACCACGCCCATCGATGCCTGACACATCCAGCTCACCGGATCAGTTGTCATAGAGCGCTTCGAGGTCTTCGTCTTTCACTTCGTCCGGGTCGAACAGGCCCTTCTCGGTCTTCTGAAGCGCCATCATGCCCGCAGTGTCGTGGTCGAAAAACTCTGCGTCGCCTTTTTCATCGAATTCAAAAAGATCATACATTTCAGTGCCTCCTTATGTCGTGACCCCTGTCACTGGAGACAATATCGGCGATGGAGGGCGTGATTCTCTGTGAGAGCCGTCACATCTCTTAAGACTTTGTAAACCCTTATTTTGTGCGAAAAATCACAGTCTTACAGGTTTGCTTGCGCAGGGCCTCAGGGTTCGGCCCACCAGACGGCTGGACCGGCCCACCATCCCCACCAGCCATAGAGCGAGTCCGTTTCGGGTCGTGAAAGACCGGCGGTCCAGACGATCCTGTCATTGGGCAGCGAGCCAAAGGGGATCACATAGACACCGGACATCAGCACCCGGTCCAGTGCGCGGACAGCGCTTTCAAACGCCTCGCGTTCGCGCGCAGCAAGTATGGCCTCGATGGCGGCAGCGACGGCGGCATCCGCGACACCCATGTAGTTGCGAGTCCCCGGTTCGGTGCGGCCATCCGACCCGAAGTAGAGCCGCTGTTCCGTACCTGGGCTCAACGACATCGCCCAGCGGTTGACGACCATGTCAAAATCATAGTCCGTCCGGCGCTGACGGTATTGTGCCCGGTCGACCAGGCGGACGGACACCGCAACCCCCAGCCGGTCCAGCATATCCCGCCACAGATTGGCGAGCGTCTCATCCCGGCTGGTCGCGACGAGGATTTCGAACGCCATCGGTTGCCCGTCAGGGCCGGCTCGCGTGCCGTCGACAATTTGCCATCCGGCATCGTCCAGCAGTTTGGCTGCGGCTCTCAGGTTGCGCCGGTTGCGTCCTTTGCCATCGCTGACCGGAGGCTCCCACATCGAATCGAGCGTACCGTCCGGCAGATTCCCGGCGAAAGGCATCAGCAACGTGCGCTCTGCCTCTGACGCGGCACCGGTTGCACCAAGAGGCGAGTTTCCGAAGTAACTTCGGATCCGCGCATAGGCGCCGCGATACAGGCGATCATTGATCCACTCCCAATCGAAGCTCAGCGCCAAAGCCTGGCGTACCCTGCGATCCTGAAACAGCGCCCGGCGGGTGTTGAAGACGAAGCCGTTCATGCCGGTCGGCCTCTGATGCACGATCTCGCCCCGTTGCATCTTGCCGGACGTCATGGCCGGGAACCCGTAGCCATCGGCCCAGCGCACCGGATCGCGTTCGGCATGCAACGAGATGACGCCCGCCTGAATGCTCTCCCACATCGCATCCTCGTTGCGGAAGTACTCGTAGCGAACCGTGTCAAAGTTGTTCAGCCCGCGATTGACCGGCAGATCAACACCCCACCAGTCGGGATTGCGCCGAAAGGTGATGTGACGGCCCGGTTCCGCCTGATCGATCAGATAAGGCCCCGAACCGATCAGCGTCACCTGATCCTGATCGGCAAAGCTCACCCCCTCGAACTGGGCCTTCTTCAGGATCGGGCGCAGGCCCAGGATCAGCGGCAACTCGCGATTGCCGCCGACCAGATCGAACCGGACCGTGCGCGGTCCCGTCTGCCGCACAGTGTCGCCACCGGCCCAGGCATTTCGGTAGCGCGGGTGGCCTTGCTCGCCCAGCGTCGTGAACGACCAGATCACGTCCTCGACCGTGACCGGCGAGCCATCCGAGAAGCGCGCGTCCTGCCGCAGTGCAAACTCGACCCAGCTTCGGTCATCCGGCACTTCGATACTTTCGGCCAGCAGACCGTACAACGTGAATGGCTCATCGTAACTGCGTGCCATCAACGATTCTACGACGTGCACGCGAATCGGCCAGGGAGCACTTCCCTTCAAAATGTATGGATTCAGGCTATCGAATCCGCCGACCTCGCCAAAAATTACGCGACCGCCCTTTGGCGCGTCAGGGGTCACATAGGGTAGATTCGTAAAGCCCTCGGACAACGCCGGAGCGCCGTTCATCGCTATTCCATGGGCTTTTCCGCCGGAATACGCCGGTGCGGCGCCCAGCAAAACGACTATGGCAAAAATGTGCCAGACTCGCGTCAAGCACCAGTGACGTGCACAGGCGATCAGATCGGACTTGTCCCAACGTGAGTCGTTTTGTATGGTCCTCCCACTGCTCGATAGGTTTCTTGCCTGTATGAAACCTGCCTCAACACCTAAAGCGTCTCCTTCGGGAGACGCCTTTTTTTTGCGCAGGGTCAAAGCTGCCGCAGTGCGCGGCCGATCCACGCGGTTCCCGGAATTTCCAGCCATCCTGCTCCTCGCGGTCTCGATTTTTTGCAGTGCAACAATTATGGTCCGCAGGGACAGACTATGCCCGGACAGGGGGAGAAGAAAATGGCAGAGATGCCCTTGCACGGAAAATGTGCCGTCATCACCGGATCGAATTCAGGGATTGGCCTTGGCGTGGCACGCGGTCTCGCGGCGCGTGGAGCGAACGTCGTGCTGAACTCGTTCACCGACCGGCCCGAGGATCACGCGCTGGCCGAAGAGATCACCGCTGCCGGTGGCGGCAAGGCTGTCTACATCCAGGCCGACATGTCGGATGGCGATGCGTGCCGGATGCTGGTCACCAAATCGGCCGAGACCTTTGGGACGACGTGTATCGTGGTCAACAATGCCGGCATTCAGCATGTCGCACCGATCCCCGAGTTCCCGGCCGAGAAGTGGGAGGCGATCATCGCGATCAATCTCAGCTCGGCTTTCCACACGACAGCAGCGGCACTGCCGCTGATGCGCGAGAATGGCTGGGGGCGTGTCATCAACATCGCCTCGGCGCATGGTCTTACCGCGTCACCCTATAAATCGGCCTATGTGGCCGCGAAGCACGGCGTTGTCGGGTTCACGAAGGTCACCGCTCTCGAGACCGCAGAAGAGCCGATCACCTGCAACGCGATTTGCCCGGGCTATGTGCTGACGCCGCTGGTCGAGTCACAGATCCCGGACACCATGCGCGAATACAACATGGACCGCGACACGGTGGTCCGCGACGTTCTGCTGGCGCGTCAGCCGTCGAAGGAATTCGCCACGGTCGAACAACTGGCCGGAACGACCGCGTTCCTGTGCTCGGACGATGCGGCCCAGATCACCGGCACGACGATCAGCGTCGATGGCGGCTGGACGGCGTTGTGAGCGATCCGCTCATCTTCAAGGATGTCGCCCACGATGGCTCGGAGTTCACGAGTGTCAGCTTGCAAGGTGTTCGCATCAGCGACACCTCGATGATCGGTGCGACGCTGCAGGACGTGGACCTGACAGGGGCGCGGTTCACCGGCGTCCGCTGCGCTCAGGCTGTGCTTTCGGACATCTCGCTGGAAGGCGGATCAATCCGCGATACGAACCTGCGTGGTCTGGCG
>JBHJIZ010000160.1:0-37705 GCA_050043005.1 Paracoccaceae bacterium
TGCACTCGGGCTATTCCGTGTTCGCTGGCGTGGGTGAGCAGACCCGTGAGGGCAACGACCTCTATCACGAGATGATCGAATCCAACGTGATCAAGCCCGACAACCTCGAAGAAAGCCAGGTTGCGCTGGTCTATGGACAGATGAACGAACCTCCGGGAGCACGCGCGCGTGTCGCCCTGACCGGCCTGACTTTGGCCGAGCAGTTCCGCGACCAGTCGGGCACCGATGTGCTGTTCTTCGTCGACAACATCTTCCGCTTTACCCAGGCGGGTTCCGAGGTGTCGGCACTTCTGGGCCGCATTCCATCGGCTGTGGGCTACCAGCCGACGCTGGCGACCGATATGGGCGCCATGCAGGAGCGCATTACCTCGACCAAGGGCGGCTCGCTCACCTCGATCCAGGCCGTATACGTGCCGGCGGATGACTTGACCGACCCAGCACCTGCCACGACCTTTGCCCACCTGGACGCCACGACCGTTCTGTCGCGCCAGATTGCCGAGCTGGGCATCTACCCGGCTGTGGATCCGCTCGATTCGACCTCGCGTCTGATGGATCCCGCGATCGTGGGCGAAGAACACTATCAGGTCGCCCGTGACGTGCAGGGCATTCTGCAACGCTACAAGGCACTGCAAGATATCATCGCCATCCTCGGCATGGACGAGCTGTCGGAAGAAGACAAGCTGACCGTGGCCCGCGCCCGGAAGATCCAGCGCTTCCTCAGCCAGCCGTTCGACGTGGCCAAGGTGTTCACCGGCGCCGATGGCGTTCAGGTGCCACTGGAAGATACCATCAGCTCATTCAAGGCTGTCGTGGCCGGTGAGTACGATCACCTTCCGGAAGCTGCGTTCTACCTGGTCGGTGGCATCGACGAAGTCATCGCCAAAGCTCAGCGGATGGCAGCAGAGGCCGCCTAAGGTACTCGGGGAGACGCGGCCATGGCCGACGCAATGACATTCGAGCTGGTGAGCCCGGAACGCAAGCTGGCATCGGCTGATGCCGAGTCGGTGACGATCCCCGGCATAGCGGGTGACATGACGGCGATGGCCAACCACGCGCCGTTCCTGACAACGATGCGACCCGGTTTCGTGACCGTGCGAAACGGCGGGTCCGAGGACCAGTATTTCGTCACCGGCGGTTTCGCCGAGATCTCGGACAACGTGATTTCAGTGCTCGCTGAAGAAGCGGTCGAAGGGTCAGCGGTGACAGCCGAGTATCTGGACGACCACGTCGCTGCCGCGGAATCGGCGCTTGAAGAAGCAGGCGAAGACCGCAAGCAGGCGGCGCAGCAACGGGTGAACGACTTCATATCGCTCAAGTCGATCATCTGATCCGACTCAATACGGCCATCGAAAGCTCGCGCTGCAGAGGGTGCGGGCTTTTGTCGTTTCTACCTACGGTGCGTGTTCTCCAAGGCGCGCTTGTGGATTCTGACTAAAAATTCAGCAATTTATTGAATTTTGGGCAGCCAAGATTGAATGATTTTGAGAAGTGTGCTCCAATTATGACGGTTTGATAGCGTCTGAAATTGAGGTGGGGCACATGAACAGTCTCAATCCGCTCACGCTAGCGTTGGCAAGCGGCGTCGCGAAGATCTTTGACCATATTGAACAAAACGGTCCGATGTGGTCCGGCGTTGGCAAGCGTTGGGCCAAAAAAGTGGTGCCATTCGGCGAACCATTCATCCATCCGCCGACGGTCCAGCTTTCGATCTCGGTGATCGATGCGGACAGCGGCCGCAACCTCAGGCTCGATCTGCAAGCGGAAGATGTCACGTGTGACGGCTTCACGGCCGTCGCACATACGTGGAGCGATACGCGGATCGGCCGTTTGCAGGTGAACTGGACGGCGATCGGCAGCCGGGTTGAAGGTGCGACGCCGGTCTGGAACGTCTGAGACGTCTTGGATCCAGCTGCCTGTCCTGACAAACGGCCTGAGAATGCTCAGGCCGTCTGCTTTAAGAGATCCGCGAACTCGTCAAACACACCCGTGTAGGTGTCGCGCTTGAACGGCACGATCTTGGTCACAAGCTCGTCCGGCGCCATCCAGGCCCACTCCCGAAACTCGGGCTCTTCGGTCTCGATACTGATCGCGATGTCAGGCCCGCGATAACGGATCGCGAACCACCGTTGCGTCTGGCCCCGGTAAGCTCCATTCCAGAGCTTCGTCACCAGGTGAGCTGGCAGTTCATAGTCCCGCCAATGATCACTTTCGCGCAGGATGTCGACCGCTGACGGACTGATCCCGGTCTCTTCCCGCAACTCACGCAAGGCCGCTTGAGCCGGGGTCTCGCCCGGGTCAATCCCGCCCTGAGGCATCTGCCAAGCGGCGTGCATACCCGCGGGCGCATCAAGGCGCTGACCGGCGAAGATCCTGCCGTCGCCGTTCAGCACCATCAACCCGACACACGGTCGGTAAGGCAGGCTGTCTATGTCCATTCCCAGCGCTTACTTGGCGCTGAGATCGTAGATCGCCAAACCCGCCAGAAGATCAAGCGCATAGGCGAGCTGGAAATCCTCGGACCGAAGCTGTGCTGTCTTCTCGTGGCGGCTGCGTTCTTCGTCGAGTTGCCGCTGCTCATCTTCGCTCAGCTCGTTCTCGAGTGACCCGCGCAGATCGGCCTCGGACCGCGTCCGGCGGTTCGCCTCCTCGTCGGCATCGGTCACGCGACGCTCCTCGACCAGGATATCAGGCTCGATGCCCAGGGCCTGGAGCGACCGGCCCGACGGCGTGAAGTAGCGCGCCGTGGTCAGCTTCATCGCGCCCTTGTCGCCCAGGCGCATCACCGTCTGCACCGCGCCCTTGCCGAAGCTCTTGGCGCCCAGCACGCTCGCCCGGCGTTGATCCTGAAGCGCACCGGCGACAATCTCGGAGGCCGAAGCCGAGCCTTCGTTGATAAAGACTACGATCGGCTTGCCGTCGGTCAGATCGCCCGCCTTGGCATTCACACGGTCCGCTTCGTTCAGATCGCGGCCACGGGTCGAAACGATTTCCCCGGTCTCCAGGAAAGCATCCGACACGGCAATCGCCTGGCTCAGCAGTCCGCCCGGGTTGTTGCGCAGATCGACGATATAGCCCTGAAGCTTATCCTCGCCGATCTCGTCCTTCATCTTCTCGATCGCGGTTTCGAGATTGTCATAGGTCTGTTCGTTGAACGTCGTGATGCGCAGCACCGCGACATCGCCCTCGGCTCGCGCCCGAACCGCACGGATCTTGATTACGGCGCGGGTGATGGTGACGTCGAACGGCTCTTCCGCGCCTTCGCGGCTGATCGTGATGATGATGTCCGAGCCGACCGGCCCGCGCATCTTCTCGACCGCTTCGGCCAAGGTCAGGCCCAGCACCGACTCGCCGTCGATGTGCGTCACGAAATCTCCGGCTTCCAGACCGGCGTTCGCGGCAGGCGTCTCGTCGATCGGGGCCACGACCTTGACGAAGCCGTTCTCCATCGTGACTTCGATGCCAAGTCCACCAAACTCGCCCTTGGTCTGCTCGCGCATGTCCTGGAAGTTCTGCGGCGGCAGGTAGGCCGAGTGCGGATCGAGCGATGTCAGCATCCCCTCGATCGCGGCCTCGATCAGCTGCTGCTCGTCGACCTCTTCGACATAGTTCGACCGCACACGCTCGAAGATGTCGCCAAACAGATCGAGGTACTCGTAGGTGTTCTTCGCGGAAGTGTCCTGGGCGGTGACGGTGTTCACCATCATCGGAACCAGTGCTCCGAGAGCCACACCCGCCATCATCGCCATCATTGTCTTGCGCATTATCCGCCGCGTCCCTTCGTTGTGAAGTCGAACCAGTCTGTCGGGTCCATGACCTGCCCGTCTCGTCTCAGTTCGATATAGAGCATTTCTTCGCTGATCTGATCACGATCTGTCGAGGCTTCAAGCAAAAACTCCTCTGATGCGGGAATTGGCCCCCCAAGCCCGCCCAAACGTTCCCCTGTAAGCACGGTTTCACCGACAAGACGGTCGACCGAGGCCAATCCCGCCATCACGATCAGCAAATCCTGCTGTGGTTCCAGCACGACGACGGTCCCGTAATCGATCAGCGGACCGGCATAGCGGATGGTGCCGTCCCAAGGGGCCGAGACCTGAGCATAGGCAGGTGCCGTGATCGTCAGGCCAAAGCCCTTGCGGCCCCAGGGATCAGGATCGCCGAACCCTGCCGTCTGTCGGCCCGCCACTGGCGGCTGCACGAAACCGCGCGCTTCCTCGAACGTCAGCAGCACGCTCGGATCGCTTTCGGCAGCGGACGACAGCGTGCTGGCCAGCGTATCGATCGAATCTGCCTGTGCTGCGACCGCAGCCGTCTGTTCGGCCAACTCGCTGCGGGTGGCGAGCCCTTTGCGGCGCTTTCGGCGAAGCGCCTCGGAGGTACGGCCCCGCAATTCCTGGAGCGTCGCCAGAGCGCCGCGTGCCTCGATCCGGGCGACATCCTGGTTCGATCGCAGGCGCTGGAGATGGGCCAGTCTTTCCCGCAGGTCCTGGATCCGCGCGCTCAGCACAGGCGAGATGTCGGCCATCAGACTGGCGCCGCGCGCGGCACCGACCGGGCCTCCCGGAAACGCGAGCAACGCTGACCGGGGCGCCATCCCAAGCGATTGCAGCGCCGCGATCAACTCCTCGAGCCGCGCGCGATCATCCGAGATCGCATTCCTCAGCCGCGACTCGCGCGTCGCCATGACCCGCAACCCGTCACGGAATGCCGCCAACGCCAGTTCATGCGCGGTGACAGCCTTCCCCAGGGCCGCGAGTTGCGCCGTTCCAGAGCGTGCGGCCTCGAGCTGGTCCTGTGCTACAGACAATGCCGCCCGGGCGCGGTCGATATTCGGGTAACCTGGCGATTGTCCAAAGCTCTGATCGGGGGCTGCTGACAGCAAGACGCCCGCAGCAAGCACGGCGCACGTCTTGTGGATCCATGCCGCCGTCATGCCGTCATCCCGGACGCCGCAGCAGCGAACGGCCCGTCATCTCGGCCGGCTGTTCCAGATCCATCAAGTGCAGAACCGTCGGCGCAAGATCCCCGAGCCGACCGTCCGCGAGCACGCAATCCAACGCCTGATCGCCGTACTGCACCAGCACCAGCGGAACCGGGTTCGTCGTGTGGGCCGTGTGGGGGCCGCCGGTCACCGGATCGCGCATCAGTTCGCAGTTCCCGTGATCCGCCGTCACCAGCATCGCACCGCCCGTCTCCTCAAGCGCTGCCAATGCCGCCGCAAGACCCGCGTCAACCGCTTCGCACGCAGCAATCGCGGCGTCGAGCGAACCGGTGTGCCCGACCATGTCGGGATTGGCATAGTTCACAACAATCAGGTCATAACCACCGCGGATGCCCGCCGTCAGCTTTGCGGTAACCTCGGCTGCCGACATCTCAGGTTGCATGTCATAGGTCCGCACCTTTGGCGATGGGGCCATTTCGCGGTCCTCTCCCGGGTCCGGGGCCTCGATCCCGCCGTTCAGGAAAAACGTGACATGCGGGTACTTTTCGGTCTCGGCCAGGCGAAGCTGGCGCTTGCCATTCGCGGCCACCCATTCGCCCAGGGTGTTGACGATCTCCTCCGGCGGGAACATCGCCGGCATCCAGGCATCATGTCGGTCCGAATAGCTGACCATGCCCAGCGTTGCGACGAAGTCCGGACGGGCTGAGACGTCGAACTCGGTGAATGCCGGATCAAGCAGTGCCGACAGGATCTCGCGCGCCCGGTCGGCCCGGAAATTCCAGCAGATCAGCCCGTCGCCGTCCATCATGCCCGCGAAGTCGTTCAGCACCACAGGCTCGACGAACTCGTCGGTGATGCCTGCCGCATAGGATCGCTCGATCGCCGCCAGCGCCCCTTCGGCCGCGGTGCCTTCGCCATCGGTCAGCATCCGGAAGGCCTTTTCGACCCGGTCCCAGCGCTTGTCGCGGTCCATCGCATGGAAGCGCCCGCAGATCGTTGCGATCCCGGTGTTGGGCATGCCTGAGATGTCAGCCAGGAACGCTGCCACCTGATCACGGGCCGATTTCGGCGGCACGTCACGCCCATCCAGAAACCCGTGGATCGCCACGGGGATGCCCGCACGCGACAGGATCTCGGCCAGGGCCACGACATGGGACTGGTGGGCGTGAACCCCGCCGGGGCTGAGCAGACCAATCAGGTGTGCCGTGCCGCCCGAGGCCTTCATCCGTGTCATGAACTCGACGAGAGCCGGGTTCGAAAAGAACCGGCCATCCCCGATCGCGTTGTTGATCTTGGGCAGATCCATCCAGACGACCCGGCCCGCCCCGATATTCGTGTGGCCAACCTCGGAGTTGCCAATCTGTCCGGCAGGCAGGCCGACATCCTCGCCGTGCGCGACCAGTTGAGACCGCGCCTCGTTAGACCAGATCCGGTCGAAATTCGGCGTCCTCGCCTGCGCCACGGCATTGTCTGCCGTTTCGGCCCGCAAGCCCCAGCCGTCGAGAATGCACAAGATGACCGGTTTCAGTGCCATTTGGGTCTCCGCCCGAACTGCCTCTCCGATGGTCTACCCGAGCGGTCAGAGCCCGGCAACATCTCAGGCCCGATGATACGGGCTGCCCGCAAGGATCGAGACCGCGCGGTAAAGCTGTTCCGCGATCATCACGCGCGCCAGCATGTGCGGCCAGACCATGGGGCCGAACGACACCAGATGATCGGCTCGCTCCCGCAACGCTATGATGTGGCCGTCCGCACCGCCGATCAAGAACAGCGTCTCGTCCGATCCGGCGTCCCGGGTGCGTTCGATCAGCTTGGCGAGATCCGGAGAACCCAGCGTCTTCCCGCGTTCATCCAGAGCCACCGCAACGCTCCCCGGCGCAATCCGCTCGATCAGCCGTGCCGATTGCGCTTTGCTGTCCTTGACCTTGCGCTCGTCAAGTTCGTGGAGATCCATAGGCCCCAGCGCCAAAGGGCGGCCGGTCGCATCAAGCCGCCGGGCAAATTTGGTAATCAGCGTCTGTTCTGGACCAGGCTTCAGCCGGCCAACCGCGGCGATACACAACCGCATGTCAGCGAGCGCCCCGCACGGGACGCCATGGTTTCATCATATCAGCCGTTCAGGCCTGTGCCGAGGCGCGCGCCGTGATGTCCGGCGCCTGCATCCACATCTTTTCGAGCTGGTAGAACTCGCGCACTTCAGGGCGGAAGACATGGACGATCACATCGCCCGCGTCGATCAGCACCCAATCCGCGGCTTCGAGCCCTTCAGCATGCGGACGCACCCCGGAATGCTGCTTCAAACGGTCTAGCAGCTTTTCGGAAATCGCGCCGACATGCCGGGTCGAACGGCCAGAGGCGATCACCATCGTATCGGCCTCGGACGACTTCCCTTGCAGATCGATGTCCACGACATCCGTCGCACCATCATCGTCCAGCGATTTCAGAATGAGATCCAGAAGCGTTTCCCGGTCGGGTCCGGTCCCGGGCAGCTCTGTGTGTACTGTGTGCATCGGGCGCGTCGTGGTGCCCGCAGCGGTCATGTCACTCAGGATCGTGTCCTCCATTCGGGCCCAGATCAACCAATGGCCCTTCGTATAAAATAGCGGGAAATCGTGACAATCTCAAGAACGCGCGGCGAAAGGGGTCCGCCGCGCCATGGATTCACTCAGCGGTTGCCCCGCACGATCTGCTCGTATTCCGACGAGATATCGCGCGCCAGTGCGCCCACTTCGAAGCCGTAAGGGCCAATCTCACCGACCGGCGTGACCTCGGCGGCGGTGCCTGTCAGCCAACACTGCTCGAACCCTTCCAGTTCGTCCGGCATGATGTGACGCTCGTGCACCTTGATGCCACGGCGCTGCAATTGCCCGATCACGGTCTCACGCGTGATACCCGCCAGGAAGCAGTCCGGGTCCGGGGTGTGCACCTCGCCGTCCTTGACGAAGAAGATGTTCGCGCCGGTCGCCTCGGCCACATACCCGCGATAGTCCATCCTCAGCGCGTCCGAACAGCCCTTGGCCTCGGCCGCGTGCTTGGACATCGTGCAGATCATGTAAAGCCCGGCCGCCTTGGCCTTGCACGGGATCGTCTCGGGTGACGGGCGCTTCCATTTCGAGACGTCGAGCTTCGCGCCCTTGGTCTTCGCATCGCCGTAGTAAGCGCCCCACTCCCAGACAGCGATTGCCAGCCGGATCGGGTTCTTGGCGGACGCTACCCCCATATCCTCGCCCGCGCCGCGCCAGGCAACCGCGCGGACATAGGCATCTTCCAGCTTGTTGGCGCGCAGGCACTCGTACTTGGCCTCTTCGATCTGCTCGACCGTCCACGGGATCGGGATGTCCAGCTCGTTGCCCGAAAACAGGAGCCGCTGAGAATGCTTGACGCTCTCGAAGATCTTGCCGCCATAGGCGCGCTCGCCTTCGAAAACGCTGCTGCCATAGTGCAGACCATGCGTCAGCAGGTGTACCTTGGCACTGCGCCAGTCTACCATCTTCCCATCCATCCAGATGAAGCCGTCACGATCGTCGTATCCGGTGCCGTCAGCCATGGCGCAGTTCTCCGATAGGCCTGAAGGTCCGTTTCAGGCCGTTGTGTTTTTGTTGCGTCAAACAGAGCGTGCAAGATCGAATCTTTCAATTTGCACGCTGAAGCGGGTAACATTGGCCTTGAGATTAGTCAACAAGGCTGACATAAATCGTGAGAGGGTCCGCTTATGCGGGGAAATCGAGACAGAGCCGCATGAATGCTCCCAAACTGAAGTCACAGGCACCGGCTTCCGCCGCGCCCGATGACGCACCGACACCGTCCGAGGCGGAACTGCGCCAGGCGATTGAACTGCTGTTCTTCGCATATCGCGATTTCACCGGCGATCCGGACGCGGTGCTCGCCGGACGCGGTCTGGGCCGTGCGCACCACAGGGCCGTCCACTTCATCAACCGCAGCCCGGGTATCACGGTCGCCGGGCTGCTGGACATTCTGCGCGTGACCAAGCAATCGCTGAACCGGGTGTTGCGCCAATTAATCGAAGAGGAACTGGTCGAGAGCCGCGAGGGCAAGACCGACCGGCGCCAGCGCAATCTCTATCTGACCGAGGCCGGCCACGCGTTGGAACGGGAACTGTCGTCGCTGCAACGCGACCGCGTCGGCCGGGCTTTCCGCGCGGCAGGGCCAGAAGCCGTATCCGGCTATCGCGAGGTAATGCGGCAGATGATCGACAGCGCCGGGCGTGACATGGTTCTGGGCTTGATCGAGCGGGGCGAGACATGACCGCCACTGTCGATATCTCGCATGTTCTGGTCATCGATGACGACGAGCGCATCCGGGATCTGCTGAAGCGCTACCTCACGCGGAACGGATACCTTGTCACCACGGCTCGGGACGCGGCACACGCCACGCGGCTGCTGGAAAGCCTGTCGTTCGATCTGATGATTGTCGATGTCATGATGCCGGGCGAGGACGGGTTCTCGTTCACGCGCCGCGTGGTTGGCGAGATCGAGACACCGGTGATCCTGCTCACGGCGCGGGGCGAGACCGATGACCGAATCGAGGGATTGGAGGCAGGCGCCGACGATTACCTGCCAAAGCCGTTCGAGCCCAAGGAGCTTCTGCTGCGCGTCTCGGCCATCCTGCGCCGATCGGCGCCCGTGGTGCCCGAGGTAGAGCCGCCCAAGCATCTGTCGCTGGGAGAGACGAGCTACGAACTATCAAGGGGCGAGTTGCGCCGGGGTGAGGAATCAATCCGTCTGACCTCGACCGAACAGGCCCTGATGCGCGTGTTCTCGCGCCAGCCGAACGAGGCTGTCAGCCGGATGCGGCTGGCCGAGGAACTCGGCGGCACCTCTGGCGACGTGCAGGAGCGTGCCGTTGACGTCCAGATCACCCGACTGCGCCGCAAGATCGAGCGAGATCCCAGAAACCCGCGCTATCTGCAAACGGTGCGCGGGGCCGGTTACATGCTGACGCCGGATTGATGCCCGGGCCGCGTCGTCCCGCTTGACGGCGCAGAGACATCGCCCAGGCCGACGGTCATGAACGACCCCGGCCAGAGCTGGCACATCATTTCAAGATCGCGAAGGTATCGCTCTTTCAGGCGGGTCCGTTCCTCTGGCGCCCACGGGTTGAAGCCCGCAAAACCCTTGTCCTTGCCGAACAAGCGCATTGTCCGCCTGATTGTTTCGGGTCCCAGATCTTCCCCGCGCTCGGCCATTGCCACGATTTCATCAATTGCTTTCTGCGACGGACCGGGAACCGGTTTGCCAGGCACTCTCGACAATTCACTGGCGGCGTCCGGTCCGATCAGTTCTTCAAAGACCGCGCCCTCGACCTCGGCGAATTGCTCATAGCACCAGAACCGCAGGGTCGAGTCCGGCGGCAAGGCCTCCATCACCTCGGCCGCAAGCTCAGGCCAGCCGCGTCCATCCCGTAGAAGGGTTTCGCGCAAGTCCTGTTCGAACGGCATGTATTTCCAGCCATTCAGCACCTGTCCATAAGCCGAAACAAAGAAGCTCTCATAGCTTCGCACGGCCAGCAACACCTTGACCGGCTGTCCCTGAAGCGCGCGGAACAGCGGTTTCAGCTCCCGCCCCGCATCCTGGTAAAACCCGCGCCCCGACATGATCGGACGCAGGGAGCCGATCAACTGTTCCTCGGAAATCAGCAGGCGCTCGCGGCGCATATCGCGGGCGTTGTCGAACAGGTTGCGCAGAACCCAGGCCCGGGCGGACCCGCGGGCCACCCGGCTGATCGCATGATCCCGGCGCGGCGCGGTCGCGAACATCGGACGGAGTGTTTTCGGGTACGCGTAGCCGATATTGTGCCGCTCCAGCGGGACGACATTGCGCTCAAGCCGGGTCTGGATATATGTCGACGCGGTCTTGTGCGCCCCGATATGAACGACAATCTCCACCGCGCAACGCTACTCATTCGAACCTTGATGCATCATAGATGCACAGGAACCCATAGAATTTGGTTAACCGGCAATCCTCACGGGCGGTGCTGACGGTTCGGCGTTTACCTCTTGCGGCAGGACGGGTTAGGGTCGCGCCATGACAGTCCGAGTATACACACACCCGTCCTCGCACCTTCATGTGACACCGCCGGGGCACCCCGAACGGGTGGCGCGGATCCAGACCGTTGATCGCGTGCTTGGCGAAGATCGCTTTGCCGGTCTGGATCGCGCCGAACCGCCGAAGGCGACCGAGGATCAACTGAAGCGTGCGCATGACAGCGGGTATGTCGAAAAGATCTATGCGGCCTCTCCGGACGACGGGATCGTCAGCCTCGATGCCGACACGCACATGGTTAAGGACAGTCTAGATGCGGCCCTCCATGCTGCTGGCGCCAATGTGGCAGCGGTCGACGCCGTAATGGCGGGCCAGACAAAGGCCGCCTTCTGCGCACTGCGGCCACCCGGACACCATGCCGAGCGTGACCGCGCCATGGGCTTCTGCCTGTTCTCGAACATCGCGATCGGCGCGCTGCACGCCATCGAAAGCCTTGGCGCCGGTCGGGTCGCGATCATGGATTTCGATGTCCACCATGGCAACGGCACGCAGGACGTCTTCTGGTCCGATCCACGCGTGATGTTCTCGTCAACGCATCAGATGCCGCTTTATCCAGGCACCGGTGCGCCGTCCGAGACTGGCGAACACGGCAACATCGCGAACGCACCCCTCGGCCCGATGACCGGCGGGTCCGAGATGCGCGCGGCCTTCGAGAACCGCGTTCTGCCCGCGATCCGCAAGCATGAACCGGATCTGATCATGATCTCGGCCGGATTCGACGCGCATGTGAACGATCCGCTGGCCAATCTGATGTGGACGGCCGAGGACTTTCGCTGGGCGACCGAGCGGATTGTCGATCTGGCCGCCGAACTTTGCGACGGGCGGGTGGTCTCGACGCTCGAAGGCGGCTATGACCTCGACGGTCTGGCCGAAAGCGTTGCAGCGCAGCTCGAGGTGCTGGACGCCCACGCGGCTTGAAACGGGGCCGGAAGACGGTGAGGACGGGATGAGCGACAAGGCGGAAAAGCCGATCGCAGAGATGAGCTTCGAAGAGGCTTTGGCGGCACTGGAAGACGTGGTGCGCGCACTCGAAGGCGGTCAGGTGCCGCTCGAACAATCGATCGACTTGTACGAACGCGGCGAGGCGCTGCGCAAGCACTGTGATGACCGGCTGAAGGCGGCTGAACTGCGGGTCGAGAAGATCGTCGCGGCAGACGGCAAGGCCACTGGCACAGAGCCGTTCGAGAACGCCTGAGCCATGACATTCAAGGACCAGCTTGCCTCGGTCGCGGCCGAGGTTGAAACCACGCTTGAACAGCTTTTACGGCCGTCCGGGACCCTGACTTCCGGCGAACCGCCGCTATGGGAGGCAATGCGCTATGCCACACTGGGCGGCGGCAAACGGTTGCGCGCGTTCCTTGCGGTCGAATCCGCCGCGATGTTCGACGTCGACCGCACCGGCGCCCTTCGCGCGGGTGCAGCCGTCGAGTGTTTGCACGCGTATTCGCTGGTCCACGACGATCTGCCCGCGATGGACGATGACGACCTGCGCCGGGGCAAGCCCACCACGCACAAGGCATTTGACGAGGCGATTGCGAGCCTGGCCGGTGATGGGCTGCAAACCCTGGCATTCGAGATCCTCGCCGATCCCGCGACACACGCCGATGGCACGGTCCGGGCAGAACTGTGCCTTGGCCTCGCGCGCGCTGCCGGTGCGCCCGGCATGGTCGGGGGCCAGATGATCGACATCGCCGCGGAATCCGCGGCCGAGCCGTTCGATCTGCCGACCATCACGATGCTGCAGGCCAAGAAAACCGGTGCCCTGATCCGCGTGTCGTGTGAGGTGGGCGCGATCCTTGCGCAAGATGCAGATGCGCGCAAATTGCTTGCAGATTATGCGGAACATCTCGGCCTGGCCTTCCAGATCCGCGACGATCTCCTAGATGTTGAGGGAGACGAGGAGACGGCGGGCAAGCGGCTGCAAAAAGATGCCGAGGCAGGCAAAGCAACATTCGTGTCAATCCTGGGTGTCGACGGGGCTCGAAAGGCCGCGGCGGACGAAGTCGATGCCGCCAACGCGGCTCTGGCAACGTTCGGAGACCGCGCCCAATGGTTGCGCGAAGCCGCTGGTTTTGCCATCAATAGAATAAGTTGACAGTGGAGTGTGAGTCTTGACTGACACCATGGCAGAAAGACCGGCCACCCCGACACTCGACCGGGTCCGCTTTCCTGGCGACCTCAAAGGCATGTCCGACGCAGAACTGCTGCGCGTTGCCGACGAGTTGCGGGCAGAGACGATCTCGGCGGTGTCCGTGACCGGGGGACATCTGGGCGCGGGCCTCGGCGTGGTCGAGATCACGACGGCGATCCATGCCGTGTTCGACACGCCGCGCGACAAGCTGATCTGGGATGTCGGGCACCAGTGTTACCCGCACAAGATCCTGACCGGGCGGCGCGACCGCATTCGCACCCTGCGCATGGGCGGGGGGCTTTCCGGCTTCACCAAGCGCAAGGAGAGCGAATACGCCCCGTTCGGTGCGGCGCATTCCTCGACGTCGATCTCTTCGGCGCTGGGTTTCGCGGCAGGGCGCGAACTCGGCGCGGATGTCGGCGATGCGATCGCCGTGATCGGCGACGGCGCGATGACCGCGGGCCTGGCCTACGAGGCGATGAACAACGCCGGCTGGCTGAAACACCGGCTGATCGTCATCCTGAATGACAACGAGATGTCGATTGCCCCGCCGGTCGGGGCGATGTCTCAGTACCTGTCGCGGCTCTATGCCAACGGGCCGATGCACGATCTGAAGTCGCTCGCCAAGGGCGCGATGGATGCGGTCCCGGGTCCGCTGGGCGAAATGCTGCGCGAGGGTGCGCACCGGGCCGAGACGATGCTGAAATCGGCCACCGTCGGCGGCACGATGTTCGAAGAACTCGGCTTCGACTATGTCGGTCCGATCGACGGACATGACATGGAGCAGTTGCTCGGCGTGCTGCGGGCCGTGAAGGCGAAGTCGACCGGGCCCGTTCTTATCCATGCGATCACGACCAAAGGCAAGGGCTATGCACCTGCCGAAGGCAGTGCCGACAAGGGCCATGCGACCGCCAAGTTCGACGTCGCGACGGGCGAGCAGAAGAAGGGCAAATCCAACGCACCCGCCTACACCAAGGTCTTCGCCAATGCGCTGATCAAGGAAGCCGAGAAGGACGACCGCATCGTCGCGGTCAACGCCGCCATGCCGTCGGGCACCGGCGTCGATCTGTTCGAACAGGCCTTCCCGAAGCGCACATTCGATGTCGGGCTCGCCGAACAGCATGCGGTCTGCTTCTCCGCAGGGCTGGCAGCGTCAGGCATGAAACCGTTCTGCGCGATCTACTCGACCTTCCTGCAGCGTGGCTACGATCAGATCGTGCACGATGTGGCGATCCAATCGCTGCCGGTGCGCTTTGCGATCGACCGCGCGGGGCTGGTCGGTGCCGATGGCGCGACCCATGCGGGCTCGTTCGACGTGGCTTATCTGGGCTGTCTGCCTGGCTTCGTGATCTTGGCAGCGGCGGACGAGGCAGAACTGGTGCACATGATCCGCACAGCCGTCGAGATCGATGACGCCCCCTCCGCCGTACGCTACCCGCGCGGCGAAGGCGTTGGCGTCGATATGCCGGACGAAGGCGTGGCACTGCCCATCGGCAAGGGCCGTATCGTGAGGGAAGGCTCGCGGATCGCGTTGCTTTCGCTCGGGACGCGTCTGGCCGAATGTCTGACAGCCGCCGAGGAACTCGACGCCAAAGGCATCTCGACCACGGTCGCCGACGCGCGCTTCGCCAAACCGCTGGACCGCGAGCTGATCCTGGACCTGGCCGCGAACCACGAGGCGCTGATCACGATCGAGGAAGGCTCGGTCGGCGGCTTCGGCTCTCACGTTCTGCACCTTTTGGCCACCGAAGGCGCATTGGATCACGGGCTCAAGATTCGCCCGATGGTGCTGCCCGATGTCTTCATCGATCAGGACAGCCCGGCAAAGATGTACGATTTCGCAGGTCTGAGTGCGCCGTCGATCGTCGCCACCGCCCTGCAGATGGTCGGTGTGGAAAGCATCGCCGCCCGGGCGTGAGCTGCGAGATTGCCGATTTACTCCGCTTCCAGAGACAGCGATAATGCTGGGCGTCGAGGGTGGCCGGGGGGATGCGTATGGCGCTTGAGAAACTCGTAGTGCGCGTGCCACGTGTTCTGGTCGCTGGCCTGTGCCTGGCGGCGCTCTCGGCCTGTGCCGGAGACGGTGTTGGCACAGTCGGCGCGGCGCAAGACCCAGCCGCCCCAGCACAGTTCGAAACGGCTTCGGACCAGTTCAGTGCGCTGCAATCCTCGGGCCTGCGCGGCGATTACACAAGCTTCGCAGATGCCCTGAAAGCACCTGATCCTGCCCCTGTGATCGCGGATCTCAGGCGCAGCTTCCGGGGGGAACCCTTCGATGTCTACACGCGCCGCGCCACGGTCGACGACGAGACGGCACGACGCGCGGTCGAGCTGCGCAGCACCATGGGACGGCTCTATCTCTATGTCGAGATGCGCCGCGTCCCGGGTGGATGGATCGTCGAGGACTACGCGCTTTCGCGCAAGCGCGACGCCGTCATGACCCGCTTGTGACATCGGCCTTTGAACAGCTTTCGCGACCATCGCTCTTCGCGTAAGTTCCGCGCAGTGATCGGCGAGTCGGACCCATGCACATTCTTCTCGGACTGATTGCAATCATCGGCGCCGTCCTGATCTGGCACTACCGCGTCAGGGCGATGCGCGGGTCTGCCTCGGAACTGGGTGACGGGGCCGAGGACATCCGCCTGAAGATCCGGCGCCTGATCAACCGGCGCGAATATGACGTACATCCCGCCGACAGCGTCGATGATGCGCGGCTGGCAGCATCGGGCCTGGTGATTGCGGTGGCGACGATGGATGCGCCGCTGAGCCAGGCCGAGATCACGGCACTCTCGAGCGAGGCTCAGACGACGTTCGACGTCACAGAGCGTGAGGCCCTCGACATCATCTCGTTCGGACGCTGGGTCGCGGGCGAGTGCGGAACTCCCGACGAAGCGGTACGCCGCCTGACCGACCGGATCAGTGATCTTGCGGGACCCGAGGCCGGCCCGGATCTGGTGCGCATGATCGAGACAGTGGCAACCGCCAACGGCAATCCGTTGGGAGAGTTGGAAAGCGATGCACTGAACACCGTGCGCCGGGTGCTGGATGTCAACTGACCCGGCCGCGACGCGGCTCGACCAAAGACTGGTGTCGCTGGGTTTGGCCGAGACACGAACACGCGCGCAGGCGCTGATCTCGGCAGGCGTTGTCACCGTTGACGGAGCCGTCCGGCGAAAGGCCGCCGACCGGGTATCGGGCACGGTCGAGATTACGCACGATCCCTGCCCCTGGGTCAGCCGCGCCGCGCTGAAGCTGGGTCATGCGCTCGATGCGTTCGATCTGATGCCGAAGGGTATCGCCGCCGACATCGGCGCCTCGACCGGCGGGTTCACCGAAGTGCTGATGGCGCGCGGTGCGTCGGAGGTGCACGCGATCGATGTCGGTCACGGACAGATCCATCCTCGCGTTGCCGCCCTGCCCGGCGTACACGTGCATGAAGGCATCAACGCGCGCGATCTGCCGGACGGAGTGTTGCCGCCATTGGATTGGATCGTGTGCGACGTCTCGTTCATCTCGCTGCCCACGGCGCTGCCACCGGTGCTCGCGCCTGCGAAGCCGGGTGCGCATCTGATCGCGCTGATCAAACCGCAGTTCGAAGCGGGACCGGGCAAGGTTGGCAAGGGCGGCATCGTGACCGATCCCGAGATGCACGAAAGGGTGCGGGCGCAGATCGCAGAATTCCTGACCAAGGCTGGCTGGCAGACCCTTGGCGAGGTCGAGAGCCCGATCACCGGTGGCGACGGCAACCGCGAATTCCTGATCGCAGCACAGCGGCTGACTCAGGGGTGAACCGGCATGGTTGCACGTCTCGCCCGGCCCCGGCTGCGCCGGATCCGGGCTCCCGCGCGGTGGCCCCGCCCCCGCCCCCTGACACCGCCATGCGCCCTGCGGGCGCATTCCGCCGGGGGCGGCGGGTACTCGGAACAGGGCTCGTCCCCAACGGGCAAAGCCGCTAGGGGCACAGCATGGTTGAGCAGGCTGAAATCGAAACGCTCGGAGCGCAGGGCGATGGTGTCACGGCGGATGGTGTGTTCGTTCCGCGCAGCCTGCCGGGCGAGGTCGTGCGGATCACGCCGTGCGGACACCGTGCGGTGCTGTCCGAGATCGTTCACGCAGCCCCCGACAGGATCACACCCGCCTGCGCGCATTTCGGCATCTGCGGGGGGTGCGCCGTCCAGCATGCCTCGGACGGGTTGGTCGCCGGCTGGAAACAGGCGCTGGTGCGCCGGGCGCTCGCCGCGCGCGGGATCGAAGACGTCGAGATCCGCCCGATCGCGACCTCGCCACCGCGCACGCGGCGCCGGGCGACTTTCACGGCGCGGCGCACGAAGAAGGGCGCGTTGATCGGCTTTCACGCGGCAAGCTCCGATCAGATCGTCCCGATCACGGCCTGCCAGGTGGTAGATCCGACACTTCTGACTCTGACCTCGGGGCTGAACGAACTGGTGGTCGTCGGTGCCAGCCGAAAGGGTGAGATTCGCGTCACCATCACGACCTCAGATGCAGGGTTGGACGTTGCGGTGACTGGCGGCAAACCTGTTGAAGGTCCGCTTTATGGGCACCTGGTTGCAATCGCCGCCACCTCGGATCTGGCGCGGCTGAGTTGGGACGGCGAGCCGGTCGTCGTGCGCCGTCCCCCCTGGCAGCCGATGGGACGGGCGCGCGTGGTGCCGCCGCCAGGTGGGTTCCTGCAGGCAACGGCGCACGGCGAGGCAACGTTGGTCGATTGCGTCCGCGAGGCGGTCGGTGATGCCAAGATGGTCGCCGATTTGTTCTGTGGATCGGGCACATTTGCCCTGGTGTTGGCCGAGCAGGCCGAGGTACTGGCGGTCGAAGCCGAAGCGGCGGCGCTCGAGGCCCTGGATGCCGGCTGGCGGCACGCCAACGAGTTGAAGCGGGTTGAGACCGAGGTTCGGGATCTTTTTCACCGCCCGCTGCTCGACCGGCAGCTCAAGGGCCTGGAAGCAGTGGTCATCGACCCGCCGCGGCAGGGCGCGCGCTCTCAGATTGAACAGCTCGCGAAGTCCGACGTGCCCCGGCTCGCCGCTGTCAGCTGCAACCCGGCGACCTTCTCGCGAGATGCCAGGATCCTGCTTGACGGCGGCTACGCGCTGGATTGGGTCAAGCCCGTCGATCAGTTCCGCTGGTCGCCGCATATCGAACTGGCAGCGCAATTCACGCGGCGCTGACACGTCCGGAAGACTGTCCAGGACTGATGCCTATCGTCATCCATTGTTGCGTCCCAGGCCAAACTGACGCCTGCGACAGGGTCTTCGGTTGAGCGGAGAGGCCCTCCAGCTTGGTCAGCGTATCGATCAAGGTGGCGCAGACCCCTTGGCTTCTGTCACCCGGTGGGCGAGGCGCCCACCCTACGCAGCACCTCCCCATGGGCAGGGCCGACCCTATTGTGCCAACGCCCAGACGATCCGAACCGATGCGGACAGCGACGACTCGCCCACGGCGATCGGCACCGCCTCGGCCGCGCGGGCCATGTTCATCATCATCGCGGGCTGAGGACCGATCGGGCCGCCGCCCTCGGTGATCGACATCACGTCCCCGAGGGCCACGCCTGCCGCCTCGGCGTACAGTTGGGCCTTCGCGCGCGCATCGGCCACAGCCATGCGTCGCGCTTCGTTCCGCATGTCGCCGGGCTCGGCAAACCCGAAACTGACATTGTCGATCCGGTTCGCACCGCTGGTGACAATGCTGTCCAGCGCCGCCCCCAGCGCGCCCAGATCGCGCACAACGACGTGCACCGAGTTGCGCACCTGATATCCCGCGACCTCGTAGCCCTGCCGGGTCTTGCGGTCGGTATAGCGTGGCGCGACGGACAGGCCCGAAGTCTGGATGTCCTTTTCGGCGACACCGGCACTGGTCAGCGTCTCGAACACCCGCGCCATCAGCGCCGAATTCTGATCCAACGCCTCGGCCGCCGTGTCGGCAAAGGTCTCGACCCCGGTCATGACCGTGGCGATATCGGGCGGCGCGGACACCGATCCTGTGCCGGTGACAGCAATGGTCGGCGGCGCGTCTTCAGCGATGACGGGCGTCGCCCCGAACAGCAGGGCGGCGGTGACGAAAGCGGCGGGGAGGACGGCAAGATGGCGCATTCGGGATCCTTTCAGAGGTCGCGTTCTGCGGAATGAGACGGATCGGCTGCGGCAATCCTTGGGCAATCTCAGCCCAAGGTAAAGAAATTCTCCCATGACAGGGGCCGCGCGGTTAAGCTCGGCCCCATGCACCAGATCGTTGACCAGGTCGAGATCGAGACGCCCGGACCCGGGCTGATCGACATCACCGGGCGGTTGTCAGGATGGCTGCGAGGGCACGACCCTTCGGACGGCCTGCTGACCTGCATGGTGCGCCACACTTCTTGCTCGCTGACGATCCAGGAGAACGCCGACCCCGATGTGCTGCACGACCTGCAGGATGCCATGGCCGGACTCGCCCCGCATGGAGGACGCGAGCGCTATCGCCATGCCTCGGAAGGGCCCGACGACATGGCCGCCCATATCCGCACCGTGCTTTCGGGCGTGACGCTTTCGATCCCGGTGCAATCCGGCCGGATGCTGCTGGGCACCTGGCAGGGGATCTATTTGTGGGAACATCGTGACCGGGGGCGTGACCGGACGATCGCATTGCATCTGCTTCAGAACGCCGGGGGACCAGCCTAGTCGAGTGTGTTCAGCAGTTCAGGCGAAGCGGAGATGTTCTGCCGCTGCATCCCTTTGAGCGGGCTCAGGTCGACAATCCCGGTTGCCCCCGTCAGATTGATCGTTTGCAGGCTCGACCCCGCCAGAGGCGACAGATCCGTCACACCCGAGGCACCGGTCAGCGACAGCGAATAAAGCGGCATACCCTTGAGCGGCGTCAGATCCGCCACGCGATTCAGACCGTCGAGCGAAAGAGTTTCGAGCGGCATCCCCGCCAAAGGCCTCAGATCCGAGATACCCGTCGAATCGCTCAGCCCGAGAGATGTCAGCTTCATCCCGTCGATCGGCCCCAGATCTGTCACACTCGGCATCCGCGTGATTGACAAATAGGTCAGCGGCAATTGCCGGAGCGGCCCAAGATCCGAGACACCCGGCAACTGATGGAGATAAAGGGTCGTGAGTTGCAGATCGGCGAGCGGGGTCAGATCGATCACCAAAGGTGCATTCTGAATTGACAGGGTTTCCAGCGGCAATGCGGCGAGCGCGGACAGGGCGCTCAGGATGGGCATGTCGGTCAGTGACAGACTCTGGATCACCGAGCCTTCGAGCCCGTCCAGGCTGACCAGCTTGTGATTGCCCCAGAGAATAAGGTCTTTCAGCCTGCTCTCGCGCAACGCTTCGAGCGTTGTGATGCTGACCATGTTGTCGAGGTATATCGCTTCGAGCGGCATCCCCAGCAGCGGTTCCAGATCGGTAACGCGGTTCAATCCCGTCAGGTAAAGCCGCTTCAGCGGCATCCCGCGCAAGGCCGACAGGTCCGAGACGCGCACGACATTCGTCAAAAACAGTTCCTCGAGCGGAAGGCCCGACAACGGTGAGAGATCATCGATGCGTTCGACAAAACTCAGGTTCAGCGACTTCAGCGGCATCGACGCCAGCGGACCAAGATCGTCGACCAGATGCAGATAACTGATGTCCAGCCATTCAAGCTGCATGCCCCGCAAGGCTTCAAGATCCGAGATCCTGACGGACGAGTTGAGGTTCAAGCTCCTCAACGGGGCTCCGCGAAGCGGGCTCAGATCTCTCAGCGCAGCCGCGCCGCTGAGGACAAGCTCTTCCAGCGGCATACCTTCCAGCGCACTGATGTCACGCAGCGTCGGGACCCATTGCAGGTCCAGCTTCCTCAGTTGCAAACCGCGCAAAGCCTCGAGGTCCCGGGCACCGTTCGGCAAACGAAGCGTCAGGTTCTCCAACGGCAAGCGCGACAGGAAGTCCGGATCGACCGAACTCTGGCTCAGATCGATCGACAGCGTTTCCAACGGCAATGTCTGCAAGGGGGCGGAATCTTGCACTGGCGTCCCGAACAGATCCAGGTGTCGCAAGTTCAGCCCGGACAGCGGCGCGAGGTCGATCTTGCCTTTGATATTGCTCAGGTGCAGCCGTTCCAGCCTGAGATTGCGCAATGGACCAAGATCGCTCAGGGCAACGTTGTCCAGGCTCAATGCCTTCAAATCCAGTGCCTGTGCTGCCTCGCTGAAGATGCGCAGGTCGTCATCGTTGAACCCCCGCTTTGCGATAAATGAAAGGCCACCATCCTCGGCGTTTGCATCGCGCAACATGTTGGCGCCCGCGATCCGGTCCAACGCCTCGCGCACCCGGTACTCGTTCCAGGCGGGCATGGCGTTCGCCGCCGCCGCAACCCAACTGACCAGCGTCATCGCCAGCGCAGGCGTCGCGTTTCGGGCAAACCAGTTCATCCGGCGTCGCCCCAGCACCTGGCCGATCAGCCGCGCCAGGAAGGCGTGGCTGATCTCCCACAACCCTTGTGGCAGCGGGCGGACCAACCGGTCATTCTCCAGATCCACCAGCGTTGCCTTGACCTGCCAGGGCTCGACGCCGGTCCCCTCGGCTATGGCCTCGACCGTTCGCGGTTCCTTCGTACCCTCGCGCGTGATCATCGATTGCAGAACCGCGGGCGCGAAGTCCTTGGCCTGTCCGCGCGAGATGCAGTCCGTCAGGTAGGCCTCGATCAGCTTGCCGGGATCGACCGACAGAACTTTCCCCTGCTGACCCAACACATACCCGATCATGTTCAGCGTGATCGGGCGGTAAATACCGCGCGCATCCTCGATCCGGTCAAGCCCGGCGAACAGCGCGTCATAGCCCCGGTCATCAAGCGCTTGCGGCCCTTCGCGCAGGAACCGCTCGGCCTCGCGCCGATTGAACGGGGCCAATTCGAACCCGGTCCGGCGCGGCAGGTAATCGGGAAAGCCCTCCTTGAACAGCAGGGCGCGGTAATCTTCGCGAAACACATGCAACAAGCGGATCTGCGGGATCGGTTCGGCGGCAAGCGCGCACAGGAACTCGGTATAGACCTGTTTGGCGGGCCCGCCGTCCAGGATCAGGTATTCCTCGAACTGATCCAGCACGATCAGGATCGGACCAAGCCCCTTCGTCTCGGCATGGCGGGCCATCTCGCGCAAGCCGGTAAGCGCGATGCCCCGATCCGCCTCTGCCGTCTCCACCGGATCGGCTACCGACTTGCCGAGCGCGCCAAGGGGGTCCGCCATCCCGCGCAAGGTCACAATCTGCCAGCCCTCGGCGCTCAACGCCGGGATCTCGCCCGCATAGACCAGCGACGTCTTTCCGGTGCCCGAAGCGCCGGAAAGATAAAGCACCGTGGATTTCGCCTGCTTCAGCCAGGCCACGACCTCTTCGACGGCACCATCCGGTCGCTTGTACGCCTCGGCGTCCGCTTCCTCGTAGGGCCGCAGGCGGTAGTATCCCTCCTGCACCTGGCCGTCCCGGGTGGCCAGCGGATGCAGGCGGCGCTCGCGAACCCCGCGCCGGAGCGTCGGGATCACCGAAAACAGCATGACCAGCAGCAGCGGCCCGCCCAGGGCGCCCCAGAAGATCAGCGGATGCTCGCCGTGCAGGTTCTTCAGATCGTCGCCGAACAGGCCATAGATCAGCCCGAGCGCCGCGAGATATCCGAAGACCAGCATCAGTGCCTGCGTCGTCCTACCCATCAGGGTGGAAAACCAGCTTTGCCGGAATTCGTCGTCCGAACGACCGAACAATCCGGCTGTCTTGGCGATCGTGGCGGCGTCGGTCAAGCTCATGGCTTTCTTCGCATCCGGGACTCCTTGGCGTGAGATTCCACCACAGTGCGTCCCCGATCCAAAGCGCTTTCTGTCAACGTCGCGCGGGCGCGATATCCGTTTAATGGAAAATTACGTGAAAATTGTCATCCGCAGAGTCACGCCCGGCCTCGGCTGTGAAGCATGGCGATTCGCAGCCTGGCGACCGCTTTCTCTTGTTGCACCCATTTTCCTTGAACGTTGCACGCCAATCCCTGAAACTCGGTCGGCGAGGGAGCGGTAAACCGAGTTCATGGACGCGAAGTTCTTCACATTTGTCTGGCGCCATTCCAAACGCGACCAGTTGATCATCCTGGCGCTGACATTCCTGTCGATCCCGTTGGTCTACACATCGCTGGAAATCCCCAAGATCATCATCAACGAAGCGATCTCTGGAACCGATTTCCCGAAGGATTTCTTTGGGTTAGAGCTTGATCAAGTGCCGTATCTGCTGGTGCTTTGCGGGGCGTTCCTTTTGCTCGTCGTTGCGATCAACGCCATCAAATGGGTCATGAACGTGCAGATCGGCATGACGGGCGAGCGGATGCTGCGCCGCCTGCGCTTCATGCTGTTCGAGCGTGTTATGCTGTTCAAGATGACCCGCTTCCGCACCACCAAGCCCGGCGAGATCATCCAGTCGATCCTGGGCGAGATCGAACCACTGGGCGGTTTCATCGGTGAGGTCATCGCAACGCCTTGTTTTCAGGGCGGTTTGCTCTGCGTCTACGTCACGTTCATCTTCATGCAGGACTGGACACTGGGGCTGGCGGCGATCTCGCTTTATCCGTTCCAGGCCTGGCTGATCCCAAAGCTGCAGGCCAAGATCGTCCGCCTGAACAAGGAACGCGCAGCCAACACCCGCACCCTGGCCGACACGATCGGCGAGGCTGTGAACGTCGTCAGCGAGATCCACACGAACGATACCGCGCGCTGGCACCTGGCCCAGACGGCAGGGCGGCTCTACTCGAACACGGTGATCCGGCTGGCGCTGTTCAGGCGCAAGTTCACCATCAAGTTCATCAACAATTTCCTCAACCAGCTGACACCGTTTTTCTTTTATTCTGCAGGGGGTTACCTGGTCATCAAGGGTGATCTGGACTTCGGGTCGCTGGTCGCTGTGCTGGCCGCCTACAAGGACGTGGCAGCCCCGTGGAAGGCAGTCCTGAACTACATTCAGCGCTGGGCCGACTTCAACAGCCGCTATGTCTTCGTGATCGAAAACTTCTCGGGCGACGACATTCTGGAGGCCAAGCGGATCTACGCCGAAGGCGTCGAGGCCGAGCCGCTGTCGGGCACGCTGCAATTCTCGGATGTCGAGGGCGGATTGGGAACCGGCGGGCTGAGCGTTCCCGCGCTTGCGATCGAACCCGGCAAGCTTGTGGCCGTGTTGGGCGGCAACAGCGGCGGGCGCGAGGCATTCCTGAAGCTTGCCGCGGGCTTGCAGGGACCGGCCACCGGGCGTGTGACGCTGGGCGGCGCGCAGTTGATCGAAGCCACACTGCCCCAGATCGGCAAGTCGGTTGCCTTCGTCGGGCAGGAGCCCGGAATTGTCGCCAAATCGATGCGCGACAACCTGCTTTATGGCTTGTTCCGCAGTGCGCCGGACCTGTCCGACGGCGGCGAGGCTGAACTGGCCAACATGCTCTCGGAAGCAAAACTGACCGGCAACACGACGGCCAATCCAACCGGCGACTGGATCGACTATGAACGCGCCGGGGTCGAGACAGCCGACCAACTCGATACAAGGCTTCTGGAAATGATCGAAGCCGTTGGCCTGTCGGGTGAGCTCTACTCCGGTGCGCTGGACATGCGGCTCGACCCGAAACTTGCCGAAAGCTGGAACGCCTCGATCATGCAGGCGCGCGATATCATTCACACATCCGGCCTCGATTTCCTGGACGTGCTCGAGGAGTTCGAAACCGACCGCTTCAACTCGAATGCCTCGATCCTCGAGAATGTGCTTTATGGCCTGCCGGTGAAAAGCCAGCCCCGGATCGCCGATTACCTGAACGACAAGAACGTCACGGCCGTCTTCGAAGCGACAGGCGCCATGCCCGAGCTTGAAGCCTTGGGCTGGGACATCGCCCGCGAATTCAGCGAACTGGTCGAGGCCCTGGAAGGCGACAGCTCGGTCCTGGACACGTTCGCCGGATACGCCAAGACCGATATCATGGCGGCCCATGACATCGTTCTGCTCAATGCAGGCAAGGCGAAACCGATCCTGAAACCCGATCAGAAGACGCTTTTGATGTCACTTGCGCTCACGTTTACGCAAACCCGCGACCGTCTGGATGTACTGGATGACGCGCGGATCGAGCGGCTTCTGGAGTGCCGTGCAAAGGCCTATGATGACCTGAAGGACCGGGACGACTTTGTGACCTTCGATGAAAACCGGGTCAGCCCGGCGCGAACGGTTGCGGGGAACATCGTGCTTGGAAAGCGTCGCCACGACCGGAAATCGGCCTGGAAACGCCTGGAAGACGATATCGAAGCGGCGATCACGGAAGCTGGTCTGCGCGACGATCTGATCCGTTTGGGTCTGACCCGGCAGCTTGGCTCGGGCACCGGGTTGGCCTCGTCGACGAAACGACGCATCGGGCTGGTCCGCGCGCTGATCAAGCAACCATCCTTGCTGGTTCTGGACGGTATCGCCGCCACGCATTCCGGCGCCGACAAGGCACTGCGCTTCGCAATCGTGTCATGCCTGCCGGATGCGACCGTGCTCTATGCCGCCGCGGATGAGGAAGCGTCCGAAGATGCGGACATCGTTATCGATGTTTCCGAAACCGGTGTTGCCCGCACGATAGAAATCACGAACTCTACGACTGACTCGCCACCATCGCCCGACCTGTGACATCAGGAGCTCAGAGATGAACATCAAGGAAATCGTTTGCGTCCTGTGCGAAATCCCGATGTTTCGCCAGGTCGAGGAGAAACGGCTGAAGCTCTTTTCGATGATGGGGCAAACGCTCACGTACCGGGCGGGGGAGCGCCTGATCGAAAAGGGGGACGACGGCGACGCCGCCTATGTCATCCTGGACGGCGCGGTCGATGTGCTTATCCCGACCGAAACGGGCGAAACCTCGGTCGCGGTCCTGGGTGCGAAAGAGATCTTCGGTGAAATGGGGGTTCTTCTGGATCAACCCCGCACCACGGCGATTGCCGCCAAGACGAACCTGAAGGTGCTGAGGCTGGACCGCCAGGCCTTCTTCAACATGCTGCGCGAATTCCCCGATGTCGCCATCGAGTTGATCAAGGTTCTCGGCCACCGGCTCGAGGTAACCACGCGCGACCTGGCGGCCACGCGCGGTTAAACGCACCCCGTTTTCGCCCTACGGTAGGACCGGACGGCTCGTCGCGGACGCGCTCGCGGTGCTAGATCCCAGACGTGCGCTATCCGGCTGGGTGAACTTCGTCCGATCCCCGGCAAAGATCCCTGTGGTCTGGGTGCGGTTTGTCATATTCACCGAATCGAACGTCCCGCCCACCGCGGCAATCCCGTCGACCCGTGTCCCGCCCAAAACGTCCGTCGCATTCGGGTTGGCGAAGAACGCGCCGCTGATGTCTGTAACAGTGTTGGTCGCCGTACTTGCCAGGTTCCCAGAGAACACGTCGGCGGCACCAGTGATGGGAATGTTGGCATCCAAGCCGGCCGCCGGGATGTTCAGGTTAAAGTTCCCGGACGTGTTGCCGAAATCGTAGGTCATGGCGAAGCTTCCACCGACGACCTGACGTTCGAACGAGTCGAGGTTGACCATCGATCCGACGGCCAGCCCGCCATAGGTGGCCTCCCCGGCGAACGGGATCAGATCGGTGTCGAAGTTGTTCCTGACGCCTGCAACCCAGTTCCCCAAGTGAACGATATCCGTCCGGGTGTCGGTCGATTCTTCGAGCGGGACTTCGATTTCGGCCGACCACCAGCCCCAGCGCGCGAATTCTGGGTCGGTTTCGGTATCATCGGGGAATTCGATCTCGCCGTCTCCGACCAAGCCCGAGCTGGCATAGATGAAGCTGCCCGTGCCTTGTGAAATGTCGGTGATCCTGGCTCCCCGCACCTCGACATTGCCGTTATCGCTGGTTGCACCAAACCGGTTGTCGTCAATGAAGGCCGAGGTCGTGCCACCGCCCGCGAACGAATACCTGGCGAAGGTGAAGCCCTCGAACTCGGCGCCATCGACGCCGCCCACGCCCGTTGAATCGACCGAGAACTGGATATCCACTTCGTTCGAAACCTCGAAGTTGGTCGCGGTCTCGCGCGTCCCGTCTCCGTCCAGATCCTGCAGCTCGTGCTGTCCGAAGTTCAGACTGAACTGCCCGTCTGCGCCCGTGCGGACTGAGCAGACGCCAGTAAAGTCATCATTGCCATCCGCCAGCCCCGAGGCCCGACTTGTCATCGTGTCGACATCACCGCACAGGCCATCTTCGCAGACGGCGATCCCGGCCGCAAAGCCGCGGTCCAGCACATCAACCTGGTCGGCGAGCGGAACGTCATACTCGGTCTCGATCCGGGCGCCAGCCAGCGGCAGCGGGTTCGAGATCACTTCATCCAGCGACTGGTCACGCGCCAGAAGCGCCTCGTGCTCGTCGAGCGTTTCATTGATCTCGTCGAACACGTTCGCCGTTCCATCGAACGTTAAATCGCCATCGAACTGCTGCAGGATCGTCTCGCTCCCCGGAAAACTGTTGAACTCCGGCGGGACCGACGACCCGGACTCCAGACCGTCACGGTGCAGGTTGGACAGCACAATGTAGCGATTATCTTCACCGAAGACGGTGTTCCCCTGATCGTCTTCAAAGGATCCGAGGTTCGTCCTTCCGAAGGTAATCGACTCGTTGAACTCGTCCACCTCCTCATCAAAGATCGTGAGCGACCCCGAGCTCAGCATGGTTCCGGCGACGATTGGACCGGATCCTTCATAACTTCTGATGTCGTCGGCGAATACGCGCAGGACCGAGGTTTCACCATCGCCGGACGTGTTTCCAATATAGAGATCGCCATGCAGCCACTTACCGCCACCCGTCAGTTCGCTTCCGACAGATGAGCCATCCGCGACAATCTGAGTATCCGAGCGGCTGTACCGTGCGAAACCCTGGTTCCCGACCATGAAGAACGGTTGGACATTGTCCGCTGGCTCGACATTGCGAAGCTCATCCAGGAACAGGCTTGGTTGGACCTGAAAGGCTTCAACCGTATTTACAATGCCCTTCTGCAGTTCTGGCGTGATCAGCGTTGAGTCAATCACGGCGGTTAATTGTGACGGATTGTTTGGGTTGAACTGGATCCGTGCGTCAGTGCCAAAGAACTGCGACTGTCCAAAGTTTGGATTCCCGAACACTGCGAAGCCACTTCCCGACGGGTCAAAATCGTCGTCGCTGAATTCGACATAGGTGAACTCCTCGGAGGGATCGCTGAACCCGATACCCTCGATGTCCCCTAACACGCTGCTGAAGCTGCCACCGATGATGTCGCCCGAGATCTCGTTAAACTCTTCGTCACCGATGAAGAACTGGAACAGCCCGGATCCCGGCGAAAGATCGTCCGCTGTAAACTCGACGTTCTCCGATAGAAACTCACCTTCGACAAACTCCGTGTCGAAGAAGGCGTCGAATTCCCCATCGGTTTCCGGGGCCGGGATGCGAAGCAGGCTGCCGTCGAATGCCTCGCCGATCAGAGATCCTTGGAGAACCTGAAAGAACGCCGTCCCTTCCGAACCCTCTCCCGTGTTGATCACGGTGCCGCCGCTGAGCGACGTCAGGAAGAACGTGGGTTCGGGCTCCGGGTCAAAAGGGGGGTCATCAGTCTCGACCTCGCTTGGCGGGTCGGCGGGTGGCTCGATGACGACGACCGGCGCGGGCACCTCTTCGACCGGCACCTCGATGGTCAGGACGATCTGTCCGTCATCCTGCCGTTCCTGGTCCTCGTCACCGCTTTGCTCTTGCGGCGGAAACCGATGCCCGCTGGTCGAGACCGGCTGATCATTCGGCCCGCTCTTAACGCCCGAGTTTACCTCTTCGATGTCGACGACGCTGATTGCATTGGCCGCAATGGTTGTTCCGCCGTTCCCGCGCCCCTCGATCAGGGCATAAATCTCGGCCAGTTCCTCGCTCGTGATCAGCCCGTCGAACTTCGCCGTTTCGCCGCCAGCCACGACCGCGCACGCATTGGGTCGGGATAGAGTGATTTCCCCACCGGCATCGGCGCTGACTTTGGTGTATTCCCCGGCCACGTGACAGACGCGCGTCGTGCCGTTGGCGACGATCACCAGCGCGAGCCCGCCTCGCACACCAATCGTCGCTGTCGGCGTGCGGATGATGCCGTCCGTGCGTTTGGTGATGCGCCCGCCGATCAGGCGCAGCACGCCTTTCGTCATCGTCAGCGCGACCTCTCCGGTCTCGTCGCCGGGGTTGTAGACGTATCTGTCCAGCACGATGTCCGAGCGTGGCGCAATGCTGAGCGAGGTTTGGTCAACGAACAGAAGCTGGCCCGAGCCGTCATCGGTCGTCTCGATCCGCTCGTTTTCAACCACGCCGGACCCAAGCTGCAAGGTGCGGGCCGCAGCCGTTGGTGGTGTGCCGTCCATCTGTGGATTGACCGCTGCGACCTTACCAATATCGTTTGCAGGCGCCGAGACCGGGGCGGTCATTATCCCCAGTGCGATCGGCGCGCCAATTGCTGTCGTCGCCAGAAGACGTGAAAGTCCAGGTTTCATAGTTCCCCCTCCTGAAAACCCGGCAGCAAGCACGCCAGGCAACGCTCAAAAGCCCCCGCGAAACCCACTTTCAGCAGCGTTCGGATTCGAGCACGGGCCAACATTGTAGAAAAGTATACAACACGTTAACGGAACCGTCACGCAACGTGCTGTCCCAAATGTGATCGCAGTATGCTGAATGCAGTGCCTATTTGAGCCAGCTACTGGCGATCACCGCCGAACACGCCCGTGATCTGGCGGTTCCCTCCGATGTCATCGATCTGGAAATCGCCCCCGGTCGCGGCCACCGGATCCGTGGCGCTCGAGAAGAAACTGCCATCGGCCTGGAAGTTCACCGGAGACGTCGCGTTCACCTGATAGCGGTGGCTGTTCGCCGGATCACCGAAAGCGATGTCATTGATCGACAGACCGGCGATGTCCATCCGGAAACCGCCCTGAGCGATTCCGAAATCATAGGTCAACTCGAAATCGCCGCCGACGATCTGAGTCACTGACGTCACCAGGTTGGCTTCGGTTCCGACCGCTATGCCCCCATAGGACGCGATCCCCGTGATCGGAATATCTGTCGGATCAGGCGCCACGCCGGCAACCCAGGTCCCCATGTGAATCAGATCTTCGCGCTCCGGGTTTCCTGCCTCGGCCGAGGTCACATCGAAGCTTGACGACCACCAGCCCCACCGAGCGTTGACCGGTTGCGTGGCAAAGTTGTTCGGATTCTGCCCGGCGAAGATCCCGGCATCCCCGGCGAGGCCAGAGGACGCAATCAGCACGTCAGCACCCAGCGTCTGGCCACCCACATTGCCGAGGGCTTCAAGGTTACCGGCAAAGGTGGCGTCATCCAGATACGCCGTCCGATCGTTGGCCAACGGCTCGAACTGGAAGAACAGAGTGTCCCCGCCCGCAGCGACGTTGAGTTCGGTCGCTTCGGCCTCTAGGCCAAAACGAAACGTGACTTCGTTCGTATCGCCCCCGCTGCTCGCGTTCTCGAACGCGATCTCGCCACCGTTGCTGAGGAAGGTGCCCGTACGGACCGAATAGAACCCTGCCCTGTCCGGGCCGACGTTCTGACCGCATTGGCCATCACTGCAGATCGCGACACCGGCCGCGTGAATGCCGTCGAACAGCGCGTTCGCCTGACCCGCAGCCCCTGCTGCACGGCTGCCACCGTGCTGAGCCAGCGGCAAAGGATCGTTGACGACAAGATTGCCGTCGGGGTTCAGCGTCAGAACGGACAACCCTTCGTCCGGTGTCGCAACGCCGCCCGCAGGTGCGCCTGCCAGGGCTCCACCCAGAATGTGTTCCTCGCCCGTATCAAAGTCGAAGCCATCACCGGTGTCGAAGAACGGCGACGTGACAAACATGTACTCACCGTTCGGGCCAAAGACCGTGTTATCATCAATGTCGCCGAAAGTGCTGACGTTGAATGTCGATACCAGCCGGTCCGGGCCGCCGACCTCGGTCCCAAAGACTTCCCCCGCAAGATGCGGTGCATCATTGCGAACGGCGATGTCGTTGGCAAACACCGAAAGGTCACTGCGCTGGGCTCCAAGCCCGGGATCAAATTCAACCCGAGCAGAGGCCGTCAGCACCTTGCCGCCATTGGCTGGCAAGCCGCCGCTGTCCGGCACAAAGCGGCCTTCACCACCATTCGCAATCAGGAGCAGAGTGTCACCGCCCGAAGTTTCACCCAGTTCGAGTTCCGGTTCCACGACGTAGGTTGACGCGGTGTTCACAGTTGCCGCCAGGGTGCCATTGTCGGCCGGATGAACCGCCGCTTGCCCGGGCGTGGGCGTACCGAACAGCACGACCGCTCCCTGATCCGAGCCGCCAGGACCCTCTTCGAGCACGTAGGCATGAAACCCGATATCGAGATCGCTGAACCCGAAGCCGGCGACGTTGGTAAAACCGGTGATCGACGCGCCCTCGCCAAAGCTGATCTCGGAAAGCCCCGTATTGGGATAGAATTCCTGCGCCGAATAGAATGGCGCCGGGGCTCCGAAAAGCGTCGTGTCAAAGTCTGCCGATGTCTCCGGGATCGGCAGCACAAGAACATCCCCGGACGCGGTGGTGCCGATCAATGAGCCCGATGCGACGGAGGTGAAACCCTGAAAGCCGGAAAGGCTTGACAGGAACGCGCCGGAGGTCGGCACGTTGCTTACGACGGGCGGGACTTCAGCAGCCGCTGGAAGCGCCGCCTGAAGGATTGCGTTCGTCACCCCTGGCTCGGTGATGAGCTCTGTCGGACTGATGTCGCCACCATCGTCTTCCTGCTCGCCACTGGTCGAGACGGGTTGGCGCGAGGCACCGTCCTGAACGCCCGAATTCACCTCGGCGACAGTTTCGGTCTCGGACTCGATTTCTTCATCGTCCTCCCCTGCAGAAGAGCCGCCATCCCCCGAACCCTCGAAGGATTGCAGGATGGGTGCCAGGTCTCCGGCGTCGACCAGCCCGGTGAATTGCGCACCACCCGAAACAGAGACATCTGCATTCGCGCTCGAGCGGCTCAGCGTAACCTTGCCTTCGCCCTGCCCTGTTACAATGGTGCTCTCACCCGCGATGTGCGTCACGGATGTCGCGCCATCGAGTGCAACCTGGATGAGCACCAAGCCGCCGCGGATGCCGATTGTCGCCGTTGGCGTGCGGACAATCGCGTCCCGCGATTTCGTGATGCGCCCACCGATAAAGCGCAAGGTCCCCTTCGTCACGGTAAGGGCGATTTCGCCGGTCGTCTCCACCGGGTCGTATACGTAGCTGTCGAGGACCAGGTCCGTTTGGGGAGCCACGCTCAGAGACGTCTGATCGAGAAAGATCAACTGCCCGGACCCGCGGCTCGACGTCTGGATCCGTTCGTTGCGGAAGACCTGATTGCCAAGCTCAAGCGCGCGCCGCGCACGCTCCGGTGGTGTTCCGTCCATGTCCAGATTGACCGCCGCGACGGAACCGATATCGGCCATGGCCGGTACCGCCGTCAACGCGGCAAGTGAAATGGCTACGGAAAGGCTTGCCGACCACAATTCACGCATCGGGCTTCTCCCCACGTTCTCCAGCCGTCTGTCAATTCTCGCACTCGGCCGCAGTATACGCGCCAAGCGCGTGGGTTTTATTACATTCGATATTGCAGCGATACGGTCGTGCTGACGTTATCCAGGTCGAAGTTCACGATGTTCGATTCCCGCAACAGTGCATCGACATCGACCTGAACACCAAAGCCTTCCTGCAGCGAGAAAACATGGCTTATCCCGCCCCTCAGATCGAGATCGCGCCGGGTTTTGTCGCGATCAATGATCGGATCCGGCTCGTTGAACCATCGGCCGCGCACCTCGGCAAAGCCGCTAAGCGACCACTTGCGGTCAACCCAATCCAGGCCACTGTCGTATTGGAATTCCGCGGATCCGCGCAGGCCGACCTCGACGTTCGAGTTGCCATCAAATGACTGACCGGTGGAGCCTGCGAAGAACGGTATATTATCCTGTATCTCATCCGCGAAATCGAGTTCCGCTAGAATACCGCCGCGCAGAATCAGGTCGCGGACCGGAATGTAGGCAAGACCCGCGCTCAGATACGCATTGTAAGTGTCCTCGTCAGTGAACTCCTTACGGAAATAGTTCCTGTACCGAACGCCAGCGTCCCCGAAGACCGAGAAGATGGGCGACAGCGTGTCGACATACTCCGCGCCGACCCCGAACGACGCAAAGAGACCGCGATCGCTCACGTTGAGATACTGGCCTTCGACATACGGACGGATCTTCGGGCCGAACTGTTCGTCGGTCAGCGACAGACGCGGACCCGTCCTGAGCTGCGTGAACAAAACATCGCCTGCATCCTCGTTGAAATACCGGACCGAAAACGCCGAGACGTCGGTCCTCCAAGAGTCATCGTTGGCGCGTTGAAGGTCGTAGACGTGACTGACATTCACCAGGGCACGGCTTCCGAAATCTCCTTCTTTCTGACCATCCAACAGGGTTGCGTCAAAACCGTTCACCCGGATCTGCTCGCTATCCGGTCCCAAGGTCGCGTTCGTCGCATAGGTGATCCCGGCGTTCGCGATGACGCTGAACGCGCTCGTGCGGGTCCTGGCTTCGATCTCATCCATATACGGCTGGATCCGGGCGACCGCGTTGTCCGGAATGTCCGGCTCGGCCAGGGCTTGTTCGAAGTAGACCTTTGCAACCTCGTAGGAGCCCAGTTGGAAATAGGCGACCGCAAGTTCGATCCGCACCTGCGGGATGTCCTGACGGTAGATCAGCAGGCGCTCCAGGGTCGAGATCGCAGCCTCATAGTCCTCGAGCGCGATCGACACCCTGGCATAGGTGAACATCAGATCAATGTTGTCCGGTTCGTTCAGCAATTGCTGGAACAGTTCGTTCTGCTGCTCCCGCAGATCGCGTTTCGCCGCCGCGGCGTTCAGTACGGTGTCCAGTCCATCTGACTGCGCGTGGGATACGTTTGCGGGCCCTGCAAAAAACGCAAAAAGCATCAGGCACGCGACTGTGCGTGAGAGCCATTCGTTCATATTCAATTCCCCTCGGTTTGATTTGATTCTACCACCGATGACGACGCAAGTGTAGCATTCTGTTGAGGATTCCCGGACGATGGTGCCTCTGGTCGAGTGACCGGAAGCGGCGCTCAACCGTCGCGAGAGGGGAACGGCAGGGGACGCGGCTGGTGCTGAAACGCAGAATAGATTGGGCTGCGCTGGCGCTGGGGCTGATCATGATCGGCTTGATCTTCGTGGTGTTCGAGGCCGGTCCCGAACGCCAGGTGACGGCCGTGCGTGAGGCGGTGTTCGATGAATATCAGCGCCTGCAGCCACGCCCCTACAATCCCGAGAGCCCGGTGCGGGTCGTCGATATTGACGAGACATCGCTGAAGCAGCTTGGCCAATGGCCATGGCCGCGGACATTCCTGGCCGAGATGGTCTACCGACTGACAAATGCCGGCGCGGCGGTGATCGCCTTTGACATGATCTTCTCCGAGCCCGACCGGACATCGCCGGAAATCCTCGTGCCATCGCTACAGCGTTTCGGCGACGACTACTCGGCGGTTTTCCAGGACCCCAGCACGAAACGTGGCACCAGTGCTGTGCCCGACCACGATGCAAGCTTCGGCTGGCTGATCAGCCAGGCGCCCGTCGTGCTGGGCATGATCGCCGAGGAAGGCGCGACATCGGCGAAAATGCCCGAGGCGTTGCGCCAACCCAGTCAACTGGGTGGGGATCGGCGCGATCTGTTCGGTGTGATCGACACCTATGACGGCGTCGTCACAAACCTGCCGGTTCTCTCCGAAGGCGCATCGGGAATCGCGGCCTTCAACCTCGCAGCGACGGAAGGCAGCATCATCCGGCGCGTTCCGATGGTGATCATGATCGACGACCCGGCGGTTCCGAACACCGACGACATCGTCCTTGCGGCACAGGACCTGAAACTGTTGCCGACGCTCTCGATGGAAGCGCTCCGCGTCGCCCAGGCGGAAGAACGATCGAACCAGATCAAGACCTCGCGCGGCAGCGGCGAAGACGATTATTCCGGCGGGCTCAGCATCGCCAGCATTCGCACGGGAAATGTCATCGTGCCGGTCGACCGGGACGGCGCCTTGCGCGTCCGCTACTCCGGGGCCGAGGACCGAAGGGTCATCCCGGCCCACAGGGTGCTAGAAGCAGCCGGCATACCGGATGACGTCGCAGCAGACGTCGCGGGCAAGATCATCTTCGTCGGCACCTCGGTGACGGGTCTGTTCGACCTCGTTCGGACACCGCTGAGCAACCGCGTCGCCGGGGTCCATGTCCATGCCGAGGTAACCGAGCAGATCCTGGACGGTGCCTATCTCGTGAACCCGGACTGGGCTCTGGGGCTCGAACGGTTGATCGTGGTTGTCTTGGGCCTCGTCGTGATCCTGCTGCTCGCCTTGAACTTCCCGCTCACGGGATTCATCGCGATGGTGCTGTCTGTCTCGGCTGTGGTCGCGGGTAGCTGGTTCGCGTTCTCCGAGTATTCGGTTCTCTTCAATCCACTTTTGCCCGCGCTCGGGATCGGCATCCCGCATCTCACGGTGTCCGGGTACAAGTTCTTCACGGCCGAGGCTTCGCGGCGCGAGGTGACCCGGCAGTTCGAACACTTCGTGGCGCCCGAGGTGATCGCGGATATCATCGACAACCCGGAACGGCACCTGACGCCGGGCGGCGATCAGCGCGTGCTCTCAATCATGTTTCTCGACGTTCGTCGCTTCTCGACGATCACCGAAAAGATGGAACCGCAGGAGGTCATTGCCTTCATCAACAAACTGCTGACGCCGCTGACGGACGCGATCATCGAGAACGAGGGCACGATCGACAAGTACATGGGCGATGCCGTGATGGCGTTCTGGAACGCACCGCGCATGACAGAGCGCCACGAGATCAAGGCGATCCGCGCGATGCTTGCGTTCAATCCGATCATGGAAGAACTCAACGCCGATTTCACAGCGCAGGGCCTGCCGGACATCGACATCGGCGTGGGCATCAACACCGGCGAATGTTCGGTCGGCAATATGGGATCGCTGAAGCGGCTCGCATATTCCTGCGTGGGCGACAGCGTGAACCTCGCGGCGCGGCTCGAGGGGCAGACGAAAGCCTACGGGGTGCGAAATCTCATCGGATCGGCGACAGCGGCCACGGCGATGGAGGAGTTCGCCTGCATCGAACTGGACGCCGTCGCGGTCAAGGGCCGGACGCAACCCGAGACGATATTCACAGTCGCGGGCGGTGCGAACGTCCTGCGCTCGACCGCGTTCGAAGACCTCCGCCACAGATTGCGGGCCGCGCGCCAGCACTACCTTTCCCAGGAATGGGATGCAGCCGAAGCGGCATTTCATCAGGCCGCGGATCTCGGCATCGTGGGCGTCTTCGATCCGCGCCCGCTGGCAGGCATCATGATCGAGCGGATCATGGGGTATCGGATCGACCCGCCACCGGATGACTGGGACGGTGTCTACGTCGCGACCTCGAAATGAACGCTCTGATCCGGCTGGAAAGGTGGTTTTCGCGAATCGCGAAGCTTCGGATACGATAAGCGCGCACAAGCGCGGTCCTGCGCGTCCTACGTCTAAGGAGAGCCCGATCAGAAGATCGCCGTATCCAGCCTTGCTCGGCCTTGCCTGCCTGGCCGTCGCCGGGTGTGCTGAACCGCAGCGCGGCGGGTTCAGCGGGGCGGCGCGTTCGAATATCGACCCGCTTGATGTTCTGACACCGCAGGGCCCGGCGGATACGTCTTCCCTGATACGCGCGCCCGAGGTCTTCGCGGCCTCCGGAACCGTGCTCTGGAACGGTATCCGCACAACCCGCGGGATCTGGGTCGCGCATCAGAAGGCCGATCGTTCGCGCCGCGTGCGGATCGTCAATTCCGAAACGGGTGCCGAGATCGACGGTATTCTCTATCGCCGCGACAACAGTGGTTCCGGCGATCAGGTAACACTGTCCTCTGACGCGGCGGCGGCCTTGGCCATAAGCGCTGGCACGCCGACATCGGTCGCGATCTTCGGACTACGGCCGACCGGCGCGACAAGCGTCCGGCAACGCCGTACGGTCGAGACCAGGGCGGAGGCCGAGCTTGCAAGCCACATCGCCCGCCTTGACGACAATTCATTGGTGCAGGTGGTCGCTGCCGCGAGGCGGGGCATGGGCTAGGCAACGATCTTCGAGCCTTCCCTCGTCAACGGAGCGCTCACGGGCATCCGCGCCTATCCGCGCCCGGACCTTGGGTACGATCTGCCGTCGATCCGCGTCACCGTGCGCCCGGCATCCGCCGATCCGATGGATGGACCCGAGTACACACGGTTGCGCGAAATCCTGTCTCAGTCCGGAGACCTGGGCGCAGTCATCTCGCTGAATGGTTTCGAAGGCACGCTGCCTTCGACGCCGAAATCGGACTTCGTGCACCTGGAACTGGTGGACCTAGAAGGCCTGATGAACATCTGGCTGCCGCATTATGAACGCCTGTCCGACCCGGACAAGGCACTCATGCCGTTGCGCCCTGTCTACTTTCTCGCGGCAGGAAAGCAGTAGTCCAACGTCAGCTTCACATAAGCGCCGCGGTC
>JBHJIZ010000161.1:0-35583 GCA_050043005.1 Paracoccaceae bacterium
ATCCCGCGGCCGCATCCTCGCAAGCAAACGTCTCGATCAATAGAACCACTAGCAACTATATGTTTTCTAGTGGATTTTCCGACTCAGACATTTGGATAAGAGAATGCGGCGAGTGGATACCAAATGTCTGAGTCAATCCACAAGGCTTCAGTCGTCTCGGCTTGATCGACACCGCCGTTGGTGTTGCAGCGCGTATCGACCTGTCTTCAGCGCGTCCGGTCGAGGCTTCCGCTCTCCGAGACCGCACCCGGACACCGTGATCGCTGTTCAGGATCGCCTTCTTTGATCGAGAGTGCGCCGCTCCTTGTCCGTTTAGCACAAGAGCGCGCAAGATCTCTCGGTCAGGCCGGCCTGCGTCCTACCATCAGGCCGCGTTCTTCTTGCAGCCAAACCGAAACACGGCCTTGCCGTGCTCACTGCTCTCCAGCAGCAAGAAGCACTCGCAGACGTCGATATTGAACTCATGGTACTGGCCCACGTGGAACAAGCGTCGGCGATCCGCGAAGGTCGCAATCACCGAGCCGCCGGCCAGGGATTGAACGCTCATCATCAGTTTCGGCGCGACCAGGGCGTAGGCGACATTGGCCTCTGTCACTTCGACCCGGGCATCCGCCACATAGCCATTCATGGTTTGCTGTCTCAGGACGGTGGCTTCAAGCGCGTGGCGGCTGGCGCGGTCCTCGGCGTCCCTGAGGGCTTCGCGATGCAGGGCAAGTTCGGATTCGCGTAGGGCGTGGGTCGTGCGCTCGGACTGCAGTTGCGCTCTCAGTTCCTGCAGGCGCGCCTCATGATCGCGCTGCGGCGCGTGCGCAGGGAACACCAGAATCGTGCAGACGACCGCGAGCGCGGACGCCACGACGGCAACCCCGAAACTCCAGAACATAAGCCCCTCCACTCTGTCCCATCGACGCAACTGACCTGTGTTAGATGGGCAAAGTTTGACTTTAATGTGACAAAACCATGAGCGCGCTAGCATCAACCGTAACATGTCGGGCAGCGCCTTGCCGGGTCACGCCGCCCCGCACCAGGTTTGAACGAAGTCCGTGAACAGCCGGACCTTTGCCGACAGATGGCGCGCGGGGGGGTAGACGACCTGCAACATCCGCGGCGGCAGCGAATACTGTTCAAGAACCGGGACCAGACGACCTGCGTCCAGCTCTGAACGAACGGCATATTCCGGCATGATCGCGATGCCGAGCCCGGCGCACGCGCCCGCGAGGATTGTCTCCAAGTTGTTGGCCATCAGAACGGGACGGACCCGAACCGTCACCGAACCTTCTGGGCCTTGCAGCGTCCAGCTTGGTGTGGCGGCATCCTGACGCTGATGCAGCACAGCGTGTGTACGCAGGTCTTCGACCGTCCTTGGGGCGCCGTGGCGTGAGACATACGCAGGGCCAGCACATAGAAGATAGTCAAGCCGCAGAATCCGGTGATCGACCAACGTCGTCGTCTCGTCCGGTTCCGCGATCCGAATGACCAGATCATAGCCCTCGGACACCGGATCGACGATCCGGGTCTCATACGTAATCTCGATCTCGACTTTCGGATGCGTCGTCATGAACGACGTGACGAGCGCCGAGAAGTCGAGATCACCGAACGGAGGCGGGGCGTTGATCCGCAGCGTCCCGACCGGTTCGGTGCGCACCGAACGGATCGTGCGTTCCATTTCGTCCAGATCGTCAAGCACCTGACGGGCGCGCTCATAGAAGGCCATGCCGCTGCTGGTGGCCGAAACCGACCGCGTGGTTCTGTTCAGCAGCTGCACACCGAGCCGCTCCTCGAGACCGATCACCAACCGGTTCACCGAGGATCGCGACTGTCCGGCCCGCCGCGCTGCGGCCGCAAAGCCACCCGCTTCGACAACTGCCGTGAACGCGCGTAGCTCGGAGAACTTGTCCATACCTCAATTGGTGCGAAATTCAGGACAGTCTGTCAAGAATCGCATTTATTGTCGCGAGATAGGTGCGCACCGACATTGGTCCCCGGAACGCAACCAATGGAGGCCATCATGCAGACCATCAGACCTTCTGCCGAGCGTGGCCGTGCCAACTTCGGCTGGCTCGACTCGCGCCATACTTTCTCGTTCGGCCAGTACATGGATCCGGACCATATGGGGTTCGGCCCGCTGCGCGTGATCAACCAGGACAAGGTCGATCCCGGCGCAGGTTTCGGCACGCACGGACATGCGGATATGGAGATCCTGTCGATCGTCCTGGACGGTGCACTGGAGCACAAGGATTCCGAAGGGAATGCCGAGGTGATCCGTCCCGGTGATGTGCAGCGGATGACGGCGGGCACGGGCGTCCGGCACTCGGAGTATAACGCCTCCCAGACCGATCCGGTGCATTTCCTGCAGATCTGGATCATTCCGGAAAAGGACGGGTTGGCTCCGAGCTACGAGCAGACGTCGCTTCCTTTGGCAGAGACGCCGGGAACCTTGCGTCTGCTCGGGTCGCGTGACGGGCGGGATGGATCGGTTACCATCCACCAGGACGTCGACCTCTACGGCGCGAAGCTGGCGGACGGCGATCGCCTGACGCACGTCATCGGGCCGCGGCGCGGTGTTTGGGTTCAGATGATCCGTGGCATGATCAAAGCGAACGGCGAAGTGATCGTCGCTGGCGATGGAATGGCGCTGATCCGTGAGCCCGACATTACCATGACTGCCCACGAGGATGCCGAGTTCCTGCTGTTCGACATGGCGCTGTGAGGCACGCCGCGGAGCGTTCAGCGCTTCGCGGCACGCAGTTTTCCGGGCGAGACCCCGAGTTTCGCCCGGAAGACGTCCGTCATGTGACTTTGCGAGGAGAACCCACATTGGAACGCGATCTCGGACAAGGTCAGACGCGTCGTCTCGATCAGATCGCGCGCCAGCGTCACCCGGCGCGACAGGACGTATTGATAAGGCGTCTGCCCGGTCGTCTCCTTCATCGCGGTTGTGAAGGCCGCCATCGGCATGTTCGCAATGCACGCCAGATCCTCCAGCGCGACCTGTCCGCCCGGCGCGTCCGCAACGGCATCGTCGATCTTTCGCAACGTGCGGGGACAGATCTGTCCCGGTACGGTTTCACCCGCGCTGATACATCCGTCCGCCTTGCGCCACAATTCGTGGACGAGCGCGTTGACCAGAGCATCGGCATAGATCCGGTCCTTTCCGCTCTCGGCGACGTCTGCCAATTGCCGCGCCAACCCCTCGATCAATGGAGATCGAAACGGCCGTGCCTCGAGACGCCCGAATGTTTCGGCGACGTTGGCGCCGAAAGCCGTCGTAGCGCTCTGCACCAGCGAGGATTCCAGCGCAAAGACAGTAATATTTGCCGGATCCTCATAGCGGGTCGTGTATGCGAGCTCGGGCGGGCGCAGCATCAGATCGCCGGGTGCGAACTTTCGGACAGGGCGTTCTTCACCCTCGATCACATGCCCGATCCGGGCCGCGTTCTGATAGAGCGTCAGGGCCGAGTAGCGCGTCGTCAGGTTGTTGATCTCGCCGGGCTCCCACGACATTTCGCTGACGCCAACCCGCGCCGACCCTGCTTTGGCGGTCCAGCGCAAGCGCGCGCGGTATCGCGTTTCGCCTACAATCTCGTCGTACGAGCGCATTGGCGCGGCAGATCCTTCTGCAATGCTCTTCCACTGGATGGAAATAGCGGCGCGGCCTCGCGCGGCAAGGCCACCACCAGCGCCGGCCTCATTCCGAAGAATCCGGAAAAGATATCTGGAAATCCGGAAGAAGCCTCCAGCCAGCGAACCCATCTCCCCGGCGTCGGCACACACAGCGTCGAACGGGATCAACGGCAGCCCGATCGGGATGCATAAAACGCTCTAGGAGGACCACATGAGCACCGAAAAACTGCAAGTCCTGACCCCGCAGAACTGCCAGCTGATCTTCATCGATCAGCAACCGCAGATGGCCTTTGGCGTGCAGTCGATCGATCGCCAGACGCTGAAGAACAACGTGGTCGGCCTGGCCAAGGCCGCAAAGACTTTCGATGTTCCGACGATCATCACGACGGTCGAGACGGAAAGTTTCTCGGGCCACACCTATCCCGAATTGCTCGAAGTGTTTCCAGAGACCCCGCTGCTCGAACGAACCTCGATGAACTCGTGGGATGATCAGAAGGTCCGCGACCACCTGGCTCAGAACGGGCGCAATAAGGTCGTCGTATCGGGCCTCTGGACCGAGGTCTGCAACACCACCTTCGCCCTGAGCGCCATGCTCGAAGGCGGATACGAGATCTACATGGTTGCCGATGCCTCGGGTGGCACGTCGATGGACGCGCACAAATACGCAATGGACCGCATGGTGCAGGCCGGTGTGGTGCCGATGACCTGGCAGCAGGTGCTGCTCGAGTGGCAGCGCGACTGGGCGCACAAGGACACCTATGATGCCACGATCGGCATCGCCAAGGAGCACGGCGGCGCCTACGGCATGGGCATCGATTACGCCTACACCATGGTCCACAAAGCGCCCGAGCGTGTCACGCATGGCGAACGTCTGGATCCTGTCGCCGCACCGGTGGCCGTCGCCGCCGAATAGACGGTTGCGCCTGCCCGGCATCGTTCCCGGGCCGGGCAGGCTCTCACGAAACTTACGAGCTTGAAGCCAGCGCCCGGCGATACGCCGTGGGCGTCAGGCCGAGCTCTTGCTTGAAGGCAGTCGTCAGATGAGACGGATTGGCAAAGCCGCAACGCATGGCGATCTCGGAGGCAGAGTAATCCGTGTCCGTCAGCATGGTTCGCGCGCGGGCTATCCGTCTGGACAGGATATAGTCCCGTGGCGGCGCCCCAAAATTTCGGACGAACGACCGAGTGAAATGTGCTCGGCTCAACCCTGCCTCATCGGCCAGGTCCGCCACTTTGATCGGACCGTCCAGCCGGTCTTCGATGATCCCGGCAACCCGCCGCGCCATCGCGGGCGACAGCATCTCCGGGCCCTCGGCTTCATCAGACCGGACCGCGAGATGGGCACTAACGAGCCGCGTCGTCACCGCATCGGTCAACGCGTCCAGATAATCGCCCATACCCATCGGTTCGATGATCATGCAACGGCGCATTTCGATACAAAGTGCGGTCAGTGCTGGATCCACGGTCTTGAAGATGTGCTCCAGCCCGCTCCAGCCCGGTGCTGCAGTTCCGGCAATTCTGTTGAACCGCTCCGGCGCGATGCGAATGACCAGGTACTCCAGCGGCGCGTCCTGAATCGCGCGGATGGCCATGTTGGGGGGCACCAGGCCTGTTCTGTGTGCCTCGGTCACAGACTCGTACAACGGCCCAGAGCCGACGCCGTAGCGACCCCTCGAACTGTTGAACATGTGCACCACTACATAAAGTGGCAATTGATAATGCAGTTCATAGGTAATTGCCGGGCAGAGGTGGTACTCGACCTGCGGCGTCTTCAAGGTCAAACCCCAACTGGGACTCCGCGTCAGTGGAGGCCCGTTCACGCTGACAAAACGATCCTTAGCCACGGCAATCCCGGAAATCCGGGTCGTTCCCGGAAGCGGCTGGTTCATCACCTGCTCTCCAACAGCGGAATCGCGTCCAAACGAAAGAAGTTCGCACAAGCATGTAATTCTCAATCTGCCATGGAAGTCAATAAAACAAACGAAATCAATTTCTCCGTCGAGAGTTGGCGCAATATCCAAGTGTCATCGATAGCTCTCTGAAATACAAACCTTCCATGATGGAGATACAAGATGCCAAACATTAATGAAATGCTGACACCAGAAAATTGCGCGCTTGTGCTTATCGACTTCCAGCCTGCCATGTACCAGGGCGTTCAAAGCCATGATCGTCTGGCGGTCATGCACAACGTCCAGGCACTGGCCCGCGCGGCGCGCGTGTTTGGCCTGCCAACCGTGCTGACAACGGTGGCGAAGGACAGCTTCTCCGGCCCGTTCATGGAGGAGGTGACCGATCTCTTCCCCGGGCTCGACATCATCGACCGGACTTCGATCAACTCGTGGCTCGATCCGAACTTCCGAGAAGCCATCAAGGCGACCGGGCGCAAGAAGATCATCCTGGCCGGTCTCTGGACCTGTGCCTGTGTCTCGTTCCCGACCTTCGACATGCTCGAAGAAGGCTACGAGATCTATGTGCCGACCGATGCTTGCGGTGACACCTCGACCGAAGCGCATGAACGCGCCGTGGCACGGCTCGAGCAGGCTGGCGCCGTCCCGATGACCGCCCTGCAGACGGTGTTCGAGCTGCAGCAGGACTGGGCGCGCGGCGAGACCTACGACGGCGTGATGGACATCCTCTACCGCCACAGCCCCTACGGCATTCAGGTTCACTTCTCGAAATGGGCGCTGGGCCCGGACGCCTCCGAGGCGGGATCGGCAGCGGCCTGAAACACCGGCCGGGATCCCGCGCGGTCCCGGCCTCCAACCTAAGGAGTATGCATGATGCGACTGACAAGACGTGACTCCCTGAGACTTGGTGGTGCGGCAGCCGGCACCTTCCTGATCGCTCCGCAAGCTGGTCTGGCGCAGAGCGGCGCCGCCGATCTCGTGCTGCTGAATGGCCGCATCACGACGTTGGATCCAGCCCGGCCCGAGGCGACGGCGCTTGCCATCCGCGACGGCATGTTCACCGCCGTCGGCAGCGATGACGAGGTGCGCGGCCAGATTGGCCAGTTCACCCAGGTGATCGACGCCAAGGGTCAGCGCGTCATCCCCGGCCTCAACGACAGCCATACCCATGCGATCCGCGGGGCGGTGAATTACAATCTGGAAGTCCGCTGGGACGGCGTCGACAGCCTGGAAGAAGCGCTGCACCTGCTGCGCATGCAGGCCGACCGCACCCCGGACGGCCAGTTCATCCGTGTCGCGGGCGGGTTCTCGGAATTCCAGTTCAAGGAAAAGCGCCTGCCGACGGTCGCTGAGCTGGATGCGGTTGCGCCCAATCATCCGGTGCTGATCCACCACCTCTACAAGCTGACACTGCTGAACTCCAAGGCGGTCGAATACTTCGGCTACGACACGCCCGGCCACCCGGAGTATCCCGGCGGCATCATCGAGAAAGACGCAGGCGGCAATGCCACCGGCCGCGTGCTGGCGGCACCATCCGGTCTGGTCATGTACAAGACGCTGTCCGCGGCGCCCAAGCTGTCGATCCAGGACCAGATCAACTCGTCATTGCAATACTTCGACGTGCTGAACGGCCTGGGCATCACCTCGGTCTCGGATGCTGGGGGCGGTGGCATGGAGTTCCCGGACGCCGATCCCTACAAGGTGATCCGCTGGCTGCACGGCAACAATCTGCTGACGACCCGCATCGGTTATCACTCGTTCCCGCAGCACAAGGGCAAGGAACTCAGCGATTATCAGCGTTGGACCGCCGAGATCCGAGCCGGATCGGGCGATGATATGCTCAGGTTCGTCGGCGCAGGCGAGAACCTGGGCTGGGCGTCCTACGATTACGAGATCTTCGCCGATGACCGGCCCGAGATCGACGCGGATGCCGAAGAGTACCAGACCAAGGTCATGACCGTGCTGGGCGAGGGCGGCTGGCCGTTCCGACAACACATCACGTATAACGAGACAGGCGACCGTCTTCTGCCGGTCTACGAGGAGGTTTCCAAGGGCGCAGGCCTCACACCGGGCTGGTTCATCGACCATGTCGAGACGTTCACGCCGCAGAACCTCGAGCGGATCGCCAAGCTGGGCGGCGGCATCGCGCTTCAGAACCGCATCCAGTTCCAGGCCGAGGATTTCATCGCCAATTACGGTGCCGACGCGCTGAAGAAGACGCCGAACTTCCGTGCGATCCTGGATCTTGGTGTGCCCGTTGGCGGCGGCACCGATGCGACGCGCGTGACCTCGTTCAACCCGTGGTTCTCGATCCAGTGGATGACCACCGGCCTCTCGCGCGGCGGCCTGCCGATGTACGATGACGCAAACCTCCTGAGCCGGGAGGAGGCCCTGCGCCTCTGGACCACCGGATCGGCATGGTTCACCGGCGATGCGGGCCGCAAGGGGGCGATCACGCCGGGTCAGATGGGGGACTTCGCCGTCCTCGACCGTGACTACTTCACCGTGACCGATGCCGAGATCGCCAAGCTGAAATCTGACCTGACCGTGTTGAACGGCGAGGTCGTCTTCGGGAACGGCGAGTTCGCGCACCACGACCTACGTCATTTGCCACCCATCAGCCCGGACTGGTCGCCGGTGGTCCTGCAAGGCACCGAAATCTGAGCATTCGGGGCGCGTGCCGTGCGCGCGCCCCTTCCCCTGAAGCCGTCCGACACGGAAGGAACCGCACCATGCCGGACCTCATCCTTTACAACGGCAAGATCAGCACCTTCGATGCCGACACCCCGCATGCCGAGGCCGTTGCGATCACCGGTGGCAAGATCGAGGCCGTCGGCTCAGACGCCGAGATCATGGCCAAGGCAGGCGACGCCGACACGATCGACATGCAAGGCCAATTGGTCGTCCCCGGCCTGATCGACAGCCACACGCACATCATCCGCCAGGGCAACAACTTCGCGATGGAACTGCGCTGGGACCACGTGCCATCGCTGTCTGACGGGCTTGCCATGCTGAAGGCACAGGCCCAGCGCACGCCCGCAGGGCAGTGGATCCGCGTCGTCGGCGGTTGGTCGGCCGATCAGTTCGCCGAGAAGCGCTTGCCAACCATCGACGAAATCAACGCGGTCGCACCGGATGTCCCGGTTTATGTGCTGCACCTCTATGATCGCTGCTGGCTCAACAAGGCTGCGCTGCGTGCACTTGGCATCGACAAGCACTTTTACGAGCCGTTCGTCTCGGGCCGACTGGAACGCGACGACAATGGTGTGCCCACCGGCCTCGCCCTCGCACGCCCGAATGCGCAGCCGCTCTATGCGCTACTCGACATGGCCCCGAAGCTCGACTTCGAACACCAAATCCTCTCGACCAAGCACTACTTCAAGGCTCTGAACGGGCTGGGCCTGACGTCTGCACTGGACTGCGCGGGCGGCTTTCTGAACTATCCGGACGACTATGGTGTTATCTCGGAGTTGAACCGGCGCGGCGAACAGACTGTCCGCATCGGCTACCAGTTGTTCGCCCAGCGCCCCTTGTTCGAGCTCGAAGACTTCAAACGCTGGAACGACATCGTCAAACCGGACGAAGGCAATGCGTACCTGAAATGCGTCGGCGCCGGAGAGATGCTGGTCGCCTCGGCCTACGATTTCGAGGACTTCTCCTATCCGCGTCCGGAATTGCCGAAGCGGATGGAAGGCGAGCTGCGTCCGGTGCTGGAGTTCTTGCTCGAGAACCGCTGGCCGATCCGCTTCCACTGTACTTACGAGGAAAGCGCGCACCGACTTCTGAGCGTGCTGGAAGAGGTTGGCCGCGATAAGGGTCTGGAAGAACTCAACTGGATCTTCGACCATGGCGAGACGGTCTCGGAAAGCACCATGGAATGGGTCGCGCGGCTCGGCGGCGGCATCAGCTATCAGAACCGTATCGCGTTCCAGGCAACCGCCTATCGCGCCCGCTATGGCGAAGACGCCCTGCGCGAGGTGATGCCAGTCAAAAAGATGATGGCCTCCGGCGCGCCACTGGCTGCTGGGACCGATGCGACGCGCGTCTCGTCCTACAACCCGTGGCTTGCGATCCACTGGGCGGTGTCCGGCAAGGGCCGCGGTGGCGACATGATCTGGTCTGCCGAAAACCGTCTCAGCCGCGAGGAAGCCCTGCGCCACTGGACCGCTGCCGGGGCATGGTTCAGCCGCGAGGAAGGTCAAAAGGGGCAGATCAGGGCCGGGCAGTTCGCCGATATCGCCGTGCTCGACCGCGACTACTTCAGCGTGGCCGAGGACGAGATCGCCGACATCACTGCGGATCTGACCCTCAGCGGCGGCAAGATCGTCTACGCCAAGGACCGGTTCGCAGACCATGAACCCGCGCCATTGCCCGAGCTGCCTGACTGGTCGCCGGTGCCGATCTTCGGTGCGCCCGGCGCGCCCGCGACCGGCAGCCCTGCAATCGCGGCCGAGTGATCTGGGCGGACTGCCGTCGCTGCCGCCCCTCCCCAACGCATCGAGGTCGACATGGACTGGAAAGCATACGCCATCTCGCTGGCCATCGGCCTGCTGGTCGGGGGGCTCTACGCTCTCCTGAACACGCGTTCGCCCGCGCCGCCGATCATCGCGCTTCTGGGTCTACTGGGCATGCTGGCGGGCGAAAGCCTGATCAGTTGGGCCAAGCAGAGGATGACACTGGCGCAGGCCGCTGAGCACTGCCTTCACAAGAAGGACTTCGTGACGGCTGACCAGCACCCGGGAGCGCGCGAAACATGAGACGCAACACTTTGATTTCAGCGGGGTTGTTCGTTGTTTCGGCGTTTATCGCACCGTATGCGAGCGCCGAGTCTCTGGTCTTTCAGGGGCGCGTCGAAGCCGCCGAGCGCGCAGAATTGTCCAGCCGATTGGACGGCGTCGTCGCCGAGATCCTGTTCTCTGGCGGAGAGGCCGTTACCGCCGGTCAGACAATGATCCGCCTGGATCCGTCCGACGCGCAACTGGACCTCGCAGTGGCCGAGGCACGGCTTTCTAAGGCGCGTGCGGAACTGGCAGGCGCAGAGCGCGAAGCCACGCGACAGGAGGAACTCTTCAAGCGCGGGATTGCCTCTGACGCAGTGGTTGGCCCGGCACGAACAGCACGGGCGGCTGCTCGAGCGTCGGTTGCACTGGCTGAAGCCGAGCGCGCGCGCGCGGAACTGGATGTCAGTCGAACTCTGATCCGCGCCCCGATCACGGGTGTTGCAGGACAACCGATGACAGCGGTGGGGGCCTTTCTGGAAGCTGAATCCGGTGCCCCGCTTGGCGAGATCATCGCACTCGACCCGGTGATCCTCGCCTACCGCGTACCTTATGCGACGCGCCTTGCAACACTTGCAGCCAGCGGTGCACCGACACTGGATGCTCTTTTTGAGCGGATCAGCCTGAGCGTCGAGCTTCCGGGCAGTGTTACCTACCCGTATCGAGCAAGCCCGGACAATGCCTCGGCCAGCGTGGACCCGCAGGACGGCACCGTCTCGGTGCGTGCGCCCATTGCATTCCCGGGTGCCCTGCTGCGACCGGGAATGGAGATCACCGTGCGGGTCACCATCGCAGCACCGGAGGCAGACTGATGAGAGATGCCGCCGCTGTTTCCGAACGCGCCGCAAGCCCAATGGCGCCGTTCCGCCACCGGGCCTTTGCGATTTTGTGGATCGCCACCGTCGCCTCGAACATCGGGACGTGGATGCACGACGTCGGCGCGGGATGGCTGATGACCGAACTGGCGCCCTCGCCGGTCATGGTCGCGGCCGTTCAGGCGGCGACAACGCTGCCGATATTCCTGTTCGCGTTGCTCGCAGGGGCGATCGCCGACATCGTCGACCGTCGGCAGTTGCTGATCTGGGTGAACGTCGCCATGGGCTTCGCCGCCTTGGCCATGGCCGTGCTGGTCCATTTCGATCTGGTCACGCCGTGGGTCCTGCTGTTCTTCACCTTCCTGTTCGGCACGGGTGCGGCCTTTATCGCCCCCGCCTGGCAGGCGATTGTCCCGAAGCTCGTCCCGCGAGAGGACCTGTCCTCGGCCATCGCGCTCAACTCGATGGGCATCAATGTAAGCCGGGCGATCGGCCCCGCACTGGCCGGTGTGCTGATCGTGGCCGCAGGCCTCGCGGCACCGTTTCTGGTCAATGCGCTCAGCGTGATCGGGATCGTCGCGGCACTCTGGTGGTGGCGGCCGGAAGCCAAAGCGGCCTCTGGGCTTCCTGCCGAACATGTCGGCGGTGCAATCATTGCGGGTGTCCGCTATGCGTGGAACAGCCCGGCTCTCAAGGCGACGCTGATCCGCGCTGCTGCGTTTTTCCTGTTCGCCTCGGCCTTCTGGGCCATGCTGCCGCTGATCGCGCGTGAAACACTCGGCGGCGGCGCGACGCTTTATGGTCTGCTGATGGGCTCGGTCGGTGCGGGCGCGGTGGGCGGCGCGCTGATCCTGCCGAAAATCAAAGCGCGTCTGGGTGCGGACGGAACCGTCATGGCGGGCACCGTTGGCACGGCCATCGTCATGGTCATAATGGCCGTGGTGCCAAGCCAGGTGCTTGCCATCGCGGCGGCAGCGCTGGCGGGTCTTTCGTGGATTGCGGTGCTCTCCAGCCTGAATGTCTCGGCGCAGACGGCCTTGCCCGACTGGGTGCGCGCGCGCGGCCTGTCGGTGTTTCTGACCGTGTTCTTCGGGTCGATGTCGCTCGGCAGTCTTGCCTGGGGACAGGTCGCGGCGCTCTGGGGCATCCCGATGGCGCTGATCATCGCGGCTGTCGGTGCGGTCGCGCTGATCCCCCTCACGCGCTGGGCGCACCTGCAACTCGGCGCGTCCATGGACCTGTCGCCATCGATGCACTGGCCCGAGCCTGTGATCAGTGGCGATGTCGACACCGATGGACCGGTGATGGTCCAGATCACCTACCGCGTACCGACCGCCAATCAGACGACCTTCCTTGACCTGATCGAACAGCTCTCTGTCAGCCGGAGGCGCAGCGGTGCCTATCGTTGGACTTGCCTGCGCGATGCCGACGATCCTGATCGGTTCATCGAAAGCTGGACCGAAGCCTCCTGGATCAATCACCAGCGTCACCACCAGCGCGTCACCCGGGAAGACGCGGCCCTGCAAGCCCGGATCGCGGATCTGACCACTCCCGGAACGAAGCCCGAGGTGATGCACTATCTGACGCCCGCACATGCCACCGCATAGACCGCCTGAAACCAGCGCTCACCGTTCGTCGTGCCTGGCAGCATGCACGGCGGCCTTGCGCAACAGGGTCGAGAGGGTCTTTCGTTCAGAAGCGTCCAGACCTGACAGCACGCTTTCCTGCCGCAGCCGCAAGCGCTCGGCAATCTTCTCGTTCAGCGCGCGCCCGGCAGGTGTGATGGTCAGGCGCGCCTGACGACCGTCCTCAGGGTCCGGCGCGCGTTCGATATAGCCCTCCGCCAGCATCCGGTGCACAGCGCGCGACACCGTGTTGCGCGGCTGGCGCGCGATCCGGGCAACCTCCTGCGCCGTCAGAACCGGATAGTGCGAGAGACTGACGATCAGCAGGTATTCCGCCCGGATGAGCCCGAACTCCCGCTTCACCGCGTCATAGGCCGGGATGACGATCGCGTTCGCCAGATAGGAAATCCGGTACGCATCGCGAAACTCGATCGTATCGAAGATCCGCGTGAGGTCCTGCGCGCCGGTCTCGGCCATCTCGTCTGCCATGCTCAACTGTGCCTCGTTCCGTCCGCGCCTGCATGTCCTGCTTGCCAGATCAACGCAAGACAGGCAATATTGTTCCAAATGGAACAGAAATGGCGAGCGAATCGCCTGATGGGGAGACGCGTGTGACCGAGACACGCACAAAGCTCACGATCCCGGATCTGGCGGCCCGGAAAGCCGCGGGCGAGCGGCTGGTGATGGTCGCGGTTGGCGAGGTGCTGACGGCGACTTGGGCCGAGCGCGCGGGCGTCGATATCGTGGGGGTTGGCGACAGCCTGGGCATGACCCTGCACGGGCACGAGAACACGTTGGCCATGACCGTCGACCAGATGATCATGCATTGCCAGGCGGTGCGCCGCGGTGCGCCGAAAACGCTGTGCCTGGTCTCCATGCCCTACGGTTCGTATGCGACGCCCGGTATCGCCGTGACCAACGCCGTTCGTCTGATGAAAGAAGCAGGCGCTGACGCCGTCAAGCTGCAAGGCGGCCGCGAGATGTTCGACACCATCAAGGCCGTCGCCGATGCGGGCGTGCCGGTGATGAGCCATGTCGGCCTGCTGCCCCACCGCGTTCACATGCTGGGCGGGTTCAAGATGCAGGGCCGCACGGCCGACGCCGCGCTCAAGATCATCGACAACGCGCGTGCCATCGAAGACGCAGGCGCCATCGGGCTCGAGATCGAAGCCATGCCCTACGAGGTCGGCAAGGCCGTCGATGACGCAGTCTCGATCTTCACCTTCTCGATCGGCGCAGGCTCGGCCGGAACCTGCCAGTTGCTGAACGGCTATGACCTGATCGGCGCGTTTGACAGCTTCAAACCGAAATTCGCCAAGCGCTATGGCAACATCGCCGAAATCGCCACACAGGCCTTTGCCGACTATGCCGCCGAGGTACGCTCTGGCGCGTTCCCCGACGACGATCATTCCTACAAGATGAACCCGGAAGAGGCCGAGAAACTGGCCAAACTGCTGACCGACAAAACCCCGTGAAGCCAGCCAAGGGAGGCAAGCCATGAACAAGGAAGCCGAGATCTTTCCCAACGGTCAGCGGATCCCGAACGGGATGCTGCAGGACAACTATCCGCGCAACATGTGGTGGGTCGCAGGACACTCCCGCGAAGTGACGACAAAGCCGCTGGCGCGCTGGCTGCTCGAGACGCCGGTGGTGCTCTACCGGCTGGAAGACGGCACGCCCGCCGCACTCTATGATCGCTGCCCGCACCGCTGGGCGCCGTTGTCCGAAGGCCATGTCGACGGTGACAAGATCGTCTGCCCCTATCACGGCATGGAGTTCAACACCGACGGGCTCTGCACCAAGGCGCCGACCCAGCACATGAAGCCACGCCGGGCCGAGATCCCGTCCTTCGCCGTGCGCGAGGCAGGGGCGTTCATCTGGATCTGGATGGGCGACCAGGACGCGATCGATCGCGATCCGCCCGATGTCGCCTATCAGACCGATCCGGGCTGGTCCTTCATCGACGGCTACTACGAGGTCGCTGCGAACTGGGTGCTGATCCGCGAAAACGTGCTCGACCTGACGCATATCGCCTTCCTGCACAAGAACACGTTCAAACAGGACGACTGGGTCACGCCGCCCGATTGCTACATGGATGGCGAGGATGTCTGTTACGAGCAGGACTTCGACCTCGCACCCCTGTCGCCGCTGTTCTGTGCGGGCATGGGCCTGCCCGAGGACAAACCGATCAAGCGCGTGCAGAAAGGCCGGATGCCGTCGCTCGCGATCTCGTTCTCGGACTGGTGCGTGCACGATCCCGCACCCGAACCCGGGCATCGCTCGGACTTTCTGATGCGCGGGTGCCATATCGTGACCCCGTCGCAGCACGGCAAGACGCATTACTTCTGGGGCGCGGCCTTCGACGTGCCGTCGATCTCGGACGATGTGGCCGAGAAGACAAAGGGCAGCATCGTTGCCGCCTTCGACGAGGACAAACACCTGCTCGAGATCATGCAACGCCAGATTTCGGCGGACCCGCGCGGCGTCGACTATCTCGAGGTGACGCTGGGCGCCGATGGCGCGGGGATCTTCGTGCGGCAGATCCTGAACAAAAAGCTGGCAGCCGAAGGGCGGTCGCTCTGAACCCCGGCAAGACGGCGCTACCGTCGAGAGACATCAATCCTCGGCGATGTCCTCGGACCACAGCTCCGGCTTCTCCTCGATGAACCGGGTCATCAGCGCAATGCAGTCGGGATCGTCGGCGACGATGACCTCGACCCCGCGTTCGCGCAGGAACTCCTCGTTGCCGCCGAAGGTCGTGTTCTCAGCGATCACCACACGCGGGATCCCGAACTGCACGATGGTGCCCGAGCACATCATGCACGGGCTCAACGAGGTATAGAGCGTCGTGTCGCGATAGGTTCTCTGCCGTCCGGCCTTGCGCAGCGCATCCATCTCGCCATGCGCGATCGGATCGCCCTTTTGGACCCGCTGGTTCCGGCCTTGCGCCACAACGGTTTCGCCACGCGCCAGCACCGACCCGATCGGGCACCCGCCCTCGTCAAAGCCGGCCTTTGCCTCGTCATAGGCGACGCGGATCATCTTCCGGTCGGTCTCGGTCAGCATTCGACCCTCCTGTCCATGTCAGCTTGCTCCGCGCTGTGCCGTACGCGGTGCAGCACGCGGTGATGCTTCGCAGACCCGGGACCGCTTGGAAGCCTGTGCCGGGTCACGATTGCGGATCCGTGTAATACGGCAGCTTTTCAACGCGCGGCGCATATCTGCCGGATGCCGCCAACGCGTCCATATGGTCGGCGATCCCGGATAGCGTGGTGAACCAGACATCCTTGGTCTCGAGCGTGCGCTCGATCCACTGCTCGACCTGCCGCCAGCGCGCCAGCCGCCCGGTCAGGAACGGGTGCACGATCAGCATGAAGAACCCGCCCGCCTCATACTGCGCGTCGAATTCTTCCCAGAAGCCCTTCAACCCGTCCGACGGCGCACGCACCGGCATCAGATACCCGATCTCGTCATAGTGCGCGAAGGGCGGCCAGTCATCCGTGCCCCAGTGCACCGGCATCTCCCAAAGCTGCCCGTCCGGCGTGGTCATCCGGTACGGAATGTCATCCGCCATCAGCGAGCTGTCATACCGGAAATCATGCTGCACCAGCAGATCGATCACCTGCTGCGTCACGTTATAGACCGGTGCGCGATATCCCTGCGGCTTTGCCCCGACAATCCGCCGATGCGCGTCCATCGCCTTCTCGAACGCCGCGACCTGATCTGCCCCCTTCGTGACAATCGGATCCTCGTGGATCCAGCCATGGTGGCCGATCTCGTGCCCGCCTTGCAGGATCGCCTCGACCGCATCCGGATAGGTCTCGAGACACCAGCCGGGGATGAAGAACGACTGCTTCAACCCGAACCGGCGATAGGTGTCCAGAATGCGCGGGATCGCCACTGTCGGCCCGTAGCGTCCCATGCTGATTGGATAAAGCCGGTCGTACCCATCCGCGGGCCGGGCAATCTGAATAAGGCTGTCCGCGTCCATGTCGAACGTGATCGCGACGGCGCATTTCGCGCCATTCGGCCAGGGGATCGGGTTCTGGATCATGTCGTCTCCGGTGGCAGGATATGCGCGTCCTTAAGGTTCCATCTGGCGTAGAACGGACCATCGGAGTCCAGATCCAGTTCGGCGAGCGCGCGTTCCTGCATCTGGACCTTGATCTCCTCGCCGCCCTCGGTCTCGAAAAACAGCGTGACGACGGATCCGATGAATTCTTCCGAGATCAATCTCAGGGGCGCATGCCAAGCGATCTCGGTGCGCGAGATTTCGACCTGATCCGCAGCGAGGACGAGCGTGAACCTGTCCCCGAGACTGGCCTCCGGAGGCGCATTGCAGAACCCGAACGGCGTCTCCAACCCCTCATGTGTCATGGTCGCTTTCATGATGTTGTTGCGTCCAACGAACTCGGCCACGAAGCGCGATGCCGGCGCGCGGTAGATCTCGCGGGCCGAGCCGACTTGCGCAATCCGCCCCTGGGACATGATCACGACCCGGTCTGCCATGGCGAACGCCTCGGACTGTGAGTGGGTGACATAGACAAAGGTGATCCCCAACTCGCGCTGCAACCGGGTCAGCACGCCCTGCATCCGGATCACGAGGTGCGCATCCAGTGCAGACAAGGGTTCATCCAGCAACAGGATCTGCGGCTCCGTCACAAGGCTGCGGGCAAGCGCCACGCGCTGGCGTTGTCCGCCCGAAAGGGTTTCGACATTGCGCTCGGCGAACTCGCCAATCTCCAGCCGCTCCAGCCACTCCAGTGCCCGGCGCTTGCGTTCACCCGCCTCGACGCCGCGCATCTTCAGCCCGAACTCGACATTCTCCCGCGCGTTCAGAAACGGGAACAGCGCCAGCGACTGCCAGACCATCGGCGTGTCACGCTCGTGCACGGGAACCTCGTTCATCACGCGCCCACCGATGCGGATCTCGCCTTGGGTGGGCGCCTCCAGTCCGGCCAGCATCCGCAATGTCGTGGTCTTGCCGCAGCCGGACGGCCCCATGATGGCGACGAATTCCCCCGCACCGATCTCCAGATCCAGCGTGTGGACGGCGGTGAAATCGCCGTACCGCTTGACGACGTCGGTCAGGGTGACTAGCGGCTCCGTCATGTGCGCGCAACCTTTGAGATGAAGAAGACCTGCGCCAGCACGACCAGAGTGATCGAGGTCAGGAACACCAACGATCCGATTGCGTTGACCTGCGGGTCGATGTTGCCCTGCACGATCTCCAGGATCACGACCGGCACCGTCTTGTTGAGGCCCGAGACGAACCACGCCACCGCAAACTCATCGAACGAGACCGCTGCGGTGAGGCACGCTGCCGAGATGATTGCCGGGCGGCAGAACGGCAGGATCACCTCACGCAGCGCGGTCCACTCCGACGCACCGAGGTTCCGGGCCGCGGCCTCCAGGTTCGGATCGATCTGGTTCAGCCTCAGCCGGATCACCGCCATCGCAAAGGGCGCTGTCAGCACGGAATGCGCGATGATCACCGACCAACGCTGCCCGGAGGCGCCGATCCAGCTCAGCCAGGCGAGCATCGCCAACGCCATGATGATCAGCGGGATCGTCGGCGGCAACAGGATCAGCGCCAGGTACGGGCCCTTCAGCCGGAAACTGAACCGATAGTCCGTGTAGGCGGTGCAGAACCCAAGCAGCGTCGCGAGCACACTGGTCGAAAGCGAGACGATGAGCGAGTTGATTGCCGCCTCGCCGATCTCCGGATCGGCAAAGATCGTCTCGTACCAATGCGTCGTGAAACTGCCCAGCGGGATCGTCGGGAAGCGGTCCGAGTTGTACGAGTAGACCACCGAGAACAGGATCGGTGCGAAGATGAACACGAAGACGAGCGCCAGCCAGCCATAAAGCACGATAGGCAGCACGCGGGTCATTTCGACGACCTCTTGCCATAGGCCAGCCATATCGCGGGCGCGGCAATCGAGAACAGCGTGATCATCATCATCACCGCGACCACGGCGGCGCGTGGCCATTGCTGTCCGGACTTGGTCGTGTCGATGATCAGGATCGGCAGGGTCGGCGGCGAAGATCCGCCCAGGTAATACGGTGCCACGAAGTCTCCGAAACTCAGGATGAAACAGAACAACGCGGCGACGATCAGTCCGGTCTTTGCCAGCGGAATGACCACTGTCCAGATCACGCGTGTGGACGGACAGCCGAGGTTCCGTGCCGCCTGGACAAGGTTCTGGTCGATATTGGCCAGCGCGATGGTCTGAAGGATGACCACCAGCGGCAGTGTCAGGGTCAGGTATCCGACAATCGTCCCGAAGGGCGTGTTCAGCATCGTAAAGGGGCCGAGCCCGGCAACACCAAAGCCTGCATTGAGAACCCCGGACTCCGCCAGGATCACAAACCACGAGAAGGTGCGCACCAGATAGGACGTGAAGAACGGGATGATCAGCAGGAAAATCGCCCAGCGCCGCACCGACGCGGAGACCCGGAAGGCAAGTGTCCACGCCGCCGGAAATCCCACCAGCGTGGCCGTCACCGTGGACAGAGCCGCCATCTGAAGCGTGTACCAGTAGCTGTCCCAGACATAGCCGCGTGTCAGCATCCGCGCCCAGTTCTTCAACTCGAACGCCTCTTCCATGCGGTAGTTCTTCACAAGGAAGAAGGACATCGCGACCATGAAGGCAAGCGGTCCGACAAAGACCACCGCCTGCCACAGGATGCTCGGCAACCGGAAGGTCAGGGCAAAGCGCGTCATCCGGTGCCCGTGGTTGCAATCGCGCTGATTGGCAAGGCTTGCGCCGATATGCCTCCGGCATAACAGCGCGCGCTTGCGGCGGCCCGCCCCCACCCCCGCCACCGCCAAAGATCGCTTCGCGATCTTTGGCGGTGGCGGGGGTGGGGGCGGGCCTGGTCGGAAGCCTGGCGTCGCGTCAGCGACGTCCGGCGCGCGATGGGCGCGGAACGCGCCTGGCCAACCGAAAGCAGGCATGGTCCCGGGGAATGCCCGGGACAAATCGTGCGTTGCATCAGGCGTTCTTGTATTCGGACCAGAAGTCGTTCCAATCCTCGAGCGTCTGCTGCACCGGAATGTTCCGGTAGTGGATCCGGCCATCCTTGATCAGCGTGATCGGATCCATCGGATTGCCATCGGTCTGGTTCGTGCGCGCGGCTTCCTTCGGATCCGCCGCGATCAGTGCGGCACGGCCCGCCTTGGTGATCGCGTTGCCCGGATAGGCCGCCATCTGTGCCGACTTCACCTGACCCTCTGGGCTCAGCATGTACTGCATGAACGACTTGACGATGTCCGCCTTCTCCGAGCCCTTGCCGATGCAGTAGCTCTCGGTCCACTGAATGCCGCCCTCGTTCGGAATGACCGAGGCGACCGGTGCACCATCTTTCTCCAGCACCCCGGTGATCCAGTCGCCGATGCCGCACATGGCGAGCATCTCGCCGTTCTTCAGACCGTTGAACGTGCCGCCATAATCGAAGAACCCGCCGACCTGCGGACGCAGGCTCATCGTGCTCTCCTGCACCGCGTCCCACTTGGCATCGTCCAGATCCCAGAGCCCCGCGCCGTTGCCATTGTACAGGCTCATCATGCCCAGCGTCGGCAGATGCCAGTCGAAGTGGCCGACCTTGCCCTTCACGTTCTCCTTCCAGAAGCACTTGTAGGACATCGCCTCTTCGGCACTGATCGCCGTGGTGTTGTAGCTCACGCCCAGATGCCCGAACCGCACCATCATCGAGAACAGCGTGTCGCCGTCCCAGTGGCCGGGGAACTTGGTGAAATCCTCGTGCAGCATGTCATCGAACGGGTAATCGTCGGCGTTCAAGGGCTCGATGTACCCGGCAGCGTTCAGCTGCTGTACGAACTCGGCATCGGAGAGAATGACATCATAGGTGCCCGGAGGCGACTGCGCGATCAGCGCCAGCATGTTGTCGCCACCCGCATAGTATTTCGGCTTGAACTTGACGTTGTTGGCTTCCTCGAATGCGCCAACGATATCCGGCTCGCCGTGACCGTACCAGGCGAGCATGTTCAGCTCGGTCGTTTGCGCCCACGCACGGCCCACGAATGGCGCACTCAGCGCGGTCGCTCCGGCCAATGCCATCATCTCGCGCCGCGTCGGCGTCAGCAGCTTCGTCATTCTCGCTCTCCTGTCGGGTTTGTTTTCCGGCATCCAAGCGTGGTTTGTGCGCTGCGGCAACAAAATTCTTTGACCGGACGGTCAGGGATTTCATAGCCTTCCGGCATGACGCGCGAGGATTTCCACAAACTGTTCAAGACGGTCGGGCCGGTCGTGCTGCCGGTGATCCACGTGTTGGACGCCGCGCAAGCCGACCGCAACATCCGGGTGCTGGTCGGCCAGGGTGCGGCCGGGTGCTTCCTGATCAACCACGATTTCGGCATGGCTGAGTTTCTGCCGATCCTCCCCGCCGTCCGGGCGGACTGGCCGGACCTCTGGATGGGGGTGAACTTTCTCGCGGTAACGGGGCGAGACGCGTTTCCTGTACTTGCAGACCTCGCTGAACAGGAATGCGTGCTCGATGCGTACTGGGCCGACGATGCGCGCATCGACGAGCACGGCGATACCCGAGAGGCGGCGGAGATCGCCCGCATCCGAACCGAAAGCGGTTGGCGCGGTCTCTACTTCGGCGGCACGGCGTTCAAGAAGCAACGGCCGGTCGAGCCTCGGCACTGGAAGGACGCCGCGCGGGAAGCAACGCCGTTCATGGACGTCGTCTCGACATCGGGTATCGCCACGGGTGAAGAGGCCGACCTGACCAAGATCCACGAATTCCGGGCAGGGATCGGCGACCGGCCGCTGGCCCTCGCCTCCGGGATCACACCCGAAAACGCGCGCGCCTACGCCGATGTCGATGCCTTCATGGTGGCCACCGGGATCAACGTGCCTGGCGACTTCTACAACATCGATCCGGCGCGGCTCGCAGCGCTCATACAGATTACGCGCGACCTGGGAGCAGGCCATGGCTGAACACGCACAAACCGACCGAGAGAAAGGGCCGAGAGACGATCGCTGGTATCTCCGCCTCATGGCGCCGAACACCAAGGGCGCCAAGTTCGCCTGGCTCGACCCGACGTCGATCTACATCAACGGCGAGGCGTTCCATGACCTGCTCGACGATCTGGAGTCCGATCTGAGCGGCGTCGACATCGATGTCGTCGGCGGGCTTGACGCCATGGGGTTCGTGCTCGGTGCTGCGCTCGCAACCCGGATCGGCGTCGGCTTCCTGCCGATCCGCAAGGCCGGAAAGCTCTGTGTCGAGACCGACAAGGTCAGCTTCAGCAACTATTCGGGCCGCACCCAGGACATGGAAATGCGGCTTCCCGCTTTCGCCCCTGGCACCCGTGTCCTGCTGGTCGATCAGTGGATCGAGACCGGCGGCACCATGGAGGGCGCCATCGAACTGGTCGAGCGCCAGCAAGGCGTGGTCGCCGGTCTGACAGCGATTGCCATCGAAGGCACCGATCGCGCGCGCGCGCTTCGCGCCCGCTTCCCGGCAGCCTCGGCAGTCGTTCCCGGATCGCGCTGGCAAGTGGAATGCGATCGGCAGCGGCTCGACAGTTTCGACGCTTACGAACCTAAGATGGCATTCCCGAAAATCGCCGGCTGATACGTCCGCCGCCCGAACGGGCTATAGCCTGGACGACCCGTCAAGACGCAGGCAAATGGTGCGGATCAGCGGCCAGGCCCCAGGCCCTAGGCGCGAGCGGGTGCGAACCCTCTGCCCAAACTGCGCATCACTCAGTTTGCGGACGCCACCTGCGCAAGGAAACCAGTGCACGGCACCGGGCCAGGCTTGCGCGGGCCTTGGGACCGGTTAAACCTGCGCCGATGTTCTCGAAGACCGCCAAATATGACGCGTTGATCGCGCTCTACGCCCGGATGGCGCGCGAAGGCTACGACACCCGCAAGGGCGGGCGCGTCACCACCGCATACGCGGATCAGGAAGCCGTGCGCTTCCGGCACGAACTCAAACACCTCTTTGCTACGCATCAGATCCGCTCCGTTCTGGATTACGGCGGCGGAGGCGGCGATTGGCACGATAAGCCGGTCAAGGAGGGCGGATCTCTCGCGGCGTTCCTGAACGTCGAGGATTACCGCGTGTTCGAACCGGCCCGCGCCATGGACGATCGCGAACTCACCGATGCCGTCGTCTGTTTCGATGTGCTCGAGCATGTCTTCATCGGCGATGTCGGCTATGTGCTCAACGATGTCTTCGCCCACGCGCGCCGCCTCGTGGTGATCAATGTCGCCGGATACACCGCGAACGCGCTGCTGCCGACGGGCGAGAACGCGCACATCACCATCCGATCCGCCGACTGGTGGCAGGGTGCTGTGGACCTGGTTGCCTCGGCGTGGCCCGACGTCACCGCAGCGCTCTATTATTCGGCGTCCTACACCCAAGCCACCCGCCTGAATCCCATTCGGTTCGCTGACGTCAACGCTGCTGACGGGTTCGTGCGGTAGCGCCATGAAACTGGGGGTCATCTGCGGCATGGAGGCCGAAGCAAAGGCGCTCGGCGCACTCCGCCGGGATCCGCGCCTGATCGTCGGCATCTCGGCCGCGCGACCGGACCGTGCCGAGGATCTCGCGCGCGAGATGATCGATGCCGATGCGACGGCACTGTTGTCCTGGGGCATTGCCGGTGGCCTTGCGCTGGGTCTTGCGTCAGGCACGCTCGTGGTCCCGACCACCGTGACCGACGTCACGCAACAGAGCCTGGCGTTGACCAGACCAACGAGTCCGGGCGACGCCACCGACGGACACCTGTTTGGCAGCGATCATGTGATCCAAACACCCGAAGAGAAAGCGACGCTCTGGCAGACGACCGGAGCCACTGCGGTCGACATGGAAACCCACCGGATTGCGCGTGCGGCGCACCAGGCCGCGCTGCCCTGTCTGGCGATCCGGGCGATTTCGGACGTCTCAACCCGGGCGCTGCCGCCGGGAACCGAAGACGCGCTCGATGACAAGGGGAAGCCCCGCATCCTGCCCGTGCTGTTCGGTCTGATGCGCGATCCGTCCCGCCTCGGCGCGCTGCTGGCCGCGAAACGCGACCTCGATACCGCCTTGACAACGCTTTCGTCGCAAGGCGTCACGGTCTTGAAACAGATCCTGCACCAAGACTTGCGGACGGGCCAGGCGGGTCCCGAATAACCCTGAACCCGAGGCTCTAATCTTGGCCATTGGATTCGCAGAACGGTCACAATCTTGCCAAACCTGTTGCCGAAAATGGTAAACGACGACATCGAATGGAGCGCTTTTCTCGCGGCAATCGATCGAAAACGAGAAAACCACCCGGGATTCCGAGAATCCTCTGGTGTTTTAGAAGACGTTGGCGGACGATTTGGCTGTGAGGACGGGATCCAGACGGACCGGGTAGGGGAGCACCGGCGAGTATGACTACAGATGAAGAAGAGTTTTTCGAATCGGTTGTCGATCCGAGCACAGAACGCATTGGTCTGTTCGGGATGGCACACGACATCACCTTTGATGGGCGCAATTTCATCGTGCTCCACAAGGTCTCGAAGAATGTCCTGACAGAATTCGACCAGCGACTGTCGAACTACCTGGCCGCTGTGCATGGGGTCGGCCTGCCAATGGCGGCGGTCGAGACCCGTATTCGCGACGTGTCCAGTGGCCGAAGCTGGACGCCGTACCCGATGCGCCATCTCGAATCCGTGCCGGATGCGCTCGCGCTGGCGGCAGAGCTTGCCCTGGGACCCGAACCGCAGATGCGCGTCCGGATGGGCGCCTGGATGTCCGAGGACGGCAATCTCGAACAGGAACGCCTGATCACCACGGACACCGTCGCCAGCCTGGAAAAGGCGCTCACCGTCTGCCGCACGATCGGAACGCCGGATTTCCTCGAAATCTCCGGAGATTATGACCGTGTCCTCGTGCGGCCCGCGGGCTCGAAGCTCGATGTGATGGTGATGGATCTGGCGCGCGGCACCGTCGCGGTGCCAACCACGACGGAATTCGCGGGCACGGCCTATCAGGGTCCGCTCTGGGATTTCGACAATGCTCTGCGCCAGAACGCGGCGGTGGCCAATTTCGTCGCCAAAGCCCGCCATTCGGTGGCGCAGAACAAGGAAGAGGCGATCCTCAAGTTCCGCGAACTCGCCGAAGAGCGCATTCACGAATTCGACGCGGCTCTGAGTGGACGGCCTCTGGTCGGCTACCGGATGATGGGCGCCTCGACGCTGATCGCACGGCTTCAGAAGGGCCTCGGCTCGTCGCTGCTCGGCCTGTCCGAGGCGGCACAGATTACTGCACTGGATTGGGCCGAGAAGGTCGACATCTCCGATCTGCACCAGCTCGAATCCCACGGGCCGGGCGACGACCCGCGCCTGCCACCGGGTCCGCGCCTGGTAAGCTGAACCGAACGGGCACCCCGGCATGATCATGTCGGGGATGCGCCGCACGGTTCCAATCGCGATCCGCACCGCTACAGTGCCTGCCGCACCTGACAGGCAATGAAGCGGAGAACCTGGATGAAACCGGCCGAGGCACCTGACTACGTAATTGGCGTCGCCGGATGCGGCGCCATGGGGCAGGGCATTGCCCAGGTCTCGGTGCAAGGCGGCATGAAGGTCGTGTTGTTCGATGCCCGCGACGGTGGGGCGGTGGCTGCCAAGGATGCCATCGCCGGTCGGTTGAACCGCCTGGTCGAGAAGGGTCGCATGGGCGAGGCCGCCGCCCAGGCCGCCATCGATCTGCTGGTGCCGGCCTCCGGTATCGCAGACATGGCCCAGGCCGACTGCGTGGTCGAAGCGGTCTTCGAGGATCTCGACGTCAAGCATTCGCTGTTCAAGGACCTTGAAGGCGCCGTCCGGCCCGACTGCATCCTGGCTTCGAACACCTCGTCCATCCCGCTCGCCTCGATCGCGCGGGTCTGCGAGCATCGCGACCGCGTGGCCGGTCTGCACTTCTTCAATCCGGTGCCGCTGATGAAACTGGTCGAGGTGATCCGCGCGGCGGAAACCTCGGACGAGACCATCTCGACGCTGATGGCACTGGGCCGCCGGATGACCCGCACGCCGGTCGAGGTAAAGGACTCGCCCGGCTTCCTCGTGAACATGGGCGGACGCGCCTACACGACCGAAGCGTTGCGGATCGTCCATGAAGGCGTTGCGACGCCTGCTCAGGTCGACGCCATCATGCGCGATTGCTGGGGCTTCCGCATGGGACCGTTCGAGCTCATGGACCTCACCGGCATCGACGTGAACTACCCGGTCAGCCAGATCGTCTACAACGGCTACAATCAGGACCCGCGGCTCAAGACCTCGGCCAACCACATGGCGATGTTCGATGCGGGCATGTTCGGCCGCAAGACGGGGCGCGGCTGGTACACCTACGAGAACGGCAAACCGGGTGAGCGCCCCAGCGCCGACTATCAGACCTCTGCCGATCCGGTGAACGCCGTGCGGGTCGCCGGTCCGAACCCGGACCTCAAGGCATTCTGCGAGGAGATTGGCCTGACTGTTGGGACCGAAGGGCCGGTGCTGGCCGCGCCCGCCGGGCTCGACGCATCCTCGGTCTGTGCGCAGGTTCAGGCCGATCCGCGCCACTTCGCAGCGCTCGATCTTTCCGGGAACACCACCCAGCGCATCACGATGATGACCGCGCCGGGGGCGGATCGCGCGTTCCTGTCGGGCGTCGCGGCTGCGATCAGTGCCTCGGGCCGGTCGGTCACCTGGATCACCGACTCGCCGGGCTTCGTCGGGCAGCGCATGGTGGCGATGGTCGCGAACCTCGGTTGCTACATGGCTGAAATTGGCCTCGCATCGCCCGCCGACATCGATACGGCCATGCAACTGGGCCTGAACTACCCGCACGGCTCTATCGCGATGACGGAACAGCTCGGCGTTCCCACCTGTCTCAACGTGCTGAATGCCCTGCAACAGATCACGGGCGAGGACCGTTATCGACCCACGCTCTGGCTCAAGCGCCGGGCGATGTTGGGCCTGCCGATCCACACCCCGAACTGACGGAGATCCACAGGACATGCGCTGGACCAACCGGCCGGAAGGCTCAAACTGGGGTGATTTTGGCGCCGATGATCAGATCGGGCGTCTGAACTGGCTTGGGCCCGAACAGGTGAAGAAGGGCATTGCTGAAGTGCGGGAAGGCCGGACCTTCTGCCTCTCGATGCCGCTCGACCTGCCGGGGGGCAACGTGCTGCACCCCGCGCGCCATCCGCCGCAGCGTTATGCGACGACGTCGGATGGGCTGGACCGGTTCCTGCTGCCGCTGGAGCAGATCGGGCCGGACTACACGGACGTCGTGAACGACGACCGGGTCATGCTGACCATGCAGTATTCGACCCAGTGGGATGCGCTCGCCCATGTCGGCGGCATGTTCGATGCGGACGGCGACGGTGCGCCCGAGCCGGGCTTCTACAATGGCTGGCGCGGCGGCGAGGATCTGGTCGCGGCACCCTGCGACGAATGCGGGGACATGACCGCGACCGAGGCGAAGAAACTCGGCGTCCAGACCATCGCCGAGACCTGTGTGCAGGGCCGTGCGGTGATGATCGATCTTGCGAGAGCCTTCGGCGACGCGCATCTCGATGTCGACTACGCAATGCTGTCCGAGGCGATGACCGCGCAGGGCGTCGAAGTAGAGCAGGGCGACATGGTGATGTTCCACACCGGCTGGACTGGCAAGATCCTCGAGGCTGGCGGCAACCCGACCCACCAGATGCTCCACGGCACGTGCACCGCACTGGAAGGCCGCGACCCGGTATTGCAGGACTGGATCCGCGACTCGGGTCTCGTGGCGCTGATTGCCGACAACTACGCGGTCGAACGCGCGCCGTCCCGCACCGGCGATGGCAAGCGCGCCATGCTGCCGATCCACGAGCTCTGCCTGTTCAAGCTCGGCATTCCGCTGGCCGAGATCTGGTGGCTGGGCGACCTGGCGGCATTCTTCGCCGAGACCGGACGCAATCGTTGCCTGCTGACCGCGCCACCGCTGCGGCTGCCCGGCGCGGTCGGCTCGCCTGTCACTCCTGTTGCAACCGTGTAGGGTGCGCATTGCGCACGCTACGGAGATCAAGATGACGACGCTCGACCATATCCTCACGCCGCGCCACGTCGCCGTTGTCGGTGCCTCGGACAATCCCGCGCGCATCGGCGGGCGCCCGCTGAACTATTTCCTGCATTACGGGTTCGAGGGCGAGGTCTACCCGGTCAACCCGAACCGTGACATCGTACAGGGCGTGAAGGCCTACCCGACCCTGTCGGACATCCCCGGCCCGGTCGACTTCGTCCTGATCGCCGTGCCCGCGCCCGCCGTGAACGACGTGATCCGGCAGGCGGTCGCCAAGGGCACGAAGACCGTGATGATCTTCTCCTCCGGCTTCGCCGAGGCAGGCGAGCAGGGCGCTGCCTGGCAGGCTGAGATGGCCGAGATCATCCGTGGCTCGCACACCCGCATTGTCGGGCCGAACTGCCTGGGCCTGTTCAACCACGCCCACCGGTTCTACCCGACCTTCACCTCGTCGCTGGAATACGCCCCACCGATCGAGGGCAATATCGGCCTCGCCTCGCAATCCGGTGCCTACGGTTCGCACCTCTATTTCGTCGCACGGCGCAGCCGGCTCGGCATCAACTACTGGATCACCTCGGGCAACGAGGCAGACGTGCACACCGCCGAGGCGATCCGCATGATGGCCGAGGCCGACGATGTCCACACGATCATGGCCTATGTCGAATCCATCAAGGACGGCGACGCCCTGATCGCCGCGCTCGACGTCGCGCGCACGAACCGCAAGCCGGTCCTGATCATGAAGGTCGGCCAGTCCGAGGTCGGCGCGCACGCGGCCTCGTCGCACACGGCCTCGCTCGCCGGAGAAGATGCTGTCTATGACGCCATCCTGCGCGAAGGCGGTGCGCTACGCTGCGGCTCGACCGAAGAGATGCTGGATGCCGCGATCGCGTTGAAACCCCGGATCTATCCGGCTGGCAAGAAGGTCGGCCTGGTCACGATCTCGGGTGGCGGCGGGGTCCTGATGGCCGATGCGGCCGAGGCCTGCGGGCTCGATGTGTCCCCGATGCCCGAGGACGCCCAGGCAGCAATCAAAGAGGTCGTGCCATTCGCCGGGCCGCGCAACCCGGTCGACGTGACCGCGCAGTTCTTCAATGATCTCAGCCTGATCGACCGTTTCACGGCACTGATGCTCGACAAGGGCGGCTATGACGGGCTGGTCGGCTTCTGGACCACGGTCGCTGCAAACCCGAACCTCTCCGGCGAGTTCATCACCCGGATCACCAATGCGTTAGAGGGTCGGGACAACCTGCTGTCGATCCAGTCGCTGATCGGACCCGAGGAGATCGTCAAACAGTACGAGGACGCCAACCTCCCCTGTTTCGAAGACCCCTCGCGGGCCGTGCAGGCGATGGCGGCGGCGATGTTCTTCGGGGCGCAATTCAACCGCGCACCCAGAAGCCAACCGGCACTGCCCGAGATGCCGTCCCTGCCGGACGGCCCACTCGGCGAGCACGAGGCGAAGGAGATCCTGGCCAAAGCCGGTCTGCCGATGGTCGAGGACGTGCTTGTCAAGACCGCCATCCAGGCGCACGAGGCCGTCATGGCGCTGCACGGTCCGGCGGCGATGAAGATCGCCTCGCCCGATATCCAGCACAAGACCGAAGCCGGGGGCGTGGTCCTCCATGTCACCGAGGATCTTGCCGCCCAGACCTACAACACCATCATGGCCAACGTCTCGCACCACAGCCCCGATGCCCATATCGACGGCGTGCTGGTCTCGCCCATGGTCACCGGCGGGGTCGAGATGATCCTCGGCGCCAAACTCGATCCGGTCTTCGGCCCGGTCGTCATGGCGGGCCTTGGCGGCGTCTTCACCGAAATCTTCGGCGATGTGACTTTCCGCAAGGCCCCGGTCTCCGAGGAGGTGGCCGAAGAGATGCTGCATGAACTCAAGGGCATGGCGCTCTTGAAAGGCGCGCGCGGCAATCCACCTGCCGATATTGATGCTCTTGCCGCGACGTTATCCCGGCTCTCGGTCTTTGCAGCGGCACATGGGCCTGCCATAGAGAGCGTCGAGATGAACCCGGTCCGCGCCATGCCAGACGGCTGCCTCGCGCTGGACGCCCTGATCGTGAAACGCTGAGAGGTCCCCATGGCCCTGCCGCCCATCCTGCAGAACCTGCGCATTCCCGCGTTCGGCGCGCCCCTGTTCATCATCCAGCACCCCGAACTGGTCATCGCCCAGTGCAAGGCCGGGATCGTCGGCTGTTTCCCGGCGCTCAATGCGCGCGAGGCCGCGGGCGCACCGCCGCTGCGGGACGCCTGGCTGACGCTGATCAAGGAAGAGCTTGACCGCCACAACCAGGCGAACCCTGACAACCCGGCGGCACCCTATGCGGTCAATCAGATCGTCCACCGCTCGAACGCGCGGTTGCAACGCGACATGGAGATCTGCGTCAAGCACGAGGTGCCGATCTACGTCACCTCGCTCGGCGCGCGCGAGGAGATCTACCAGGCCGCGCACTCCTATGGCGGGATCTGCCTGCACGACATCATCAACAACGACTTCGCGAAGAAAGCGATCTCGAAAGGCGCCGACGGTCTTGTCGCGGTCGCGGCGGGCGCGGGCGGCCACGCGGGCTCGACCTCGCCCTTCGCGCTGATCCAGGAAATCCGCGAATGGTTCGACGGCCCGCTGCTTTGCTCGGGCTCGATCGCGACCGGCGACGGTGTGCTGGCGGCCGAGGCGATGGGCGCCGACCTCGCCTATATCGGGACTGCCTTCATCGCGACAGAAGAAGCCAACGCCCACCCTGAATACAAACAGATGCTGGTCGATTGCACCTCAAAGGACATCATCTATTCCAGTCTGTTCACCGGCGTATGGGGCAACTACCTGAAACCCTCGATCGCGCGGGCAGGCATGGATCCCGAAAACCTGCCTGAAAGCGATCCGACCAAGATGGACTTCTCCTCGGGCTCGTCGAAGCCGAAAAGCTGGAAGGAAATCTGGGGCTCTGGCCAGGGCAGCAACGCGATCAAAGAGATCACGTCGACCGCCGCCATGGTCGACCGGCTGGAAAGCGAGTATCTCGCCGCACGCGCGCGGCTGGGGCTGTCGACGGTGCGCGCAGCGGCGGAGTGACTGCGGAGTAGCTCTCGTCACAGCGGCAATGGCATAGGCCGCAGACGCACGCCCGCCTGAGCGATTAACCTTGCGTTTGTCGCATTTCTTTACGGTTGCAGGGTCTTTGCAACCGTGGTGTAGAAATGCCGTCGATGCAGATTTACGGCTGGTCTTTGTATACCTCCAGCCTGTCGGCCTCCGAACGTCAGACGGCGACGCATCCGAACGATCCCGTCAGCCCAGTCTTCGACTCCGGCAATCAGTCCTGGGTCGGCGAAACCTTCACCTTTTCAGGGGGCAGCCCGACCGCAATCGAAATCGCTGACGATGACGGCGATTTCGAAGACGCCTACGTCGAAACCGGCGGATCGCAGACCCTCACGGCGCCGATCACGATTAACGGAACGACCTATCCGGCAGGGTCGGTCGTGCAGAACGAGTTTTCGCTTTCCGACGCCTCCGGAACCAAGGTGTACATCGTCCGCATCGGGTCCGACAATGTCGGCGTCGCTTATGAATTCGGGGATGCGCCCGCGCCGGGCGAGGTCTTCACGATCGACAGCGGACTGGACGGCGATCCTGCCGACAATGTCGGCGGCGCGGGCACCAGCACGGTTGCCTATGGCACGGTCATTTGCTTCGGCGCCGGTACCAGACTCCAGACGCCTGGGGGAACAAATCCCGTGGAGCAACTCCGCGTCGGCGATCTGGTTGTGACGGCGGATCGGGGCGCACAGCCGATTCAATGGATCCGCCGGACCGAGCATCACTGGACGCGCGATGACCACCGGCACAAGCCGATCCTGATTGCCAAGGGCGCCTTGGGGGAAGGGCTCCCTTACCGTGATCTGGTCGTCTCGCCGCAGCATCGCATGCTGATACCGGACGGGGACCGTGGGATGCTCGCGCCAGCCAAAGGTCTGACCGGACTTGACGGCATCCGGCGCATGCGCGGGCGCCGCCACATCACATACTATCACCTGCTGTTGGAGCATCACGCCGTGATCTTCGCCGAAGGCGCGCCGACCGAGAGCTTCTTTCCGGGACCGCAGGCTCTGCGAAGCCTGTCTGCCGATCAATGCGACGAGATCAGGCCAATCCTGGTGCGCGCGCTGCGTTCAACAGACGGTGGCTTTCTCCCCGCACGTCCGATGCTCACCGTTGCGGCAACGCGCGACGTCGTGAAATCCGGATGCCTCGCCTGGGCGGTGTCCACGCTTGAGAGCCACCTCGGCACCGCGTCGCCCCGAGGCACAACGCAGCATGCGCCGCCGCGAAGGCGCGCAGGTGCGTCTCCTTAAGGCGTCGCGCGCCCTTAGCGCGCGATTTCCGGATGCTCTTGCAGTGCCCGGCCGCGGGTCGGACCAGGTCTGAATGGATAGCAATTTCGCTTTCCGTTTCCCTTTGCGAATCCGCACCGAAACCCGCATGCTGCCGCGGCGCGCGTCCGTCTCGGTTTGTGCGATTTATTGACTTGATTGTTTTCCCGTCCTGCCGCCGTGCGGCCGCCGCGATTGAAGCATCAGACAGCATTTCAGGAGCGAATGAATGAAACTCACCGACTTCAAGACCAAACCAACGGCTATCCGCAGCGATCTTCAGATCACCGGTCCCAACGGGGCGACCACCGGCGATGTCGAGATGTCGATCGACTCGACCGTCATCACCCCAACCAAGTCGAAGACGCATACCGACACGATCAAGTGCTACAAGAACGCCGTCACCACCGCCGTCGCCGAAATTGGCGGGTTGCAGGGAAAGACGCAGAAGATCACGGTCAAGACCGCCGGCACCAAGAATTGCTATTGGCTGCCGTGGGGAGAGGGCAAAGTCTACATCGGCGCCCTCGGCGGGGATCACGAATACTTCTTCACCTATACGATCAACGGCTGCGGAGTGTTCTTTGGCGGTACGGCGAATGCCCCGATCGTTGCCCATGCCAACATGAAGTCCGACCGGTTGGAAGATATCGCGGTCAAAGGCGGCGCGCGCGTTACCGAACGGATGAAGGAACTGAAAGAACAGGGCGTCAAGTTCAAGCCGGAACTGGTGACTGACATCAACAAGCAGGTCGCCTCGGACCAGTCGATTGCCTACGATCAATTCTACGGAAACCTCGGTGCTGCGCTGATCGATGACGAACAGCTTTCCGGCGCGAAGATCGAGGTTGTGACGCCCGAGCAGTATCTGATCCGCGCGAACGCCGGTTTCGGTGCCGTGTTCGGCGTGAAGGACAGCAGCAACGCATGGTCATTCTACGGCAACTGGGGCGGCCAGACCAAGCAGATCTGGTAGCTCCCGGGACCGGGCGGGCGCGGGCTCCACCGGGTTTTACCGCGTCCGTGATTTTCACGCCCCGGGACTGGACGCGGCCGCGCCGCAGTCTCATGCATGGGCCTCCAACGAAGATACAGCGGATCAGCCGCGCGTGTGGGAGGACCGATGGGACCGGAAGCGCAGTTCAAGCAACACCTCGCAGACGGCAAGTTCATGATCCTGCGCTCGGCGTCGACCGGGGCATTCGTGTTCTATCCGCGCCCCTTCATTCCGGGCACCGGCGAGGACGACCTGGAATGGGTCGAGGCCAAGGGAACCGGCACCGTGTATTCGACCACCGTGAACCGCCGCTCGCCCGAAAAGGGCGGTACCTTCAACGTCTGCCTGATCGACCTGGACGAAGGGGTTCGGATGCTGTCCCGCGTTGTCGGGATGACACCCGAGGATGTCTCGATCGGCCTGAAAGTACGGGCGAAGATCGAAGAGCTGAACGGCGAGCCCGCCGTCGTGTGGGAGGCCGCGTGATGGCATCGGACATGGCACATCTGCGCGGCAGGACCGCGTGCATCGGGGCGGCGGCCTGGGGCTGCGGCGAGCAACCGGGATGGAGCTCGCTCGAGATCATGGGCCAGAACGCGCGCCTCGCATTGGCCGACGCGGGGCTGACGATCGCCGATGTCGATGGCGTCTGGGCCGCGACCGCCGTCCACGCCATGCCGTCGATGTCGCTGGCCGAGCATCTGGGCATCGTGCCGAAATACTCCTCCGGTTCCAACATCGGCGGCTCCTCGTTCATGTCCCACGTCCTCGATGCGGCCGAGCATCTCGAAGCCGGACTGATCGACGTCGCACTGATCGCCTATGGCTCGAACCAGCGCACCCAGGGCGGCTTCCGTTCGGCGTCCGAGCCCGTGCCTTTCGAGGCGCAATACGATGTCCGCCTGCCGATCAACGCCTATGCGCTGGCGGCGGCGCGGTACATGCACGAGTTCGGGGCGACCCGCGAACACCTGGCCGAGGTCGCCGTCGCGGCACGCGGCTGGGCCGGCCACAATCCCGAAGCCTTCACCCGCGACCCGATCACGGTTGATGATGTCCTGGGCGCGCGGATGATCTCGGACCCGCTCGGCAAGCTCGATTGCTGTCTCGTGACCGATGGCGGCGGCGCGCTCGTCATGGTCCGGGCGGACCGGGCGGCCGACCACGCCAAACCGGTCTACCTGCTTGGCGCCGGAATGGCGCACGATCACCGTATGATCTCGGAAATGCCGGATCTCACGACGACATGCGCCGTGCAGGCAGGACAACGGGCGTTCGCCATGGCGGGCCTGGAGCCGGGCGACATGAACACGGTGCAGCTCTACGATGCGTTCACCATCAACACGATCCTGTTCCTCGAAGATCTCGGCTTCTGCGAGAAGGGCGAGGGCAAGGACTTCGTCGGCAGCGGCCATATCGCGCCGGGCGGCGGACTGCCGGTCAACACGAACGGTGGCGGGCTGTCATGCGTGCACCCCGGCATGTACGGCCTTTTCGTGCTGATCGAGGCGATCCGCCAGTGTCGCGGCGCCGCACCGGGCTTGCAGATACCTGACGCAACGGTAAGTCTGGCACATGGAAATGGCGGGGTGCTATCCTCGCAGGTGACGACAATCTGGGGCACCGCAGACGCGCTATAGGGAGGCGGTCATGGACCTGAGCTACTCGGAAGACGAACTCGCGTTTCAGACAGAGGTCAGGCAATGGCTGGCCAACGAACTTCGCCCGGCCCTGTCGGACAAGGTCAAGCAGGGCAAACGCCTGACCCGCGAAGACTATCTGGAATGGCATGCCATGCTGCGCTCGAGGGGCTGGCTCGCTCAGATGTGGCCGGTCGAGTACGGCGGAACCGGCTGGTCGGCGGCGCAGAAAAGCATCTTCGACGAGGAAGTCGTGCGCGCCGGGGCGCCCCGGGTATCGCCCTTCGGTCTCAACATGCTCGGACCGGTGCTGATCAAGTACGGCAGCCAGGAGCAGAAGGACCTCTACCTGCCGCGCATCCTGAACGATGACGACTTCTGGTGGCAGGGCTACTCGGAACCGGGTGCGGGAGCGGACCTCGCCTCGCTCAAGACCAAGGCGGTCAAGGACGGCGACGAATGGGTGATCAACGGCCAGAAGACCTGGACGACCTTCGCGCACTTCGCGGACCATATCTTCTGCCTCTGCCGGACCGATCCCGAGGCGCGCAAACCGCAGGAAGGCATCAGCTTCATTCTGGTCCCGATGAACCTGCCGGGCGTCGAGGTCCGTCCGATCTACACGCTGGAAGGCGAGCACGAAGTCAACGAGGTTTTCCTGACCGATGTCCGCGTGCCGCTGGAGAACATCGTCGGCGAGGAAACCAAGGGCTGGACGCTGGCCAAATACCTCCTGACCTTCGAGCGCACCGGC
>JBHJIZ010000162.1:0-4162 GCA_050043005.1 Paracoccaceae bacterium
GTATGGAACGTCTGCCGTTTCGTTGTCTGGTAGATCCGGACCTTCGGGTCGCTCAGATCTGCACCGACGTCGGTCACATGGCCGAGCAGGTGCCCCTTGGCGTTTTGTGAGCGTGCCTTGCCCAGATGAGCCCCGACACCGCAAAAAATCGCAGCGGATTGCTCCATCGTGTACCGAGCGACCGGCAGGCCGCGTACCAGACGAAAGCCGATCCCGTGCATCAGGTCCTGGCGCATCTGAAGCAGATGCGATGCAAGCGTCGGCAACGGGAAATCGTCCGGCGTCATCTCTCCGATTGTGGCATGGGTCGAGAGATAGGCATCAGCCGCCGCCTCGATTTCCGCGACCTGCACGTCTGTCATTGTCCAGATCCAGCGATCGGTATCTTGGGCTACATCGGTTCCGCGCCACGCCGCTGGGTGCTCGATCCGCTCCGGTGGCAGATCCATCAGTTGAAGGTCCGCGCTGTTCGTGCTGCGGCAAGCAGGGCACGCGACTTGGCAATCGTTTCATCGAACTCATATTGCGGGTCGCTGTCATAGACAACGCCACCACCGGCCTGGATGTAGAGCTTGCCGTCTTTCACGACGCCTGTCCTGAGAGCGATGCAGGTATCCATGTCGCCACCGGCCGAGAAGTAGCCAACGCCGCCCGCGTAGACGCCGCGCTTTTCTTTCTCCAACTCGTCAATGATCTCCATCGCCCGGATTTTCGGTGCGCCGGATACTGTTCCGGCCGGAAGCCCGGCAAGCAACGCCGAAAGCGCGTCCTGATCGGCGCGCAGCTTGCCGTCGACGTTCGAGACGATGTGCATCACGTGGCTGTAAAGCGCGACGTTGAACTGCTCGTTCGGATCGACCGAGCCGATCTCGGCCACCCGGCCAACGTCGTTCCGGCCCAGATCCAGCAGCATCAGATGCTCGGCGCGCTCTTTCGGATCGGCCAGCAGATCCGCTTCGAGTTCCTTGTCCTCTGCCGGTGTCGCACCGCGTGGACGGGTGCCGGCGATCGGACGGATCGTGACCACACCGTCGCGGACGCGGACCAGAATCTCCGGGCTGGCGCCCGTGACCTGAAATCCGCCAAAGTCGAAATAGAACATGTAAGGCGATGGGTTCAGACGCCGCAACGATCGGTAGAGGGCAAAGGGCGGCACCTCCAGCGCCACCGCCCAGCGTTGCGACGGGACCACCTGAAAGATGTCCCCGGCCCGGATGTACTCTTTGGCCTTCTCGACCATCTCCAGATATTCCGGATGCGTCGTGTTCGAGATTGGATTGACGTCGCGCACCGGCGCCGAGGGCTGTGGCGTGACAGGCGTGTAAGACGGCGCCCGGTCCAGCGCGGTCAGCGCATCCTGCAACCGGTTCGTCCCTGACAGATACGCATCATCTACGCTGACGCCGGGGTCGTGCCACACGGGCGCGCAAAGGATCACCTGATCTTTGACGTTGTCGACAATCGCAATCACCGAGGGGCGCGTCAGGATTGCATCCGGCAAGCCGAGCGAGTCCGGGTTCACATTCGGCAATCGCTCGACCAGCCGGATCATGTCGTAGCCAAGATAACCGTACAGACCGGCGGCCATCGGCGGCAGGCCTGCGGGCATCTCCATCGAACACTCTGCAAGAAGTGCACGCAGGTTGGTCAGCGTTTCCCCGTCCTGCGCCTTGAAGTGCTTGCGGTCATGCGCAGCGGCGCGGTTGATCTCGGATTTCTCACCCCGGCAACGCCAGATCAGATCCGGCTTGCATCCAATGACCGAGTATCGTCCACGGATCTCACCGCCGGTCACGGACTCGAGCATGAAACTGTCCGGTTGAGCCGCTGTGAGCTTCAGCATCAAGGACACGGCAGTGTCCATGTCAGCGACCAGTTCCGTCCAGAGAACCTGATTTTGTCCGTTCGCGTAGGCTGCGTTGAAGGCGCCGATCTCGGGAAAGATTTCCATCAATATCCCTGCCGGGCCTGACCCATCTGCTCAAACAGGCTTTCGATTGCACCCCGATTGATCGAGATACCCTGACGCGCCTCGATCGCGCGGGCGAAGAATTCCAGATGATCCCGCGCCAGCGAGCTTTGCAACGCGGTCTCCATCTCTTCTGTTTGTGCTGTCAGGTTTTCGCCTTCAAGTTTCGTCACGGACGCAACCTTTGCCACGATCACGCCGTCGCCGCTGCGGTTCCGGCCACTAATATAGCCGTCCTGATCGGCCGTGAAGACCGCCTCGAGCAGTTCCGGCGTAAGGATCGAGGGTGCGCTCTCGCGCGTGAAGGTTTCGGGCTCGATCGGCTCGAGACCGGCCGCCGTCAGCATTTCCGTGAAACCGGCACCAGCCTCGTCGCCCGTCAGCATTCCGCCTGCCTGGCCTTCCAGCGCGATCAAGCGCTGGTCGTCTTTCCAGGCGTCGGACACCTTGTACCGAATTTCTGCGAGTAGAGGCAGGTGACTTGCCTCGAGCCGCTCAATCATCACGAGCGCATACGAGCCGTCGGAGAGTTCGATCAAATCGCGCTCCTCGCCTTCGTCGGCTTCCATGATGTCGGCAAGCAGGCGTTGGTCATATGCGGCGATCGGGAACTCGCCACCCGCGACCGTGAAGTCCTGAGCGATGCCGTTCAGATCGATCAGCGGAACGCCGGTCTGGTCGGCAAGCTCCGGCAATTCTGCCCCGCCAGCGCGGATCTCGTCGATCTGGTTGGCAATCTCTGGAATGCGCGTTCCGATCCGGGATTGCAGCAGGCGTGTCCGGACAAAATCCTCAACCTCTTCAAAGGTCTGTTGGCCACCCAGTTCAACGCCGGTGACGTTCAACAGAACTGGACCAAACGGGCCATCGACCGGGCCGGTGATCCCGGGCTCGGTGGCTGAGAACGCCGCTTCTCCCGTTGCCTGGGGCAGATCGTCTTGCAGCACCGTGCCCAATGACAGCGCATCGGCGGATGTGCCCTGTTCTTCCGCGATCTCTGCGAAGGTTGCAGTACCATCCTTCAGGCGCGTGGCCGCGTCCTCAGCAGCCGCTGTGTCTGCGAACACGATTTGCTCAAGGGTCCGCGTCGCGTCCTGGGTGTAGCGATTGGTGTCGGCATCATATGCCGCGCGAACCTCCTCGTCCGTTGGTGTCAGTTCTCCGGCCAGAACCGCGATATCCGTGTGCAGCATCTGACCCCAGCGCCGCTCCGGCTCTCGGAACAGTTCGTTGTTTTCATCGAAGAACGCTTGAAGATCGGAATCCGAAGGTTCCGGCGGCTCGGCAGCAGAAGCACGCGGCAGCACGGCATAAACGATCCCGCGTTCCTCGCCCCGCCACTTCGCCATCTGTTCGGCGGCCCCCGGAAGCAGTGCCCCGCCATTGCCGGTTGCGTCGACAAGGATCTGCTGGCCCAGCAGTGCTCGCGTCAGATCTTCGAACTCGACGACATAGAAGCCTTCCTGGCTCAGGCGGTTCTGATACTCGAACTGAGAAAACTGGCCCTGACCATCCAGAAAGGCAGGATTGGTGCGAATGTTGTCACGCACGGCGTCCGGCGGCACCGCGAGCTCGAGTTCCGCAAGCTCCGAGCGGAAGGCAGCATCGCGCACGAGAGCGGCCAGCGTCTGCTCATCGACCCCGGCGGCGCGAAGTTCCTCGAGCGATACGGCAGCCCGGCGTTGACGGCTGATCTGGTTCTGCTGACGCACCACGGCGTTGGCAAAGCTCTGCGAGTCGACCTCGGCGGTCCCGACCGTCGCCACGGTCGAATACGCAGACCCCGTGAAGATGTCGCCGATACCCCAGACCGCGAAGCTGACGATCAGCAGGGCAAGCAGGATCTTGGCGACCCAGGATTTGATCGATCGGCGCAGAAAGTCGAGCATCGCGGTTGTCCGTTTCTCTCAGAGTTGGCGTTACATACGGCCCCGGCAGGATCGCGGCAAGCGGGGAAACAGCGTAGGCGGCGGCGCGGCGTCCGTCAGCCGCCGAAGGCGGCGAGGCGACGCACCATTTCGTGAAGACCGTCGGCATCGGCATTCGCAAAGGCGATCCGCACTGCACGCGATGGCCGATGCTCCTCGGGCAGGAACATGTCACCCGGCAAAACCAGCACCGATTGTTCCGACAAGAGCGCGCGGGCGAACTCCGTTGATGCCATCCCTTGCGGTGGCGGCGCCCAAGCAAAAT
>JBHJIZ010000163.1:0-16282 GCA_050043005.1 Paracoccaceae bacterium
ATCCGGCAGCTTATTCGCCGCGCACTGAATTGTTCTATGTCCCGACGAACTACGTCTGCAGGGTCTACGAGCTGTTCCGCGTCAGCTACACGGCCGGTCAGCCCTATGTCGGGGCGACGCTGGCCATGTACCCGGCGATGAACAGCCATGGCGGCATGGGTAACTTCATTGCCTGGGACAACATCAAGGGCGAGATCGTCTGGTCGCTGCCCGAGAAGTTCTCGGTCTGGTCGGGTGCCCTGGCAACTGCTGGCGACGTCGTGTTCTACGGAACGCTGGAAGGCTTCCTGAAGGCAGTTGACGCCGAGACGGGTCAGGAACTCTACAAGTTCAAGACACCGTCGGGCATCATCGGCAATGTCATGACCTACAGCCATGGCGGCAAGCAGTACGTTGGCATCCTCTCGGGTGTTGGCGGCTGGGCCGGCATCGGTCTGGCGGCTGGTCTGACGAACCCGAATGACGGTCTGGGTGCCGTGGGCGGCTATGCGGCTCTCAGCAACTACACCGCTTTGGGTGGCCAGTTGACGGTCTTTGCGCTGCCCGACTAATCCTTAGGGAACGCTTATGAAATTGTCCGGCGCGGGTGTTGTTCCCGCGCCGGATTTCGTTCTAGCGTGAAGCTACAAAAAATAGACAAACACCCGGGGAGGTGATGATGAATTTGTGTCGAGTCCTGCTGCTCGCCATCGGATCGCTGTGTCTGGCGGTGACCGCGTCCGCCGACAACATTTCCGCCAGCTATGACGAAGACGGCAAGTACTTCACCGCCGACGACGTGCCAACCTTCAAGGTCGATGCCGATGGAACAGTCGACTGGTACACGTTCTCGGGTTTCCGCCGGTATCATGCAGAATGTCATGTCTGCCACGGACCCGACGGCGAGGGATCGACCTATGCCCCGGCGCTGAAGACGTCCGCCATGGACATGGGCTACTACGAATTCGTCGAGGTGGTCGTGAACGGGCGCAAGGTCGTGGGGGCTGCCGCCAACTCCGTAATGCCCGCCTTTGGAGATAACCCGAACGTCATGTGCTACCTGGACGACATTTACGTCTATCTGAAAGCACATGGCAGCGACACGATTGGCCGTGGCCGCCCCGGCAAGAAGCATCCGAAGCCCGCATCCTTCAAGGAGGCGGAAGATGCCTGCATGGGCGGGTAAACGGGGTCTCGCAACCGTTCTTGGCCTTGCGCTGCTGGCGACGGCACCGCAGGCCCCCGCGCAAACATCGGATCTGGTCTCGCAAACGCGTCTGCGTGTCTGTGCGGACCCGGCCAATATGCCGTTCTCGAACAAGGAAGGCGAAGGGTTCGAGAACAAAATTGCAGAACTTCTAGCCGCCAAGCTGGAGCGGCCACTTGAATACACATGGTTCCCCCAGGCCCTCGGTTTCGTGCGCCGGACGCTGGGTGCAAACCGGTGCGATCTGATCATCGGCTTTGCACAGGGGCACGAACTGGTCCTGAACTCGAACCACTACTACACGTCGTCCTATGTGGTCGTGACCAAGCCTGACAGCCCGCTGGCCGCGGTCGACCGGATCACCGATCCGGCACTGCAGGGCAAGCGGATCGGAGTCATGGCCGGGGCGCCGCCCGCGACCCACATGGCTCGAAACGGGCTGATCGGAAAGGCCAAGGGCTATCGCCTGATGGTCGACCGCCGGGTCGAGTCGCCTGCCGAGCAGGCAATCTCGGATCTGCAATCCGGCGAGACCGACGCCGCTATCCTGTGGGGACCGATCGGCGGATACTTCGCCAAACAGCAAGGACTGACGGCCACGCCTCTTTTGCTGGAAGAAGGCGCGCCAAGGCTGTTTTACCGGATCACGCTGGGGGTCCGTCAGGGCGAATTGAAGTGGAAACGCGAACTGAACAAGCTGATCCGGCGCAACCAGACCGAGATCGACGCGATCCTGACTGAGTATGGCGTGCCGTTGATCGATGAGCAGGGCAAGACCGTGAAAGCCGCGCGGTGACGCGTCGGGCCGTGCTTGCGGTGGTTCTGCTGGCCTTGGCAGGCGCACCGCACGCACAAGCCGGACCGGAACCTGACAGCTACCGGATGGATCACTATCGCGCGCCCGTGCCCGGATCGCTGTCCGGTGCAACGGTGGTCGACGATGCCGAAGCGCACCGGCTTTGGCGTGAAGGCAAGACGGCCTTCATAGATGTCTTGCCACGACCGCCAAAGCCAGAGGGACTGCCCGCGGGCACGATCTGGAGGGAAAAGCCCCGCAATTCGATCCCTGGCGCGATCTGGCTGCCCAATGTCGGCTATGGCGCCATCCATGCCGACACCGAGACCTATTTCAAGGCCGGGCTCGCCCACGCAACACAAGGCAACATGGATCACCCGGTCCTGTTCTTCTGCCTTGCCGAGTGCTGGATGTCCTGGAACGCCGCCAAGCGTGCCCTGGAGTACGGCCACACCGACGTTTACTGGTACCCTGAAGGGACCGACGGCTGGGAGTTCGAGGACTGGCCTGTTAAGAAAGTCAAACGGTTCGAACTCACCGACTAGGCGAAACTGTCTGGGATCGTACCTGATCAAGGGCAGCTCTTGGCAACGCTACCACCGATTTCATGTCCAGGTCTCCAGCCCGTGGCTCCACTCGAAACTGCTGGAACTCGCGCTGCCGTTAGACAGCTGACCTGAGCGCAAACCTACGGAGGTGGCCGCCGGAAAGTGAAACTCGGCTCCCGCCTCGCGCGGGCTTCAATGTGCCGCCCTCGAGGTATCGGCGTTCGTTGCTAGCCTGGTCCAGCACCTCGTACGGAGACCTCGATGCCGCCTTCCGACTTATTGATTCCGTTCCTAGCTGCCACGGTGATTTTCGCGTTCACTCCCGGCCCTGGGATGCTTTACATGGCCGTCCAGACCATGGCGCACGGAACGCGTGCCGGATTGCTCAGTTCCGTTGCTTTCCACCTCGCGTCTTACCTTCATATCGCCAGCGCTGCCTTCGGCGTGACCGTATTGCTGAACACTGCGCCGAGCTTACTGGTACTCCTGAAGGTCGTTGGCGGAGGCTACTTGATCTGGATGGGTTTGCGGTTGTGGATGCAGAAAGCCGCTGATGGATTTGCAAGTGCAGCCCCCAGGCACAGGTCTTCAGGGCGCGCTTTTCAAGACAGCCTTGTTGTCGAAATTCTGAACCCGAAATCGGCGTTGTTCTACTTCGCGTTCCTTCCACAATTCACATCACCCGAGTCGGCCTTTCCAGTCTGGGTTCAGATCCTGGTGCTCGGCATGATTGCGAACGTTGCTTTCAGCCTCACGGACACCGTGTGTATCGCCTTTGCTCGCATCGTAGCCGTGCGCGCGGCGGCGCGCGCTGCAACGTGGGCACGACGACTTGGAGGCGCCATTCTCATTTCAATGGGTGCGCGCATAGTCGCGAACGCCAGATAGCGAAGCCACCGTCCAACACCAGTTTGTGGACGGCAAGTTTATCCGCACAACAGCACTTTCGGTATTCAAGACTTCACAGACCTGGCGACTTCCAGAGCGCCAGCATTCCAGCGTGACCGAAGATACCGGTACCGCTTTGTCCGTTCTGCCGCCACTTTGATAAGTTTAAGACACTTGTCTCAGCGACGTGCGCCAGTTTCACACACCGTCGGCAGACCACACGCCACATCCGCAAAAAGCCAGCGCCAAGTTTGGCGATGATCTGACGCCCGGACATGGATACGCTCATCCCACAAGAAGACAGGGAGAGAACTCAATGCCAATGTTCCATGATGGCAATCGGACGCTACAGGACCGGTACGGCGGGAGGGCGGTAGCCGACAAGATCGTCGAGATGGTCGAATCCGACGCGTTCAACGACGACTTCAAGGCGTTCATCGAAAGCGTCCCGTTCTTCTTCCTGGCGACATCGGCACACGGCGTCACGGACTGCTCGTTCAAGGGTGGCGCGCCGGGCTTCGTGCGCGTCACCAGCCCGAACACGCTGGTCTTCCCGGACTATGACGGCAATCGGATGTACAAGTCGCTGGGCAACATCCTGGAAAACCCTAGCGTCGGCTTGCTTTTCATGAAGTTCGGCGCCGAGGAGGGCCAGGGCGCGCTATTCCTGCGCATCCGGGTCAACGGACAGGCACAAGTCCATGACGACCACCCTGCCCTTTCGACCTATCCTGGTGCGCAGCGCATTGTTGAGGTAACGGCCGAGCACATCTATCCGAACTGTCCGCGCTACGTGCCAGAGATGCGCGAGATCACACCCTCGCGTCACATCCCAGCGGACGGCACCGATCAGCCAACACCGGAATGGAAGAAGATCCCGCCCATCGCGGAGATCTTGTAAGCCGGGTGGTGGGGCGACGACATCGGAATGCTCCCTGCCCGCCCGGTCAGCCGCCCGGCAGGCTGAAGTTTTCCTCGAACACCGCACCGTCGGTGTCGGTCATCTTTACGCCGACGCCTACGCTATCGGCAGGAATATCGAAACGCACCGCCGGGTTCTCGCTGAACGAGATCGAGCCCGTCATCGTGAAAGCGGGCTTGCCGTCGGTCTCGACTTCAACCGTTTCGACATATCGCATCGGGATGAACAGCAACGTGATCTGATCCATCTGCATGCCGGAATGGCTGGGGTGATCGATGTCCAGTTGTACCGCGCGGCCGTCGCCGAAAGGACTGCTCTGCAAGGGCGCCGCCTTACCCAGACCCGCGACGATGGTACTGCTGTCCGTAGGCAGCAGCTTGAAGTTCATGGTCCCGAGGCTCGCCAGCGCCTCGATCGGATCGGTCCCGGGCGGGGCCGAGCAAGCCCCGACGCCCGAGGTCTTCAGGAACGCCTCCTGCATGTAGAACTTGCCACCATCGGTTTCTGCAACAACGCGGACCATGCTGGGCCCGTTGATCCGCATGGTGGTCGAGAATGCGAACTCCCGCTGCGGTTCGGCAAGCTCGAAAACCGCCGAAACCGGCATCGGGTTCTCGTCGATGATCAATGACACGGTCCGGATGAACTCGCCGAATGGTGCGGTGATCCGTGCCCCGACATCTGTGCGCGGATCGGCATATGTCCGGTAAGGCGCGTGCAACGTCACGATATCGGGACTGACAACCGGGACGTCATCACCAAAGATCGCTGGCCGCAACTCGTCCCAGGTTTCATCTGCATGAGCCTGCACCGCAATCAACACGGCAGCCAGGGCTGCAACGACGCGTCCGATCTTCATGCGAAGGCTCCTGCTTTTCTTTTGTCTATTCTGCGCAGTTCGCCGTCATTTGTACATGACCTTGAGTGACGCCATCGAGCTGCAACAGGCAGTCCTTGCCACCGGCGCTGAAGTTTACCTTATGATAAATGCCCAGCATCTGCGTTGCCGTGCCGTTGATGGCTACGCGGACGGTCCCCTCTTCGGCATTCATGCCAGAGACGAACACCCGAGCCGCGCCATCCAGGAGCACTTTGGTTTCCCCCACACGCGTCCCTTCGATCGCAGGTTCGGCTGCGGGATCCGGTTTGACAGCATCCTCCCCTGATGCTGGTGCAACCGTTGCGGCAGCGGTGGCGACCGCCGCCATTGACCCAAGCGAGCCCTGCAGTTCGGCCATGCCACCAGCCAGAGCAGCCTCGATCTGCGCGGTCTGGTCTGCGCCGCTTGTCGAGACGACCTCGACGAGTTCAGCGGACACCGCACTGATCCGGTCGCCAAGTGCTGCCACGGCGGCATCAAGTTTCTCGGCACCGGCACTTTGCACGGCCGCCTGGTTCTCCTGCAGTTCTGTGACCTGCGCACCCAGTGCTGCAATCGTTTCGGTCATCCGCGCCATCTGATCGGCGTTCGCCTGTTCTGCGGACTTGGCGCTCGCGCTCACCTTGGCGCCGATCGAGTCAACCAGCTTGTCTTCGTCGACCCCTCCCATAAGGAAGCCGATTACGAGGCCAACGATCCCCGCTCCGCTGCCTACAAACAGCATGTTTTCCGACATCTGACGCACTCCCCTATCGTCCGCTTCCGCAAGAATCGCGGTCCACCTTGTAAATACTAGCGCTGGTTCTCAACAGTTTGAAGTTGCACGTTCAGGTGCGCCAACCACGGGATGGTAAGATCACGGATCCGTGCCTCAGATCAAATCATGCCACGCAGCTGTATTGAGGCGAAGGCGGTTGAAAGGGCTCAGGCAACGCGTGCGTTGGATGCCACAATGCAATCGTAAGAGCTGACGGTGCCACAGTCGACCTCGCCCACGTCGCCCTGATGATGTGCTTGTCTTGCTGTGCATTGGGCTTTCTCGGGATGCCTTGGGCCACATGCGTTTTCCGGTGAAGTCATGCGGGCAAATATGCTCTTTGGTTGCAAAAGAGCATGTAAAGGCAGTTTATCATTGCTTGCCCTAAAACACGTCTTTAGCCCTTTAGAACAGCGGAGTTTATTACGAAAACAGATCGACGGAGGGGGGCGAACGTGAGTAAGATTATTCGGACAATTGGTGCAGCCACATTCGCGTTAGGCATCACATTGATCGGCAAGCCAGCCGATGCGGTCGTCACAGTCACAGCGATTGAAGCTGGTGGAGATGTGGTTTTCAATGCGACGGGAACCTACGACGTAACTGGACTGTCGTTTCTTACAAGCGCCAATTTCGACGGAAGAGTTCTTCCGTCTGAAGCCGTCCTCTTCATGGGTGAGATCAGCTCCGGCAGCGAAATGGACTTTTACCAAGGGTTGACGGCATCGCCGACAGACTTTGGATCAGGTGCGCTGACAGGCACCAACAACTCCTCCGGAGATACGTTCTCGGGAGATGGGTTCGGCTTCACTTTTGTACTTTTTAGTGGGTTGCCCGTAATCGGTATTCCCAGCGGTGCACTCCAGACTGGGTCGATCACCTCTCAGTTAGTTTTCGCCAACTCAACTTTTGCAAGCCTCGGACTGACTGAAGGAACTTACGATTGGACCTGGTCAACGGACTCTGCGAGACTTACCATCGGCGGCACAACAGCGGTCCCGCTGCCCGCCGCTGTTTGGCTGTTGTTGTCTGCGACTGGAGGGCTGTTCGGCGTGGGTTGGCTTGGCCGGCGTCGTACGAACGCATAGCTACCTGATACTTCGTTCATCGTCGACTTTGCGCCCGATGGTTGCGAACGGTGGAAATGCGGAGTTTCAACAAAACGGAGCTTAACAGCAGCCTCGCCTGGCATGAATGTCGCTTTGGCGCCCGCCGCTTTGAACTTTCTCCAACACCGTTAAACCGCAGTGTGCGGGACAAAGCTACCGGTCACTGACCACTCACAACAAAAGCATCGGACATGCAGAGTGGGCGCATGTCGCTATTGGGGCGCCTTTGTGCCCGGCGGTTTGGGCTCAGCGATGCCAGAATACAAAAAAGCACTGGTTGTGCAGCCAGCGACCACGGTCATTCTTTGAAGATGTTGTTCTTCAGGATGTAGCGCATGCCGCGCAGCCAGCTCTTGTCGTTGTTACCGCGGATATCGACCGAGATCCCCCGCACGTGCTGGCCTTCGGCAGCGTCACGGACCACCAGGTTCATTGCGAGGATCAGGTTCGACACCTTCTGCACTTCGCCGACCATGGAGTAGTCCGCCTCGAGCTTCCGGGCCATGATCACGTCGCAGAAATTGCAGTCGGCGACGCTGGCCACGCGGTTCATCTCGGTTTCAACCGTGTCGAGTGGCAACAGGGTGAAGCCGCGTTCGGTGAACTGGTCGCGGACATAGTCCTTAAGCATCGCGAGACGGGCGGTTTCGTCCTCGCGGATGCCGTTGTAAGCACCCTCGGTCGACGTATCGATGAACGAGATCCCGAAAAACGCGATCTTTGCGCCCGGGCTCAAACCGTCCGCCTGCACTGCGCCAGCCCAGACAACGGCGATCAGAATGGCCATTAGCTGTCCCATGTCAGGAATGTTTGCGCGCGTGACACAGCCTTGCAACCCATCAAAGCCCGTTGGCCCGCATTATTAATCTCTTATGCGCATTTCCTGCCGCCTGATCTGTTGACCTACCCGCCCGTTCCAACAAACTTCGCGTCAATCGTGCGGAGAACGCGCGCGAAAACGGGAGGAAACCATGCTCAGAGCCCTGCCCCTGGCAGTTGCTGCCCTGTTTCTGGCAGCACCCGCCGCAGCCTTTACGGTGTATGTCACCAACGAGAAGGGCAACACCGTAACCATCATCGACTCCGAGACATGGGAGGTCACCGGAACGATCGAGGGCGGGCAACGTCCGCGCGGCATCACGATCTCGCCGGACGGCAAGCATCTCTATGTCTGCGCGTCGGATGACGATACGGTTCGGGTCTTCGACACGGCGACGCTGGAGCAGTTGCACACCCTGCCCTCGGGTCCGGATCCGGAACTGTTCGTCCTGCATCCCTCGGGCAATCCGCTCTACATCGCGAACGAGGACGACAACATCGTCACCGTCGTGGACGTCGAGACGAAATCCGTTCTGGCCGAGATCCCGGTCGGTGTGGAACCGGAAGGCATGGGCATCAGCCCGGACGGCAAGGTGGTGGTGAACACCTCCGAGACGACGAACATGGCGCATTTCATCGACACCGAGACCTTCGAAATCTTCCACAACACCCTGGTCGACACGCGGCCGCGCTTCGCGGAATTCACGGCGGACAACTCGAAACTCTACGTCTCGGCCGAGATCGGCGGAACCGTGGCCGTGATCAACCCAGCCGACGGTGCGATCATGAAGAAGATCAACTTCGAGCTCGCCGGCATCCCACCGGAAGCTTTGCAGCCGGTCGGTGTGCGGGCGACCAAGGACGGAAAGAAGGTCTATGTCGCACTTGGACCGGCGAACCGCGTTGCGGTGATCGATGGAGAGACCGACGAGGTCGAGGAGTACCTTCTGGTCGGCCAGAGGGTCTGGCAGATGGCGTTCACGCCGGACGAGAAGTACCTCCTGACAACCAATGGAAACTCCAACGATATCTCGGTGATCGATGTCGCCGACCAGAAAGTGATCAAGTCCATAACCGTCGGCGAACAACCTTGGGGTGTGGTGGTATCCCCAAACTAAGCCTTTGAATTCACGGGAGGAAATCATGAAGAAACTTTTCGCAGCAGCCAGCCTTGCTGTCGCCTTTGCACTGCCTGCGCAGGCGGCACCGCTCTGCACCGATCTGGGCTTCGCCGGGCTCTTCGCCAAGTGTAACCAGGCCGAACTGCCGGAACTGACCATCGCATCAGGCAAGCCACTGTCCGAAGGCCCGTGGTCGCTGCAATCTGGGGCCTATTACGAGGTCGAGATCGTTGCCGACGGCAGCCAGGAGCTGACTTTGGTGGGGCCTGAGTTCTTCCGCGCAGTCTATATCGACGAGATCGTCATCAACGATCTGGAAGTCCGCCCGCTGGGACTGGACAGTCTGGAATTCGATGACGAAGGCACGGTGGAGTTGGGCTTCATCGCGATCCGTCCCGGGCAGTACGAACTGCGCATCAAGGGTGCCCGCGGCGACAGCCAGAAGGTGCAGATCACCATTCAGTAGGCGCACCGTTCACGGCGCCTGCACCTCGACCCGGACTGTCTGCGCCGTTGGCCAGGCATAACGCGCGGCCTCGAGCATCTGGCGTGGGAAACGGGTCTCGATCTGCTGGGCGATAAAGGGCGACGGTGCTGTGAAAACGGCCTCGTTGCCCTGCTGCCGCGCGACGACCTCGGAGAACCAGTTACCAAACACGGTGGGTTCGGCCTCGTTCAACGCCCTGGCCCAGAGCGCAAGCCCCCTGCCCTTCTCTGCATCGGTCTGGGGAAAACTGACAACATTACCTGCCGACGGTTCAGGCTCTGGCGTACCCTGCATACGTGCCGTGAAGTCTGGACCGGCATGGACCCAGTGTCCCTGGGTCAATCGCTCGCGCGCGTGACGGCACAGACGATACGCCGCCACCCTGCCCCGCACTCCGGCCCGGACCTGGACCAAAAGACCTGTTTCACGCAGCCGCCTGAGTTCGCGTTTGACCGTCGGCTCGGAGCATTGCCACAACCGCATGAGTTCGACTCGCCCTATGGACAACTCATCACGCCGCCAATCGTATCGTGCAGTTGCAACCGCGATGAGCCGCAGGATCGAGGTTTGCATCGTTGCCCCCTGCCCCAGCGCGAAGACACTGAGCGCTGTGAGCAAGTCGTACTTCCAGACCGCCGCGTGCGGTCCAGTCAGCCGCTTGGATGCTGGCAATCCAACGCGTTGCGGCGCTGAATGTATGTTAGGTTCAGCCATGGCTGCCTGTCATTCTGTCTCAAGGTCATTGCCTTGGGTCTGCTCGTTTATCTGTGATGACGGGGCTCGGTTGCTCCGAATCTCCCAATCATCACGCCTATTTCCAGAGATTGAGCCAAAAAGCGATGAGTATGTCAAGGGAAGCGCTGTTGCGTGCGTACGCTCCATCCAAATCTCTTCAAAAATAACAAAAGAAACTCGGTTTAAGGAGAAGGGGGTCATACTGAGTGACCCCTTATCTGGTCATATCTGATCCCCAATACTCAGCGTCCCGTGAAATCTGACCCGCTAAATGTAGCATGGCGAGTCCGAAGCGGGAACAGCCTGCCCTGCCCGTGTCAGACCCTTTCCGACTCACCGATTCGCTCATGGGGTGTTGCAAAAACTCTTTTTCCCAGGATCTGCGGAAATAGGGATTTCAAAATACCGAAAAACACGTATTCTGAGAAACAGCAGGAATAGCGATGTCAGATCGCAGCACCAGAGAGCAGTCATGGACAATCACGAAACCTTCCTCATGTTGAAGGATCGCAGCGAGCGTCAGCAAGAGTCGTTCAGGAGAGAGACCTACTCGCCCTACGAAGAGAAGCCGCTGCGCCGGTTCTCCTCTTGGGAGATCGCCGATTTCATGTTTCGCATGAACGTCAACACGCTGCGCGGCAAGCTGAAGGATCCGGCTTATCCGCAGGGGATCATCGAGGGCGATGGCGGTCGACAGCGGTGGTACTCGCTCGAGGAAATCAATGACCTCCGCGTTCGCTTGAAGACACATCGCAAGACGCTGATGCCGTTCCGTCCGGAAGGCCAGCGGGCGGTCCGTATCGGTATCGCCAATTTCAAGGGCGGCGCTGGCAAGTCGACCATTGCTATTCACTTCGCCCATGCGGCGGCTCTGGAAGGTTACCGGGTGCTCGTCGTCGACTTCGACCCGCAGGCAACCATGTCGCATTCGTTTGGGCTGACCGATGTGAACGAGGAGGCAACGGTCTGGGGTATCCTCGCGCGGGATCTCTATCGGGAAACCAAGCGTCTGAGGGCCGAAGCCCTGCCCGGCGAGGAAGGCCGGTACCCCGAGCTAGGTGCCCTGCCCGAGGCGATCCAGCGTCTGGGCGTCAAGCGGCATCTGGACTTTGTCGAGGTCACCAACTGGCCGACCATCGATATTATTCCATCCTGCGCCAACGCGGCTTTCGTCGAGTTTGCCTCGGCCTCTTATCGCGCGGTGAACCGGTACTGGACATTCTTTGGCGCCGTCAGCCGGTATCTGGATGCCCTGCCCCGCGACGCGTACGATCTGATCATCTTCGATTGCCCGCCGGCCATCGGCTATCAATCGATGAACGCCGTCTTCGCATCGGACATCCTGTACATCCCGTCCGGCCCGGCATGGTGGGAATACGACTCGACCACAAGTTTCATCGGCCAGTTGGGCGAAGCGCTGGAAGAGATCGCCGATGGGTATTCCGGTCTGGGCGCAGAAGCGGGTGTGCGTCTGCCGAAAGAGTTCGCGGCGATCCGGTTCCTGTTGACCAAGTACGAGGATCATAACCAACTGCACCGCGCGATGCTGGAAGGTTTCCGGAACGTCTTTGGCGACAGGCTGGCGCCCAATCCGGTGCGCCTGACCACGGCGGTCGAGCAATCGGGCCGCTTCCTGAAGTCGGTCTACGAAATGGACTACCGTGACATGACCCGAGACACCTGGAAGGTTGCGCGCGCCTCTTTCGATGTCGCGTTCCATGACATGCTCAAACTGGTGCATCAGGTCTGGCCAAAGCTGGAACAAGACAACGCCAGGGGCGTGAAGCGGGCGGGAGCGGTCTGATGGCGGGCAAGGACAAATTCCGGCTGGTTGCTGATCTCGCACCCTTGGAGTCTGACAAACTGGCGCCGGACCCCGAACCGCGCCGCCGCCGCAGTCCGATGGCGGAAGCCGTGGCCGAGACAGCGGAGTCGCTGGACGAGCGTCAATCCGAACGCACGCGCCTGATGGAGAAAATGAAGGCCGATGTCGCGGCGTTCAACCAGGCTCGCGCCGATGACCGGATCGATCTGATGGTCGACGTCACCGAGATCCGGACGACCGCGTTAGAGCGTGATCGGTTCGATCTCGACCAGGACCTCAACGACGATGAAATGCAGGAGTTGAAGGCCTCGCTTGCGAAGCGCGGGCTGCAGCAGTCGATCAAGCTCTTCCAGGATGAAAACGGGCATTATCAACTGGAAAGCGGCTGGCGGCGCCTGACGGCCTATCGCCAATTGCTGGCCGAGACGGGCGATGAACGTTTCCGGCACATCCGCGCCAAGGTCGCACCCGCGCTCGAAGATATCGACGCTGCCTATGGCCGGATGGTCGATGAGAATATGGTGCGAAAAGGCGTCAGCCATGGTGAGCTGGCGATTCTGGCGGTGCGCTATGCACGTGCGAAAGGCACGGGCGCAGATAGCGTCGAAGCTGCGGTCGACCGGCTGTTTGCATCAGCGGCGCGTGCGAAACGGTATCACTTGCGCCAGATCGCCGATTTGATGGATCGGGTGCAGGACGTACTCGGAGATCCCAGTGCGATCCCGCGCGACACGGCCTTGAAGGTGGCTGACCGAGTCCGCGAGGATGTGACCGAACTGGCGCGGTTGCGCGAGATGCTGGCGCACTCGGGTAGGGGGGCCGATGCTGTGGCCGGGGTCTTCCATGCGTTCCTCGCGGCGCCTGTCGGGAAAGGCGCCAGGCCGGGGCCTGACCTCTCGGGCCGCAAGATCGAGTTTCGTGCGGGCGGCTTCAAGTGCACCGTGAAGGGGCGGGAGATCCGCCTGTTGTCGCCGGGCGACCTGAATGATCTGGACGAGGGCGTTCTGCAGCGCGCTCTGGATGCGTTTCGGGCCGAACTGGAAGGCGACTGACGGCGTATACGGCCGTATACGCTTCGCCGTACGGGTCCCGGTATACGGCCGTATACGCCAGACTTGCGTCGCGGCGGCATCCCGCTTAGATATACAAATCCTAATGTATATCCGGGAGAAGTCATGCAAGTCTCGAAATGGGGAAACTCTCTGGCGATCCGATTGCCCGCAGCCGTGGTCGAAGCCCTGGGCTTGCGTGAGGGTGACGACGTTGAAGTGCATGTCGCCAACGACCGGACCTTCGGGCTAAAGAAGACGCCTGGCCGCGCGGAACTTCTGGCGCGTATACGGCCGTATCGCGGGCGTCTGCCGCGGGATTTCAAGTTCGACCGCGAGGACGCGCATGACCGCGCCGGCTGATGCGGATGCGTTCTTCGACACCAATGTTCTTCTCTACCTTTTGTCCGGGGACACAGCCAAGGCCGAGCGGGCCGAGACCCTGCTGACCGGTGGCGGGCTGATCAGCGTGCAGGTTCTGAACGAATTCGCCAGTGTCGCACGGCGCAAAGCGGGGCTCGACTGGGCCGAGATCGCCGATCTGACCGGCACCTTCCGCCAGACCCTGAAGGTTCTGCCCTTGACCGAGGCGATGCATACCCGCGGTCTCGTCTTGGCCGGTGAGGTCGGATTTTCTTTCTATGATTGCCTGATCGTGGCCGCGGCCGAGACCGCTGGGGCAGGGGTGCTCTGGTCCGAAGACATGCAGGACGGGCGCAGGATCGGACAGCTGACCATCCGGAACCCGTTCGCACGCGGAGCGGACGGTTAATCCTCACCCCCTTCCCAACCCCGCGCTTGCGGATAGTATGACGCGATTGACGCTTCGACGATCCTGAAAGAGCACCCATGACCAGCACCGCCGCCGCCGCAATCTCGGGCCTGTCCGACTGGATTTCCGGGCGGCTGATCGGGCGCGGCGTCCTGGTCGAGCGGATGATGATCGCGCTTCTGACCGGCGGGCATGTTCTGGTTGAAGGTGTTCCCGGGCTGGCCAAGACGCGCGCCGTGCGCCTGCTGGCGGATGGGCTCGAGGCAAGCTTCGCGCGGGTTCAGTGCACGCCGGATCTGATGCCGTCGGACCTGACGGGCACACCGGTGTTCCGTCCGGATCGGGGTGAGTTCGAGTTTGTCGCAGGCCCTGTCTATCACAATCTGGTGCTGGTGGATGAGATCAACCGCGCCCCGCCAAAGGTTCAATCGGCATTGCTTGAGGCAATGGCCGAGGGACAGGTAACCTCGGGCGGGGAAACCCACGCGTTGCCCGACCCGTGCTTGGTGATCGCCAGACAGAACCCGATTGAGCACGAGGGCACGTTTCCGCTGCCAGAGGCGCAACTCGACCGGTTTCTGTTCCATGTGGTCGTCGCTCAGCCCGGGCCGGCGGACGAGCGGCGTATTCTGGATCTGGTGGATGCCGAAGCCGAGGGCGTCGCCGAAGCGGCCGAGCGTCTTTCGGGGATCGATCTGTCCGCCGCGCGGCGCGCGGTACAGGCGGTCCATGCAGCACCAGCGCTCAAGGAGTTCATTGTACAGCTTGTCACCGCGACCCGCGACGCTGGCGAGATGCCCGAGATCGCCCACGCGGTTTCGCCCCGTGGGTCGCTGGCTCTGCTCGCTGGCGCTCGGGCCAGGGCCTGGCTGGACGGCCGGGATTTCGCAACGCCCGAGGATGTGGCGGCCCTGGCGCCGGATGCGCTGGCGCACCGCATGGTGCTGACCTGGCGGGCGGAGGCGGATGGCATCACCGCGCGCAACCTGGTGGCACGGCTTTTGACCCGGGTTGCGCCGCTTTAGCGCATGGTGGATCTGGATCCAGACGCGCTGTTGCGGCTTCGGGCTTTGGTGCGGGCCAGACGCTCGCCCCGTGCCGTAACGGCACTTCCGGGCGCACTGGCGACGCGGGCGCGGGGCAGGGGGTTAGAGACTGCGGATCTGCGGTCTTTCGCCCATGGGGACGATCCGCGCCACATCGACCGTAACGCCACCGCGCGCACCGGTGTGCCACATGTGCGAAGCTTTCATGCCGAACGGGATCGAACGACCCTGCTGATTGCCGATTTCCGGCCTTCGATGTTGTGGGGAACTCGGCGCACGCTGCGTTCGGTCGCGGCGGCAGAAGCGCTGTGTCTGGCCGGTTGGCAGACGGTGGCAGAAGGCGGACGCGTCGGGCTGATTGCCTTATCGTACGCAGAGCCGGTATTTCAGACTGCTTCGGGCCGGGATCGGGGCATGGTGGCGGTGATCGGAGCGCTGGCGCACGCGCATGCTGCTGCTCTTGCTCACGCAGACGCACCTGACCCCGCGTTGTCGGACGCACTGGCGCATGCCCGCCGGATCGCGCCGCGCGGAGCCGAGGTTCTGGTGGCGACGGCCATGGACAATCTCGGCGACGGCTTCGAAGATCAGGCCGAAGAACTGCGCCGCCGGACACGCCTGTCCGTGCTCCGGGTTGCTGACAGCTTCGAGACCGATCCGCCACGGGGGCTGTTCAGATATGCCACCGCTGGTGGTGACACCGGTGCCGCCTCAGCGACCCTTGGATCCGTGGACGATCCGCTGGGGCGCGTCGCGGCGACCTATCACGCGGGTATGAACCCGGACGCACAACCGCGCCATGGCTGAGGACGCCGAGATCCTTCAGGGCCTCTACGGGCTGCGTCTGGAGGCGCCTGGTCTGTCCGAGCTGTTGATTGCCGTGGGACTGGGCTTGGCCCTGGTGGCGCTTGGTGTCGCTCTGGCGGGTGTGTTCCGCCGTAACATGCGTCTCGTGCCAGTCGCAGACAGGGTTGCGGCGACCCGCGCGTTGCCTCTGGCCGAGCGGCTGACCGCTCTGGCGGTGCTGCTGCGCGAGCTGACCGACCGTGCCGTCCCTGGGCAGGATCCATGGACGGTGCGGGCCGAAACCCTCGGCGTCGCACCGGGGTTGTTGCGCGATCTCGGCACCGGGCTCTACCGTCCTGATCCGGGCCTTGATGCGGTCGTTCTGGAACAGGCGGTGCTCGGCGCTGCTCGCCGGGCAGGGGTCTAAGACCGTGCCTGGGTTTTCGGACCCGCTGTCCCGGCTGCTGCTCCCCCGGCCGGCCCTCGCGGGGTTTCTCCGGCGCCCCTCGGGCACGACCGGGGCTGCGATGATAGTCCCCCAGGGGATCGGTTCTGC
>JBHJIZ010000164.1:0-34270 GCA_050043005.1 Paracoccaceae bacterium
TTCAAGATCGAGTTCTCGCGCAAGGGCATCGATGATCGCCGGGCCATGCGGAGCAACCGCCGAGTTCGCGCCAGAGGCACCTCCGAACTGCACACGCGTGCAGATCGATCGGACGGCCTGGAGGCGGTCGCGCTGATCCAGCAGACCCTGCAACCAGTAAGCCGTGCGCAAGCCAAAGCTGATCGGCGTCGCAATCTGGGTCCGGGTGCGCCCAGCCATTTGAGTGTTCGCATGGGCTTCGGCGAGGTCAGCCAACATCGCGATCAATGCATCGAGCCGCGCGGACAAAGCCTGAAACCCGTCGCGCAGACGCAAGAGCAACGCGCAATCCATGATGTCTTGCGTGGTGGCGCCCCAGTGCACCCAGTGGGCAGCGTCCTGGGGCAGACGCGCCCGCAAAGCCGCCACCAGCGCTGGCACTGGCACACCGGCTGTCGCCGTTCCCGGTGCGAGTTCATCTGCCGCGATCGCGATATCCCGCAGGCCTTCGTCGATCGCCCGGGCGGCGTCCTTGGGCACCATCCCGATATGTGCCTGCGCACGCGCCAGGGCGCGTTCCACACGGATCATCGCGGCGATCTCGGCCTCGGGCTTGAAGAACGCCGCCATCTCGGCATCGCCAAGGAGTGGTTCGTAGAGCGGATTGTCAAAGATCATGCCTGGATCTCTGAGGTCACAGCACCGGGGAGTGCGACCTCGAGCAATTCCAGATCGTTCGAGCACTCTGTGAACTGCACGGCCATCCCCGGCGGCGCGACAAAGGCGTCGCCCGGCACCAGCACCTGTGGATCATGGCCCTCGGCGGGCAGCGTCATCCGACCCTCCATCACGAAGCTGAACAAGATGTCCGCATCGTTCGTGAAACGCGGGCATTCTGTCGTCTGGGCGCGGATGACCTGCACGCCAGCGGTTCCTCGCGTGGCGGCGGTGATCCCGGTTTCACGATGCGTGAAGCCGGGGACGCGCCATGGCACCCACGTTGCCTCGGCGACGCGGTGCAGGCAGAAGACCTGACCGCCAAAGTCGCGATCAGGCCGGAGGTGCGGCGTCGGCAACTCCATCTCGTGGTCGATTGTTGTGACGTGCTCGGCAGGCACGCCGATCTCGATCACCTCGATCTCGTCCGAGGCGTAGAGCACCCGGTGCCGGATCTCGGGCGGCTGGATCACGCAATCGCCCGCGTTCAGGCGGAAGGGTTGGCCCTGATCCTCGTAGACCAGATCGACCCACCCACGATAACAGAAGATCAGCTGAAACCCGATGGTGTGGTAGTGAACCATGTCTGGCACAGGACCGCCATCGGGGATCCGTATGTGACTGGCAATGATCGAGCCGCCCAGCCGGTCCGGGATCAGGTCGCGATACTGCATGCCCGCACGGCCAATCACCCACGGTGCCTCGTCCGCCAGACGGCGCACGCCGAACGCATGCCGCGTTGCGGGGATCTCCATTGCCGGGTTCAAGCGTGCGATTTCGATCCGTGTGCCACTCGGGGCGTGCAGTTCCAGCGCGCCGTCAGCCACACCGACCGGATCCTCCGACAGGATGCGAATGGTTCCCGGCGCCTCGACAGCCCCACGTTGCAGACGGCACCGCAATCCGTGTCCCGAGATTACGGCCACCGAAGGATCGTCCGCCGGAAAGATCTGGTCCAGCCGGAAGCCCAGTGTCTTCGTGAAGAAGGACAAGTCCGCTGCGATGTCGCTGCTGGGCAGACGGATCTCGGCCTGTATCGGATCGGTCGCCATAGGGTCTCCCGCGTGGTTTGGCGCTATTCAGACCCATCCTGACAGGCCGGTCAACCGCTTGCGCGTCGTAGTGAAACCCGGCTAGCACATCGGCGCGGAAGGATCGCCATGACCGGACCCATCATCATCACAGGCGCGCCCGGGGCGGGCAAGACGACACTCGCCGCGCAGCTCGGCAAGGCGCTGGGCTGGCCGGTTGGCGGGACGCCGGGCGGCTTGGCAGACTCCATGACCATCGACACAGCCAAGTTGAAACGCCACGGGTGTCGAACTACGCGGGAAGGGCGAGACGACGCCAACGTGCTGTTGGAACACTGTGCCTACGGTCCCGATTGGTCGGGTCCGGCCGCCTCAATCGTAGCAGTGATTGACGGAGTGACCGGGCCGCCAGAGACCGATGCGCACCGATCAATGCTGCGCGCCGCGGACCTGGTGGTCGTTACCCGAGGCGACCTGGTCGACGTGTCAGAAGCACGTCGCATCGTTGCCACCATGACCGAGGCACCGGTGATCGCGGCATCCTTTGGAAAGATCGATGCAGCGGCACTCCAGCCTGGCACGCCAAAGCATCGTATTCTGCCAGGTGCAGTCGGGATGCGGCACTGGTCCTACGCAGGTGCCGCGACGTTCACCCAAGACCTTGCGGAACGGTTTCTGATCGATCGACCCGACAGTACCACGCGCCTGAAGGGCATGTTGCTGGGACGCGACGGTGGTTACGAGGTCGACGTGGCGGGGCGGGCGCGATCGGTCACCCCATGCGCGGCCCCCGCAGAGACCCAGATCTTCGCGGCTGGGATCGCAGACGACTTCGACGCTGTCGCTGTGGCGCGCCACTTTGCCGAGACCGTCGCCTCCGGCGCCGCCCGCGCAGGCTGGCTCAGCTATCGATGAGCTTTCGCCGGGGCCGTTGATGCGGGTGGGTGGGCCGCGCCGATGGTCACGCATGTCAGATCTCGTCGGGGAGCATCGGCGGCCCCGGCACGGGGTCAAAAATTCACGCGATCAGCGTTCGCCGCACACTCTGCCTGTTGCGGACAGCCGTCGACGTGGTCGTTCACCAATCCGCACGCTTGTGAAAACGCATAAACGATCGTCGGCCCGCAGAATTTGAACCCCTCGGACTTCAGGGCCTTGGATATCTCTTTGCTGATCGGTGTCTCCGCCGGGACGTCAGCCATCGATTCCCAGCTGTTCTGCAACGGCTTGAAGTCATAGAACTGCCAGAGGAACCGGTTGAATCCCTCACGCTCTTCAATCGCCAGATAGGCCTTCGCGTTGCCGATGGTCGCCTCGATCTTGCCGCGATGGCGCACGATCCCGGCATCCGCGAGCAGCCGCGAGATTTCGACCTCTCCATAACGCGCGATCTTCTCAGGATCGAACTCATCGACGCCCGCCCGGAAGGCGGGCCGCTTGCGCAGGATCGTGCTCCCGGCCAGCCCCGCCTGGAAGCCATCCAGGATCAGTTTCTCGAACAGGGTGCGGCTGTCGGTGTCGGGTCTGCCCCATTCCGTATCGTGATAGTCGACATAGAGCGGATCGTGCCCGCACCAGTCGCAGCGTTGTCGCTCGGCCATGCGCTCCTCCAGTTCCCCGATCTTAACCTGATGTTGAGGCTGACGCAGCAAGTGTCCGTCGAACGATTTAACGTCCCTCTCCCGGTGAGGACTGACCGCATGGGCACCCCGCAACACCGTGAAACGGAAATTGCTGACCAAGCGGACCATGTGGTCGCGCTCGGCATCGACAATCTCGCCACGCTCGAAGAGCTCTTCGGCGAGAGGTTGGGTGCCGAGATCGTCTCTACGATGGAGGACATGATCCGTCCGCTTTTGCCGGATGGCTCGGACCTCGTGGTCACCAGCAGGGCAAGATTTCTCATCACGATCAAACGCGCTCGCGGCAACCGGGTCAATGCACTGGTCGCCGAACTTCAGCGCAACGCCGCCGCCAAACCGGTTGAAACGCTTTTCGGCCCTGTCGCGGTAACGATTTCTGCTGGATGCGCATGCGCAGAGCGGACCGGACGTGACGATGTCGACAATCTGAAGACAGTGGCGCTGCATACGCTTCACATGGCGATGCTGCGCGGGGTCGGCGCTGTTGAATGGGCCGCGGACGAATGGGCGCTGCTTCAGTACAGGCGCGAGCTTATGTCGGCCTCGCTCGCAACGTCGCACGCCCTTCACTCGAACGACCTTGTGGTTGTGCATCAACCCGTGGTGCGGGCCGAAGGCGGCAACACGATCAGCTTCCACGAATGCCTTGTGCGCATCCGGCAAAAGAACGGGGTGTTGCTGACTGCTGGGAAATTCATGCCGGCAATAGAACGCCTGGGCATGGCGACCGTCATCGATCGGCGGGTTTTGGCACTTACCTTGCAGACGATGCGCGAACATCCGACGGCTCGGCTCTCGATCAACATTTTTCCGCAGACCATGCAGGATCGCGCCTGGATGGAGCTGTTCGAGCACGAGGTCGGCATGGAACCCGATCTCGGTGAGCGACTGATCGTCGAAGTGACCGAATCAGCGGCGATGCTCGAGACCGATCGGACCCGGGGCTTCATGGATTACCTGCGCGGGTACGGCGTGTCCTTCGCGCTCGACGATTTCGGTGCGGGTCACACGTCGCTGCGGCACCTTCGGGATCTGCGGTTCGACATCCTCAAGATCGATGGCCGGTTCATTCGCGATATCGAGGCATCTCCGGACGATGCATTTCTGGTCAGCACGCTCGTGTCGATCGCCCAACGTTTCGACATGATGACGGTTGCGGAGGCCGTTCAAACCCCGGCGGAGGCACGGTGCCTGTCGGATCTTGGAGTCGAGTACTTTCAGGGTTTCTTCTTCGGATCACCCAGCCTGCGCTTGAGCCCGACAGAAAAGCCGATGCCGCTGATCGCAGCACAGGCATAAGGTCGAAGGCACGCGGCGCCGGGCCAGCGTTGATCAATCCTTGTCCTTGGTCAGGCGTTTGATCTGTTCCTGCATGTCCTGCATCTGCTTCTGGAGCGCCTCGAGATCGTCTGACACATCCGCCTTGGGACTGGCCGCGGCCGCTGCTTGAGGCTTTTGAGCGCCCTGTGTGCCCGGCTCGGTTCCGGCAGAGAACGGCGCGAAGACACGCATCGACTTCTCGAAGAAGTCCATGTTAGCGCGCGTCATCGACTCGAGGTTCGCAAACGCGTTCCCGCCCGTGAAGGCCTGACGCATCTGATCCTGATTGCGATTGAAAGCATCCATCGCGGCGTCCAGATAGCTTGGGACGACGCCCTGCAGAGGGTCACCATACAACCGTATCAGCTCGCGCAGAAACTTCGTCGGCAGCATGTTCTGATCTTTCGCCTCTTCCTCGACGATGATCTGCGTCAGGACCGAGCGCGTGATGTCTTCGCCACTCTTGGCGTCAAAAACCGCGAAGTCTTCGCCGTGCCGCACCATCTGCGAGAGATCATCCAACGTCACGTAGCTGCTTTTGGCCGTGTTGTAGAGCCTGCGATTCGCATATTTCTTGATGACGATCTTTGCGTTGTCTTTCTCGCCCGCCATGCCGGTGCCTCCCCAAGATTTTCGAGATAGTTGCACCGCAACAGCGCAGGTGCAACAGGGTTGTGCAAATGCGAAAGCCGCTTTGCGCGCCAACGCATGCTTATTGTGCAGTGCAGCATCAATGTCGCATTGCCGCAAGGTCATGCCTGTGGCACCAGTACCGCCAGAATACAAAATGCGACCGAAACGGTCGTGCCGCTAGGGAAAAAGGAGACCCCCCATGACCAATGTCGTCATTGCATCGGCAGCCCGTACGGCTGTGGGCAGCTTCAACGGATCGTTCGCGAACGTGCCTGCGCATGATCTTGGCACCACCGCCATCAAGGGTGCACTTGAACGTGCCGGACTGCAGGCCACTGACATCGACGAAGTGATCATGGGCCAGATTCTGACGGCCGGTCAGGGTCAAAACCCAGCGCGTCAGGCCTCGGTCAATGCGGGTATTCCGGTCGAAAGTGCCGCCTGGGGCATCAACCAACTCTGCGGTTCCGGCTTGCGTTCGGTCATGATCGGTGCACAGCACGTACAGCTTGGCGATGCGGGCATCGTCGTCGCCGGTGGACAGGAGAGCATGTCCGTCGCACCGCACGTCGCGCATCTTCGTCCAGGTGCCAAGATGGGCGATGTCAAGTTCATCGACTCGATGATCAAGGATGGCCTGACCGACGCGTTCTACGGCTATCATATGGGCAATACCGCCGAGAATGTCGCCAAGCAGTGGCAGATCGGCCGGGACGAACAGGATCAGTTCGCGCTCAGCAGCCAGAACAAGGCGGAAGCGGCACAGAAAGCTGGTCGCTTCGACGACGAGATCGTCGCCTACACCGTCAAGAACCGCAAAGGTGACATCATTGTCGACAAGGACGAATACATCCGTCACGGCGCCACCATCGAAGGCATGCAGAAACTGCGTCCCGCCTTCGACAAGGAAGGCAGCGTTACGGCAGCAAACGCGTCAGGCATCAATGACGGCGCAGGCGCAACGGTTCTCATGACTGCCGACGAAGCTGAAAAGCGTGGCATCGAGCCAATGGCGCGTATCGTTTCCTATGCCACGGCTGGTGTCGACCCGTCGATCATGGGCACCGGACCGATCCCCGCGAGCCGCAAGGCGTTGGAGCGCGCGGGCTGGAAGGTCGAAGATCTGGATCTGGTGGAAGCCAACGAGGCGTTTGCCGCTCAAGCCCTGTCGGTCAACAAGGACATGGGCTGGAATCCAGACATCGTGAACGTGAACGGCGGCGCGATTGCGATTGGCCACCCGGTCGGCGCATCGGGCACACGCATCCTGAACACGCTGCTGTTCGAAATGAAGCGTCGCGATGCCAAGAAGGGTCTGGCCACGCTGTGCATCGGCGGCGGCATGGGCGTCGCCATGTGCGTCGAACGCCCGTAATTCATTCGTGGGGCGGGCGTCGCGTCCGTCCCACAGGATGACTCAGATCAAGGCGGACCTCATGGCCGCCTGAAAAACCACATCCAACGACAAATAACGGACGAGGAGACGGACATGGCACGGGTTGCTCTGGTTACTGGCGGATCGCGTGGAATTGGTGCCGCGATTTCGAAAGCCTTGAAAGAGGCAGGTTACACGGTCGCGGCGAACTATGCTGGCAATGACGAAGCTGCCGCGGCGTTCAAGGCCGAGACCGACATTCCGGTCTATAAATGGTCGGTCGCCGAATACGATGCCTGCGCCGACGGCATCGGGAAGGTCGAGGCCGATCTGGGACCGGTTGATGTCCTGATCAACTATGCCGGGATCACGCGCGACGGCATGTTCCACAAGATGACGCCGGAGCAATGGAAAGAGGTGATCGACACCAATCTGTCCGGCATCTTCAACATGACCCATCCGGTCTGGCCGGGCATGCGCGAGCGCGGGTTCGGGCGGATCGTCAACATATCGTCGATCAACGGTCAGAAGGGCCAGATGGGCCAGGCGAACTACTCCGCCGCGAAAGCTGGCGATATTGGCTTCACCCGTGCCCTGGCACAGGAAGGCGCCTTCAAAGGGATCACCGTGAACGCGATCTGCCCCGGATACATCGGGACCGACATGGTCATGGCCGTGCCCGAGAAGGTTCGCGAAGCGATCATCGCCCAAATCCCCGTCGGCCGTTTGGGCACGCCCGAGGAAATTGCGCGGTGCTGTGTGTTCCTGTCGTCCGACGATGCCGGCTTCATCACGGGTTCGACAATCTCCGCGAACGGCGGTCAGTACTTCAGCTAATCTGCCGCGCGGTGGCGGACAAAAGAAACGGCCGGAGCCCGCAAGCTCCGGCCGATTTCATGCCAGCAATGGCTGGCTCAGACTGTGGCGCGTCCTTTCGGAGCGATCTGGACCGGAACCGTCTTCGTCGACGTGAACACGGCCTGGAAAAACTCGGCCCAAGCGTTCGAGCGCAGGCGGCTCCCCTTGGCGACGTAGTGGTCGATCGTCTTCTGGTCGACAGTCGGCGGTGTCAGCGAAGTGTTAAACATTGTTAGGCTCCTTTTAACCGTACGCGGCTCTATTGCCCTTGTGCAATGCTATATGTCATTGCAGAGTAGGACTTTCAAACGAGTCTTTCTGCACATCAGATCAAACTGGCTTAACTGAAATGCCTGATCGCCTCCCACCCCTGACCGCCCTGCGCGCCTTCGAGGCCGCTGCACGCCACATGAGCTTCGCAAAGGCCGCGGAGGAGCTGTTCGTCACGCCCGCAGCACTAAGCTACCAGATCAAACAGTTGGAGGAATTTCTCGGCGTCCCGGTCTTCCGGCGGCTGAATCGAGCGGTGGAACTGACCGAGGCGGGGCTGGCCCGGAACCCCGGTGTCTCGATGGCGTTCGACAGTTTGCGTCAGGCGACGCGCGCCGTGGCCAAGCTGCAGGCCGATGAACCGCTGACGATCACAGCCGGACCAGCCTTCACAGCGAAGTGGCTGGCGCCGCGCTTTTACCGGTTCCACGAATGTCATCCCGAGATCGAACTGCGCTTCGTTGCGACGCTCAGGATCATGGATTTCTTGCGCGATGGCGTCGACGCGGCGATCCGCTTCGCCGAGAACGTCGAAGACACCGGCTATTCCGAAGTACTGGCCGAGGAATGGATCACCCCGGTGTGCACAAAGGAAGTCGCAGCGCGGATTGCCGGGACGAACGATCTGTCGGGCGAGACCCTGTTGCACGATGAGAGCATCCAGTCTTTTACGCCGGCGCCGGACTGGCCCGCTTGGGCGCGGGTCTCGGGCATGGAGGGCGACTGGACGCACGGGCCGCGGTTTTCCAACGCAGATCATGCGATCGACGGTGCTTTGGAAGGTGCGGGAATAGTGCTCGGACGTATCGTTCTCGTTGAACGTTATCTTGCGAACGAACGCCTCATCGCGCCGTTCAAACTAGCAATGCGACCCAGGGCACAGTTCTTCTTTGTGTGCCCCAAGGGCAGCGAACTTTCGGGCCGCGTCAGTGTCTTGCTCGACTGGATGCGCGAGGAGATTTCGCATACCGAAAAGTTCAGCGCCGATATGGAGATCGTTGACCTCTAGGACTTAGCGGATTCCTTTCGCGGCAATCCAACGCTAGAGTGGCCGAAAAGCGGATCGGGCAGAATGAAACGACTCTTGCGTGCGATATTATCGGCGCTCTCGGCGATGACCCTTGTCGCCGTTCTTTTGGGCTATCTTGGAGGCGTGGTGTTCTCCTTGGACATGCTCGCTCACTTTCGCCTGCACTTTCTGTTGTTGTGCCTGCCAATCGCCATGCTGTCGTTCATACTTGGCGCATGGCAGATCGTTTGGCGGGTGTGTGTGGTGGCCATTCTGGCACTGGCCGGTCTCGGCGCGCTTTGGGAAAGCCCGGAACGTGGTTCCGGCGATGTGCAGATCACGCTCCTCGCGGCCAACCTGTATCATGACAATCCCGAAACCGAAGAAATGCGGCGTGTGCTTTACGATGCGGACGCCGATGTGCTTGTCACGTCCGAGACGACGAAGTCGGTTCTCGCGGGGGAGCGGTCTCTCGCGTTGCTTTACCCGTTTCGGCTCTCGCTCAATACCAGCGGGCAAACACTCCGGACTGTGATCTGGTCAAAGTTTCCCATGCGGGACGGGCGCTTGTTGCTGGAGGATCGCGCCGGTCCCACTGGTGCCCATGCGATTGTCGAGGTGGCGCCAGGCGTCGAGTTCTCCCTGCTCGCTGTCCACATGGCGCATAATCTTTTCGGGAATCAGAGGGAGCAGATCGAGGCGTTGGACAGGATCATTGAACGATTGCCGATGCCACGGGTCATCCTGGGCGATTTCAACGCGACCGCATGGTCCTTTGCACTCAGGCGGGTGGAGACGTTGACGTCGACCCGGCGGATCGGTGGTTTCCGGGTTACCTGGCAAGGCGCTTATCCGACAGTCATTGGAGACATTCCTTCACCCTTGGGGCTGCAAATAGATCATGCCCTGGTTTCGGCAGAAGTCGGCGTGGCAACCGCTGAGACGATTGCGATTCCGGGTTCGGATCATCGGGGACTGAAAGTCAGTCTGACCCTTGCGAATTCCTGAGCGCACTTGCTGTGTTGGGAGTTCGGCGGTAACTGGCCATCCGTAAGGAGCACGCGATGATCATTGGAATTTTGGAAACCGGTAAGATGGCCGATCATCTTGCAGACGCGCACGGGCAGTACCCGTACTTGTTCAGATCGTTGTTTCAGAGTGTCGAGCAGACCATCGAGATGCCGTTTTGGGAGGTTGTGTACGGTGAGCTTCCCGAGCGGCCGGATGTCTGCGATGCATGGCTCATCACCGGTTCTCGCTACGGCGTCTACGATGACGAGCCGTGGATTGAACCATTGAAAGGATTTCTGCGCGACGTGCGCGACAGCACAATCCCGATTATCGGGATCTGCTTTGGTCACCAGATCATGGCGGAAGCGTTCGGTGGCCGTGCCGAAAAGTCCGAGAAGGGTTGGGGGTGCGGTGTACACACATATGACTGGGTAGCGAAGCCGTCTTGGATAACTGACCAAGCAACTTCTTTTTCGATGCATGCAATGCATCAAGATCAAGTAACGAGATTACCGGAAGATGCTGTGACGCTCGCATCCAGTGCGTTCTGCAAGCACGCGCTGGTTGCGTATGGAGAACTTGAATGTCCATACGCGATCTCGGTGCAGGCTCACCCGGAGTTCAGTGCCAGTCTTGGCGAAGTACTCGTCCGTTTCAGGCGTTCATCTCACATTCCTGAGGATGTTGCCGATCACGCGCTCCAGACGTTTGGCGATCCAGTACAACGCGAAAGCTTTGTTCAATGCGCTCTTGAGATTGTGCGAAGAAGCGAGCGTCGCAGGCAAGCCGCGTAGCGCGTCGGTCTTTTCACTGGCGACCATTGGGATGCAACTCAGTGGCAAGTGGGAGATTGCAAGCAGAGCCACTTGAGCGTGACCTGACCTCTGCCGAACTGAAACCAACCGGCAGAGGCGAAAGTTCTTGATGGATGGATAGCGCAGTTATGCTGCGTCCGACGTGTCCCAGCCCGTGTTGAGATCAAGCCACTCGGTAAAGCTATCGAGCGGCATCGGACGCGCGCTGGCAAATCCCTGTTGTCCTTCGCATCCGACCTCGACAAGCGTGTTGATCTGAAGACGGGTCTCGACCCCCTTCGCAATCAACGGAATTTCCGCTTTCTTGCAAGCCTCGGCGAGCGTCTTGACCCGAACCAACGCCGCATCGTCTTCGCCAAGTACGCTGACCGTCATACGGTCGATCTTCGCTGCAGATGCATGAAGCCGCTGCAAGTTTTCGATCTGTGTCTCGCCGCTTCCGACATCGTCGACGATGATTTTCACGCCAAAGGCCACAAAGTCATCGATCGCTTTCAAGGACTTCTCGCACCCGTCTTCGTATGCCGTGGCTTCAACGACCTCGACACCAAGGTTCTTTCCTTCGATGCCGGCTTTGTCCAACGCCAATCGGATACGATCAACAATTCCGTCCGTTTGCAGTTCAAGACTGGAGAGAATGATCGTCACAAGGCCCGGCGCGATTTCACGTTCCTGCCAGATTGCGTGCGCTTCGCAGGTCTTGAGCAACAGAACCTCTCCGATCGGCCCAAGAAGTCGATGCTTGAACGCAACATCAAGGAAGGTCATCGGAGAGATCACGCCGAACTCGGGATCGATGAAGCGTGGGAGCGCCTCTGCCGAGTGCATGATCGTCCCAGAGGGATCCATGACCGGCTGAAACCAAGGCGCTATGTAATCCTTCTCGATCCCTGTTTTGAGCAGTTCGAGGAGTTCTTCATCGGTGAATTGCTTGTCCTGCATGATCCTGACCTCAGTCTTTTCCCGATTTAGCCGATAAACTTTTTCACAGTGAGCTCGAGCTGGAGATCGTTGAAGGGCTTTACGATCCATCCCGAAGCGCCCGCTTTCTTTCCGCGACGCATCTTGTCCGCCTGACCTTCCGTCGTCAGCATGACCAGCGGCAAGCCGGTGAATTCACCGCGTTGGCGGACCTGTTCAATGAACTCCAAACCGTCAAGGTTCGGCATGTTCAAATCGGTGATCACAAGATCGACTTTGTTCTTTTCGAGTTGTGAAATACCGTCAAGGCCATCTTCAGCCTCGATGATGTCGTAACCAAGCGGCTCCAACGAGAAGCGTACCGCCTCGCGGATACTTCTGGAATCGTCCACCGTCAGGATGGTCTTGCTCACTCTACGCCCCTGATTTAGTTGATCTCGATAGACGAGAACGCTTCAGAACCGGTTCCCGTATAGGTGATATTTGCGTCTTTCTGATCCGCGCTCCGCCTTGCCCCAACTAATACTTGTAAGGAACAAGGGTTCGGCTGTTCGCCATCAATCTCTATCGTGAGGTTGCCGCCGGAAGCCAACGCAGCTGACAGCTTCTCAACCACCTCGTCACGCATGCCGGAAGCATCTGCTGGAGAAAGAGCCGCCGGCACCGTGACTGAAATGACGTCGTTATCGCTCATCGGTTTGCACCATCACTCGCATGATCTCCCGTTCGGCAGGTGGTACCCGCAGGAGGTGAAAGGTGGCTTAACGACGGATGCGAATTTGACGCCTCGGCCGACGCTCACTGTTTCGCAACGAATCTTTCTTACCTGTCCGAAATCGAGCGAAATAGATGGGCGGTTTCTATCATGAACTCACGCGCGCACGACTGGGCGGCAGCGTTTGCATTGCACGCGCAGGCCACGGAGGCTGCAATCGAGAAGACTTGTGCTGCTGTTCGCAGTGTTCGCACGATTCTGATGCGCGCGGGAACTGCGCCGGATCGCCAAGGTGCGGGAATGGACGGAGCAAGCCTGCCCGAGACCGTCGACGAGGTTGCGCGAATCTGCGCCGAGTGGACATCGACCGGTGCATCGGATGCGCTTTCGCAGCGGGCCAAACAGACTGTTGAATTGGCTGCGCGCTGGAAGGCGCTCTCGCAAACCGGTGCAGACACGGCACAGCAGGCGTCTTCGGCAAAGAAGCTCATCCCACTTGCACAACGGTCGTCGAAGTACATCGCCACGCTGTCCGAAGTTCTTCAGCTTCGTGACAACTTCGAGCAACGTATTGACCACATCACGCGCGGCACGCCGTTGGTTTCGAAGTCAGAAGAGTGGTCGCCGCTGTTGGCTGTGATCAATGCTCAGGCGGCTGGTATTGCCACTATGACCGCCGACTATGTATCCGCCTCGGAGCCTGCATGCGCAGCACTCGACAAGCTCGTTTCAGACGATATGGCTTCAGGGTCGAACCAGTGCGACGAATCGAAGGAACTGCTCCCGAAACTCGTTGACGCAGTTCATGGAACGATCGCGGTCGCGCGCGCGCAGATCCTTGAGATTGATTCGCTACCGATCACATCGGAGACCCATCAGGATCAGCCTGATGCGTCGATTGAGCGTTTACCGCCATTGCGGGAGAGTCTGTTCATGCTGGCGGAGGCGTTACAGGAACATTGCGTCATGCTTCGACGCTTCGATTCCGACATGGCTGAAAAGACTGTCTCGGTTCTGACGGAGCCACTTCAGGATTTTCGGACGGCGCATGCGCTCCTGTCGAAAGTCGCTACAAACCTCTCGGCATATGCGTCAGACATTGCAAAAGAGCATCAAGGCGCAATCGTGAAGACCGATGAGGACGCCACTTCACTGCAGGCTCTGTCAGAGCTTTACACCATGGAAGCAGAGCGTGACATTCATATCGCAACGGTGCATTCGCTGAGATAGCACGGTCCGGGCCCGGGCAGCGGCGGGCTCCGGTCCTACAATGAAACTGGTGACTTGCCGATCCGAGGCGGACGGTGTCGCTGGCGTGGGGCGGTCGATTGATCGTGATCTTCGAGCGGCCCGGATCTGCACGCTCTATCCGGCGGTCTGTAAGGTCGGCGCGGCTGAACCGCGCCAACCAATCAGCTTAGTTCTTTGCGTAGTATTCGACGACCAGGTTCGGTTCCATCATCACCGGGTACGGAACATCGCCGAGTGACGGTGTTCGCACGAAACTCGCGGTCATTTTCGAATGGTCCGCCTCGATGTAGTCAGGCACGTCGCGCTCGGCCGATTGAACGGCTTCGAGAACCAGAGCCATGTCCTTCGCCTTGGACCTCAGCGAGATGACGTCGCCCTCGCGCACCCTATAGGACGGGATGTTCACGCGCTTGCCGTTGACCTCGACATGGCCGTGGTTCACGAACTGGCGTGCCGCGAACACCGTCGGCACAAACTTCGAGCGGTAGACGATGGCATCGAGACGCCGCTCGAGCAGACCAATCAGCATCTCGCCCGTATCACCGCGCAGACGTTCAGCTTCCGAGTAGATCCGGCGGAACTGTTTTTCAGTCAGATCGCCGTAGTAGCCTTTGAGTTTCTGCTTCGCGCGCAGTTGCAGACCGAAGTCGGACATCTTGCTCTTGCGGCGTTGTCCGTGCTGGCCTGGGCCGTACTCCCGCCGATTCACCGGGCTCTTCGGACGACCCCAGATGTTTTCGCCCATGCGGCGGTCAAGCTTGTATTTCGCGGATGTGCGTTTGGTCACAACCCGTCTCCTTCATCAAAGTTTGAGGCGATCTCCTCTCTCCCGATCTGGGAGCGACAGGTCCCTGCTTTCGCAGGCCACAACCGCCAGGTCATCCACCCTAACGAGCGGAACGCGCGCTTATACCCGGCGCGCTCCGGGAGTCAACGATCTGATCAAAAGCCGGCCTTCGCGACCGCAGGGGCCTGGTATCGGACCGTACCGGCCAACGCCGCGCCATCATGGCCAAACTTGATCTGGATGGCACCACCATCGTCGAGCGCGAATAATGCACATCCGTGAACGTGGAGCGTGCCGTCGCGCATCGGCGTGTCGGTGAAGAGCGACGGCGCCCCGTATCGCACGGCCAGTTCCAGGATCATCTGCTGCAACTCTGACTTTGCATGCGCCGACATAGCCTGATCGCTCAGAGTGTCGGTGTCCTGTCCTATCGACTCGAAGGAGTATCCAAACCGTAGAAACACAGACTGGAGGCCTTCGTTCGCAAAATTCAGGACAATCTCGTCACCGAGTCTTTCGGGAGCAGACAGGAAGGCCGCCGGACAAAATCCGCCTTGCGCCCAGATCAGTTCGGCGACCGAAGCCAGCGGATAAACCAGGGCATGCTCGGCTTCGGCTGCCGTCCGCAGACCCGGAAACCGACCCCGAACGTCGGAGCGCCTGGCGCCCCAGGCCAGACCGAAGGGCGCGCTACTTGAACTCGATTTCGACAAAGACAAACTCGTGCGGTGATGCATTGATCACGTCGTGCTCGACCCCGGCCTTTCGGAAATAGGATACCCCGGCTTCGAGGTCAGAAAGCGTTTCGTTGCCGGACGCGTCGGCGATTTTGAGCTGCCCTGTAGTGCCAGGCACCACGACGTAATCGTATTCGTGCCGGTGCCATCCGGTTGCTGCCCCGGGCGCAAAGCGCCATTCGGTCACACGCGTTCGGTCATTGTCGACCTGAACGGTCGGAACGGCTTGCTGGGTCATGTTCGCTGAGCTCCCTTTGCGCTCCGCGCATTGGAACCATCCGTTTGCTCGCAACGATTTTTGGGCCAAAGGCCCGATCCGCCGCATCGCATGTCCCGGATCGCACCGTCGCGGTTGTCCGCAACGGTGTTTCATATGAGCAGCGCCTCTTGCAAGTCTGGGCCGTGCAGTCCAGCCGCAGTGTTCGCCCTTGCTCAGCATTCGGAGTGACTGTTCTGGATCGCGCGTGTGAGGCGTTGTTCGGCGTCAAGCCGGAAGTACACGAACTTTTGGGTCACGCAGAAGTCCTGGACGCCACGCACTCGGGTCTGCCACCACAGTTTGTCTTCTTCCAATGCGTAGACAAGCGCGCCACCTTGGACCCGTCGAAGTTCGCTCTCGGCCATCCACACGCTGGGACCCGGGGCATATCCGCGCTTGTCGAACCAGACATCGAGTTCAGCGATGGCCGTCCCGACGGGCGGAACAGGTTCGGGGAATGCTCCGAAATTCGCGACGTCACGAGTGTAGATCGGCCGGCAGGCGGTAGCAACGAGCAGACAGACGATCAGAAAGATACGCATACGGGTTCTCCCGCCAGACCAAGAAAGGACCATGCTTCGACAAGGTAAATTTTTCCTGAATCACAATGCGGGTGCGCTCGACCCCGCCGCTGTTCCGGCCGCTGCGCGCAACCCGGACAGGAAGGCATCGGTCAACCGGCCCTTTGGCGATCGTGGACGTGTGGCCAGAACGATCCCGCGGCTTGCTTGCGGATCTCCAAAAGGCAGGCGCGCCAAGCGCATGTCGGGCAGATTGCCTTCCGGGACAATCGAGACCCCGAGCCCATGGGCGACCAGTGCAGCGATTGCTTCCAGCGAGTCCACCTCCATCGCGGCTTTCACCCGAATGCCGCGATCGAGCAGGCGGCGTTCGATCTGCTGGCCCGCCCAGGTTTTTCGGCTGAACCAGATGAACGGCGCCGAGGCCAGCACGGCCTTGTCATCAAGGCCCGATGTCCCGTCCGGGGCAATCACGACCAACCGTTCCTCGGCCACGGGATGCAAAGACAATCCATCGCGCGGCAGATCTGGTGCGGTGATCACGGCGGCGTCCAGTTCGCCCAATTCGACAGCGCGTGCAAGCTCGCCCGACAGGCCGGTGCGGATCTCGAACTGAACGGCGGGATGGCTGGATCGCATGCTCGCCAGGGCAGGTGGTGCAAGTCGGCTCATGACTGTCGGCACGACTCCGACCGACAGTGTTCCCGCCAGGTCCCGGTTGCTGCTGATGGCGCGGATGTCGTCCATGACGCGGCGATATCTCTGCGCCTGCTCGAGCAACGCAATGCCATCACCGGTCAAGGACAGCGGCCGCGCACCACGGTCGATCAGGATTGTCCCCAGCGCGTCTTCCAGCGCCTTGATGTGAAGCGAAATCGCGGAGTGGCTACGCCCGGTCGCCTCCCCGGCGGCTGAGAACGTTCCAAGCTCTGCAATCGCCTCGAGCGAGGCGAGATGGCGCGGATTGATGTCCACTATGTTAAATTTCCTCACACATGGCGCCAGAATTACTCGTTTCTCTTTCGAATCTCAAACGCATATCCTCTTCACGAAACCGTGATATGGCCAAGTGCCAATGGAGGAACGCGTATGTTTTCCCTGACGTCCGATCAAACAGATTTGCAGGCCCGTGCCCGTACCTTCGCCGACGAGGTGCTTGCACCGCGCGCTGCCGAAGTCGACCGGACCGAGCAGTACCCATGGGACAATGTCGCGGCGATGAAGGATGCCGGGTTTCTTGGCATGACAGTTCCGCAGGCGCATGGCGGTCAGGGGCTTGGGTGGCTCGAGACATCTTTGGTGGTCGAGCAGATCGCGCGCACCTGTGCTGTGTCGGCCCGGATCGTGGTCGAGACCAACATGGGCGGCGTGTCCGCGGTAATGGCTTACGGGTCGGATGCACAGAAGACGATGGCGGCCGGCATGGTGCTGGACGGCGACAAGCCCGCGATCTGTATCACAGAGCCCGACGCCGGTTCCGCGGCGACCGAGATGACGACGACGGCCAAACGCGTGCCGGGTGGCTGGGTGCTGAACGGCCACAAGCATTGGATCACGGGCGGCGGTGTCTCGCGCCTGCATCTGATTTTTGCGCGGATGATCGATGGCGGGAACGACCTGGGCATCGGCGGGTTCCTCGCGATCCGGGATCAGACCGAGGGCCTGCGCATCGGCGAACGGGAGCCGACCATGGGTCTGCGCGGCATCCCCGAGGCGAACGTTTACTTCGAGGATATGTTCGTAGCGGACAACATGGTCCTGATCCCCGAAGGCGATCCACGCCGGGGATTTGCCAAGCTGATGACGGCGTACAATTCGCAGCGTGTCGGCGCGGCCACGGTAGCCATCGGGGTTGCGCGCGGTGCTTACGAGTTGGCAGTCGATTTCGTGCAGGAGCGTGAACAGTTCGGACGTCCGATCGCAGAGTTCCAGGGCCTGCAATGGATGCTGGCGGATATGTGCATCGGTCTGGATGCGGCACAGGCGCTGATCTGGAAGGCAGCGTGCAGCGAGGTCGATGGCTTCCCGGACATGGGGCTCGCGGCGCGGGCCAAAGTGCTGGCTGCCGAGACCGCCGTGAAAGTCACCAACGACGCTTTGCAACTACACGGTGCTGCGGGCTATTCGCGCGCGCGGGCGGTCGAGCGGATGGTGCGCGACGCACGTATGTTCACGATCGGCGGCGGCACGGCACAGGTTCTGCGCACGCAGGTTGCCAGCGACATTCTGGGCCAGAAGCTGCCTCAGACCCGTGACGGTTACAGCATGTTGGAAAGTCCCTCGCGCCGGGTTGCCTAGCCTTAAAGCACCCGATCAGCAGCATCGAGCAGACGTTTCGACGGTAGAAATTAACCGGCGACGCGCGTACCATTCCTTCATCTTGATTTAGCATTTTAGGGATGAAGCGATGTTGGAATTCGAAGGCGGAATGGTCTTCCAAACTGGAAGCGTAGATTATGGCGCCAGCCGACGCCTGCGCACAACGGGCGCCATAGGCAACATCAGCGTTACTACCAAACAGCGCGAAAACTCCAAGAATACACCGCTTGCACTGATCAACGGGTTCAAATCAGGTTCGATCGATCCCCGCCCGGTCAATATCGAGGGTGGTCACCTGATGGGCCTGAAACTGGGCGGCGCCGACATTCCGCTGAACATTGTGCCGATGTACAGTCACGTGAACCGGGGGACGTTCTCGGGCGTCGAAAGCGCGGCTCTGTTTTCGTACGCAACCGGCCAGGGAATGGCCTTGAAGGTCGAACTGGAATACAACTCAACGGATCCGCGCATTCCGTCAAAGATCACGACAACCCTGCTCAGCGGCATTCCGACAATCACGCTCGACAACTGGAGCAAGCTTCCCACCGGAACGGTCGTCAAAACCTGGACCACCGACAACGCGCCACAACCCGCGACAAAGATCGCAATCGATCCCCACAAACGCGCCTATCTGCTAAAGGCGCAATACACAGTCGAGAACGAAGGCTTCACGCTCGAGAAGAACGGCTTTGCGGCGTCGAGTGTCTCGGATGGTGTCCTGCCACCGCTCAAGAACCGCCCCTATGCGCTGTTGGATGCGATCTATGTCCTGGAACCGAAGAACAAGTTTTTCCCAATGGGGTCCGGCAGCGGCATGCCGTCAGCATTCACCAAGGGCGGGTACTTCACTGACAAGCAGCGGGCCTACATCCAAGAGGTGAACCGCTACATGCAAGCCGACGATACCAAGCGCGGTGAGTGTTACTCCGACCGGGCGGACGATCCCAACCAAACGGCACTGATCCAGTTGGGCACCGACACAGGCATCGAAGTCGATCATGTCTGCTCGCGGGTTCCGGTCGGTGCGAATGCGTTTTCGAACGCGCAACTCGTCTCTGCAGGCTATAACCGCAGCAAGAGTACGAATTAGTCGGGCCTGCATCGCAAGCGCAAATACCTTTGACGGTGGCCTCTCCTGCTCGACAGGGGAGGGCCTTGCGCGAGGTCCGCAGGATCGTTCACAGTCTGAACGGCAGACCGGAGACCCAAATGAAGCTGAACATACGCAAACTCGACCACGTTAACGTGCGAACGTCCCGCCTGGATGAGATGGTTGCTTGGTACGGCGAGATCCTGGATATGCACCCGGGCCCGCGCCCGGATTTCCCGTTTCCGGGGGCTTGGCTCTATTGCGGAGAGGATGCGGCGATCCATCTGATCGGCGTCGATGTCGAACCGGGATCGGATCCGAACGATTTGAAGCTGGAGCACTTCGCCCTTTCGGCGACCGGGATGGCGGCGTTGGTCGAGCGGGCAAAATCCGCGGGCGAACGGTTCGATGTTCGCAAGGTCCCGGATTTTCCAATCGCACAGGTCAACCTGTGGGACCCGGACGGCAACCACATCCACATCGACTTTACTGCCGAAGAAGCCGAAGCCGCAGGGATCTGATCGCGTCAGTCCCGGACCAGGCGCTGTACGATGCGGCGGGTGATCGGGGCAATGAACAGCACGACCGGGAAGGCGACGGCCCATGCGGTCAGCCACGCCTGCATCCAAAGTAAAAACAAGCCGTCGATCAACCCTGCAGCACGCACCGTCGCGATGCCCGATACGATCCAGGACATGAGCCCCGAGAGGATCAGGCCGAACAGAATATGTTCATAGCGGCGAGGGATCATTTTGTTCCTACAGATTTTTTAATTCACGTTGATCTAGTTTGCACACTCACCACCGCTCGAGGGTCCGACATCCATGCCATCGTAACTATCCAAATTGTAGCGATCTGCTAAATCGTAGAGAACGGCGTTTCTTTGATGAAGACTGTCAACCGAGTGTCGCTCGACTCGCTCAACATGCAGAAAATAGGAACGTTCTTCACCACCCTCCGGCTCGACATCAAAAATGCTTACGTAATTATACCCGGTCGCCATCAATTCTGTCGCCGCCGCTTCAAGTTTAGCTATGTCAGTGTCCGCAAAAAAGTATCCCCAAAGACAGGTATGGTCGATCCGCCAATCCCCTCGACTTAGTGAACGATCGAACATCTCTTGCAGTGTTTCTCGTTCAATTCGGTTTAAGTTTTGCGCCATAGCATTCCCCGACGATCCGAGTAGTACCAAACCAGCAGCGAAGGCTCGAAGTTCGAGCGTTCCAATCACCCACACTTCGAGTGACCGCAATCCATGCAGGTCTCGCAGCCATCACGCATCTGCAAGTTGAAGCTGCCGCAATTAGGGCAAGTGGCCGGGGCGACGCCACCGACGACCTTGGCCTCGGCGACCGGGTCCTCGGACAATCCCATGCCTTCGCCAGCGATGAAGCCGATTTCAATCAGGTGGCGTTCGATAACGCCGCCGATGGCCGCCAGGATCGAGGGCACGTAGCGCCCCTTCATCCATGCGCCACCGCGCGGGTCGAACACAGCCTTCAACTCCTCGACCACGAAGGAAACGTCCCCTCCGCGCCGAAACACCGCCGAGATCATTCGGGGCAGCGCCACCGTCCAGGCGTAGTGCTCCATGTTCTTGGAATTGATGAAGATCTCGAACGGGCGCCGCCGATCGCCGTCCATGAGGTCATTCATGGTTATGAAGCTCGCGTGGGCGCTTTCCGGCCACTTCAGTTTGTAGGTGACGCCAGCGAGTGTTTCGGGCCGCTCCAAAGGTGCAAACATCTGTACGACTTCGCCGTCCGATCCCGATGCGCCCCGGGCTTGCCCCGGGACCGCCTGCTCAGGCTCGGACACTTCGAGTACGCTGCCGGTTACGGCGTTTGGCCGATAGGTCGTGCAACCCTTGCAGCCCTGGGCGTAGGCTTGCGCATAGACGTCCTGGAAATCATCGAAGCTGATGTCCTCGGGCACGTTGATCGTCTTGGAGATGCTTGAATCGACGTACTTCTGGGCAACCGCCTGCATTCGCACATGGTCTAAGGGGCTGAGTGTCTGGGCAGACACGAAGTAGTCCGGCAGATCGGCATCGCCCATGAGCTCGCGCCATTTGGCGACGGCGTAGTCGACGACCTCCTCTTCGGTCTTCGTGCCATCCTTCTGGAGCACCTTGCGGGTATAGGAGAAGGCAAAGACCGGCTCGATCCCCGACGAGACGTTCCCGGCATAAAGGCTGATGGTCCCCGTCGGCGCAATCGAGGTTAGCAGTGCGTTGCGGATCCCATGCTCGGCAATGCCGTCGCGTATGTCCTGAGGCAGCGTCTGGATGAACGCACCATCAAGGTACCCATCCCGAACGAACAGCGGGAAAGCACCCTTCTCACGCGCCAGATCGACCGACATCCGGTACGCCGCATCGCGGATAACCTCCATCCAGCGCCCGGTCATAGCGACTGCTTCGTCGGACCCATACCGCAGACCGGCCATCAGCAACGCATCGGCGAGGCCGGTCACTCCCAGCCCGATCCGGCGCTTGGCTTGCGCTTCGGCAGCCTGCGCGTCCAGCGGGAAGCGCGACGCGTCGACGACGTTGTCCATCATCCGAACGGCGGTCCCGACCAGTTCGGCGAGTTCCCCGTCGTCGATCGAACCGCCCTGGAACGGGTCGCGGACCAGGGACGCTAGGTTGATCGAACCGAGCAGACATGCCCCATACGGCGGCAACGGTTGCTCACCGCACGGATTGGTCGCGCTGATCGTCTCGGCATAATGCAGATTGTTCTGCGAATTGATGCGGTCGATGAAGATCACGCCGGGCTCGGCGTACTCATAGGTCGCGCGCATGATGCGGTTCCACAGCTCGCGTGCCCGGACGGTACGATATGTTCGCCCCTCAAACACCAAGTGCCAGTCCGCGTCGGCCTCGACTGCCGCCATGAAGTCATCGGTCGCAAGCACCGATAAATTGAACATCCGCAACCGTGCGCTGTCCTGCTTGGCCGAGATGAAGTCCTCGATATCGGGATGGTCGCAGCGCATTGTCGCCATCATGGCGCCGCGCCGTGATCCGGCGGACATGATGGTCCGGCACATCCCGTCCCAAACATCCTTGAAGCTGAGTGGGCCGGAGGCATCGGCAGCAACGCCTGAAACGGCGGCGCCCTGGGGCCGAATGGTCGAGAAGTCGTACCCGATGCCGCCACCCTGCTGCATGGTCAGGGCCGCCTCTTTCAACATCTCAAAGATGCCGCCCATGCTGTCCGGGATGGTCCCCATCACGAAGCAATTGAACAACGTGACCGAGCGCCCGGTGCCCGCACCGGCGATGATCCGGCCTGCCGGCAGGTACCGGAACCCGGCCAGCGCGTCGTAGAAGCGAGCCTCCCACAGTTCGGGGTCTGCTTCGACCTGAGCCAACGCATGGGCAATGCGCCGCCAGGTATCTTCGACGGCCGCATCGACAGGCGCGCCGTCGGCGTCCTTCAGACGATACTTCATGTCCCAGATCTGCCGCGAGATCTCTGCCGCGAAAGCCGTCATGATCCGACCCATTATTACAACATGTTGGGGATAGAGTCAGATATCACACTGGGTATGGATGGTCAAATCGCGCGGACGCCCATGCGGGTGTTATCTTTCTGTCATGTCACGCGAAGAAAGGGCCGCAAGAAACACAAAACCTTGAGCAATTTTGAAATTAACCGTAATCATGTCGGCGAGGCAGGAGGGCATGGTGGCAACACCAGTCGTGAATTGGGGGAAAGGGCTGTTCGGCACCGCTCTGGCGGCGCTGGGGCTGTCTCTTATACCCGCAACGGCTGAAGAACCTCGGGAACCGGAACGCCCGACCCTGAACCTGTTCGGTGTGACCGGCCTGATCGACACGCCCACGGCCGACATGCAGCCGGATGCGAACCTCACCGCGACTGCGGGCTATTTCGGCGGATATCTGCGGAACACGATCTCGGCGCAGTTCCTTCCGGGCATCGAGGCCTCGTTCCGCTATTCGGTCCTGAATGAGCTTGGCCCACCTGGGAACGGCACGACGCTGTTCGACAGAAGCTTTGATGTGAAGATCAGGGTGCTCGAGGAAGGCCAATCCTGGCCCGCTATCGCGCTGGGTCTGCAGGACTTTCTGGGCACAGGCGTCTACTCGGGCGAGTACATCGTTGCGACGAAAGGCTTCGAGGTCGACGAGCTTGGCGCGTTCCGCGTAACCGGCGGCGTCGGCTGGGGACGCTTCTCCGACGGTAACGGGGTCGAAAACCCGCTCGTCAACCTCGCCGACGGTTTCCGCAATCGTGATGTGAATGTCGGCGTGGGCGGCAACGTGACAGCAGGTCAGTTCTTCCGGGGCGAGAACATGGGCTTCTTTGGCGGGATCGAGTGGCAGACCCCCGTCGACGGCCTGACGGCCAAGCTTGAGTACAGCCCGGACCGGTACCTGCGCGAGCGCGAGTTCGGAGACTTCGAGCAAGACGTGCCACTGAACGCTGGCATCGAGTACCGCGCCACGGACAATGTCGAAATCGGCGCCTACTACATGTATGGGACCGAGTTCGGCGTGCGGGTGTCGATCTCGGCCAACCCGTTCCGCCCGCTTTCGGATCTTGACCTGGAAGCCGGACCGAAGCCTCTGACACCGCGTGCCACACCTGCCGGTCTGGGAGATATCAGCGGTCTCGGCGACATCATTTCGATGATCACCGGCGAAGCGCCACGGGCCAGCATCTCGGACCCACGCTTGCAGGACGTGATCGTGCACGAACGCCTGGGCGACGTGCGCTGGGCCGATGCAATCATGACGGCGCGCGCGGGTGATCGGTGTCCGACCGAGTTGGCGAAGGCGATCGACGCCGAGCTTGGTGTGATCGACGTTGTCACCTTCCAGCGGCCGGACAACAGCCCGATCTGCTCGGTTGCCTTGCGACCGGCGGGTGAACATGCGGTGCGGATCACTTCGCGCGCCAGTTCTGCGTACCCGACGGACTGGTACAATCGCGACGAAGAGCGCGCAACGCTGGTGAAAGCACTGGCAGAGGAACTGACTTCGGAGAACCTGTCGCTTTACGGTATCGAGATCGCGCCGGACCGGGTTCAGGTCTATCTCGAGAACAACCGCTACCGCGCCATGCCCCGCGCGCTCGGCCGTACGGCGCGGGCGCTGTCCCGGACGATGCCGCCATCGGTCGAGACCTTTGAAATCACGCCGGTCGAGGGCTCGCTACCCGTGGCAACCGTGATTTTGAAGAGATCAGAGCTCGAGGCGCAGGTCGAGCGGCCCGATGCCGCGAGCAAGACCTTCGCAAGTGCGGCGATCAAAGATGCAGCACCCGTCAGTTGGGATGCAGTGCTGGCACCCGACACGACGTTCCCGCGGTATTCCTGGAACATCTTCCCGGCGACCCCTGTGAACCTGTTCGACCCGGATCAGCCTGCGCGTTTCGACATTGCAGCCGTGGCAACCGGCGGCATCGAGTTTTTTCCGGGGCTGTCGACTAATGCCGAGATCAGCTACCGGATCATCGGCGATCTGGATGATATCGAACGGACGTCTGACTCGCTGGTCGAGGAACGCGTCCGATCGGACATTGCCGAGTACTTGAACCAGGGCAACCCGGCGCTGACCCGGCTGACGTTCGACTATGTGACGAAGGTGTCTGATTCGATCTATGCCCGCGCGTCGACCGGATTGCTCGAACGGATGTATGCCGGCGTGAGCGGTGAGGTTCTGTGGAAGCCCGCCAGTCAAAGCTGGGGCCTGGGCCTGGAAGTGAACTATGTGCGTCAGCGCGGCTTCAACACGCTGTTCGACTTCCGCGACTACGATACAGTGACCGGTCATGCGAGCCTGTATTGGGATACCGGCTTCTACGGCTTGGCCACGCAGATCGATGCTGGGCGGTATCTTGCCGGTGACTGGGGCGGCACCTTTGCGCTCAAGAGACGGTTCGAGAACGGCTGGGAGGTCGGCGGGTTCGCGACCTTCACCACGATCCCGTTCAACGAGTTCGGCGAAGGCAGCTTCGACAAGGGTCTTTTCCTGACAATCCCGTTCAACTGGGTGCTGCCATATGACAGCCGCCAGGAACTCGAGACCGTACTGCGGCCGCTGACCCGTGACGGTGGCGCACGTCTGGTCGTCAAGAACCGCCTGTATCCACTGGTCGAAGACAACGATCAGGGCGGTTACCGCGCTTCCTGGAAGGAGTTCTGGGAATGATCGTTCGGTCCGGTCTGGTCCTGCTGGGTGCGCTGCTTCTGTCTGCCTGCACCTCGGGCGAGAATTCGTCCTTCGAGCGTCTGAAACCGATCATCGAGGAAGAAATCTTCGGAGGTCCGATCTTCGGGGACCCAGAACCGGCCCCCACACCGCGCGAACCGACGCGTGCGGAATTGAACGAGGTTCCGTTCGCAACGATTGCCGTCAGCATCGAAGACAGCCCGAGGGCGTTTGTCGTGCCGCTCGCGGACAATGGCGGCTATCTCACCTATCAGGACGCGCTCCGGCGCGGTGTCATCATGCGCGGCGGCCTGATCACCGCGACGCAGGGGCTGACCTATAACCTCAGCGCTGTGAAGCATGATATTGACGATCCGATTGTTGGCCCGCGCGCCCTGGCCGATTGGCCCGATAGCATCTACCGGAACTATCAGTTCGCCCTGGGCGGCGGCGCCCGTGATTTCCAGATCACCGTTGCCTGCAGATACGAACGGGGGACGCCAGAGCGGGTCGAGATCATCGAGCTGATCTTTGACACCATCCGGGTGGTCGAGATCTGCCGCAACACCGTGCGAGAGTTCCGCAACACCTATTGGGTCGATCCGAGCTCCGGCTTCATCTGGAAGTCCGAACAGTGGATCGGACCCCGTCAGCAGCCGATGACCGTCGAGATTATCCGTCCATACGCCGCCAGCTAAAACGCCGGCTTGCGCGCGTGGCAGCGTGCCTATGCCCGGTCGCGCGCCAGCCGCGCCGTTGCACCAAGCGCGACCAACACGACAAGACCAGCGACAGTGTAAACCAGCAGGATCGTGCGGATCTCAGCAAAGCTCAGCATGTCGGTCGAGACAGCGCCGAACGCGGCGACGGCCAACGTGCCAGCCAGCGTCAGTCTTCCGCAAAAGCTCTGCATCGAAAGATACGTGGCGCGCCGGGCGTCGCTGAGAAGTGGCTGAATCCGGGCCAGAATGAAGGGTCTGGCGAGCGAGTCCGGCACCATCCGCAACAGCAGCAACGAGATGGCCCAAAGATCGTTCGTCAGTCCGAGCATGGCAATCAAAACAACCTGAAGGCCGAGCGCCAGAAGCAGGATCCCTGTCAGTCCCAGACGATCGCGCAGCCCCGGCGCCGACCAGGAGGTCGCAACGGACACCAGCATCATCACGGCCGTCACGGCGCCGCTGACCAGGGGTGCATCCGCCGCGTATCCGATCTGCCCGAGTGCGTCCAGAATAAAGGGTTGCCCGAACACGAACGGCACGTGACTGAAAATGTACATGCTGACCGAAAGCACGAAAATCCAGGCCAGGATCCGAAAGGCGCCTGTCCGCGGACGCCCTGCGGCAGCGACGGGTGCGTCGTCCTGGCGCTTGAGCGGTTCCCGAAATCCGACCGCAATCGCCAAGCCGATACCCGCGGTGATCGTCGACGCCACGAAGGGCAGCGCCGGCACCGAAAGCGCCATCACGCCGCCGATCACTGCGGATAATGCCAGGCCCGTGAAACCGGCCCGCCATGCCAGGATCTCGTGGTGTTCGATCTTGTCCTTCTGGCCGTCTCTGTCCAGTGACTCGTAAAGCAGTGCGCTGTCGGTGCCCGAGGCAAAGGCGGCCCCCGCCCCAAGCAACGCCTGAGCAGCGATAAAGACGGCAAAGCTATCGCCGATTGCGATCAGCCCTGACCCGGCGACCGTGGCAGTCATCGCCAGGATCAGCGTAAAGCGGCGCCCGATCCGATCCGAGAGATAGCCGGATGGCACCTCGAGCGCCGTTGTCGCGATATCGAACGCCGCATAAAGCAGGATCGCTTCCTGGGCCGACAGGGTCTCTTGAAAAAACAGGAACCAGGTCGCCTGCCAGAACAGCAGATTCCGGAAGAACTGGAACCAGGGGTACAGTCGGACATTGCGCACCATGCTTTAGACTGTCGGCCTCCGGAACTCTGTCTCGGACCGTAGCCGGTTTTGGCGCATTCGCAACTCTCGGCGGACGGTGTGCACGCCACTGATCGACTTGACACCTTCTGCGCGGAAGCCGAGGCTTCTGTGATGCCGTCCCTCGCAGATGAAATCCGCCGTGTACCGATCCCGGTGAATACGGATCGGGCGGATACGGCGGTCGAAAAACTCGCAGTTGGTCCCGGAACGCGGCTGTTTGATCTTCTTCACGGGACGGCAGGTGCCAGCCCCTATCTGGCCCGCCTGATTGCACGGCATTCCGCCTGGCTGGACGAGATCAGCACACAGGACGTATCGGCGGTGTTTGAACAGCTCCTGAACGCCGTTCGGGACGCCGCGACGATCGACACTCCCCGCAAACAGTTCTCAAGCGTGGCGCGCTTGGTCAAATCGCGCGCGGCTCTGTTGATCGGGCTTGCCGATCTGGGTGGCATCTGGCCGTTGATGACGGTGACAGGTGCGCTGACGCGGCTTGCCGATACTTGCACGGACAGCACGGCGCGCTGGCTGCTGGCACAGGAACTGGGCCGCAACCGCTTGCCAGGGCTGGATGCGAATGCTCTGGACAGCGGCGCCGGATACACTCTGCTTGCGATGGGCAAAATGGGGGCGGGCGAGCTGAATTACTCCTCCGACATCGATCTGATCGCGCTGTTCGACGAGACGCGCTTTGACCGGGACGGCGCGCTGGAGGCCAAGGCCCGCTATATTCATGTCACCCGCCAACTGCTTCAGATCCTGTCCGAGAACACGGCCGAAGGCTACGTCTTCCGCACCGATCTGCGCCTCCGACCCTCACCGTCGACCACACCGGTTTGCATGGCGATGGGTGCCGCGGAAAGCTACTACGAATCTGTCGGGCGGACCTGGGAGCGTGCAGCGCATATCAAGGCCCGTCCTCTGGTCGATGTGGTGGCTGGGACTGCGTATCTCGAGACACTGACACCGTTCGTCTGGCGCAGGCATCTCGACTTTGCAGCGATCGAGGACACGCACGAGATGCTGCGCAAGATCCGCGCGCAGAAGGCCCGGTTCACCATCGATCATCTGCCAGGGCATGATCTGAAACTTGGTCCGGGCGGGATCCGCGAGATCGAGTTCTTTGCCCAGACGCGCCAATTGATCATGGGCGGGCGCGACCCGGCGCTGCGGATGCCGACAACGCTGGGTGCATTGGATGCGTTGGCTGGCGCGGGCTGGATCGACAAAGATGTCCGTGATGCATTGAGCGTCGACTACGTTGAATTGCGCACGATCGAGCACCGTTTGCAAATGCTCGAGGATGCACAGACACATACAGTGCCAGCGTCCGAGGAAGCGCGCCGCCAGGTCGCTGCATTGTGTGGCGAAGGTGATCTGGTTGCATTTGAAAAGGCGCTCGTGGAACGCCTGAAGCGGGTGCACGCGACGACCGAAGAGTTCTACACGCCCGTCGCGCGACGGGACAAGGGCAGCGCGGCGACGGATGTGGTGACGCTGGGGTCCCTGGATGACATGGGGTTTGCGCGGCCCGAGGACGCGCTGCGTCAGGTCGAGCGTTGGGAGGACGGCGGGATCGCCGCGACACGTTCCGATCGGGCGCGAGAGCTGTTTCTGAAGCTGCGCCCGCAGATCCTGCGGCGTCTCGCAGGCGCATCGGATCCGGATCAGTCACTGATCCATTTCGACCGGTTCTTGTCGGGCCTGCCCGCCGGTGTTCAGGTGTTCTCGCTGTTCTCGGCAAATCCGAACCTGCTGGATCTGATTGTCGAGATCTGTGCGACGGCACCGCGCCTCGCGCTTTATCTTGGACGCCACCCGCAGACCCTGGACGCCTTTCTGGACCATGACTTCTGGTCGCCTCTGCCCAACACCGAAGTGTTGACCGCCGATCTGATGGCGCGGCTTGTTCTGGTGGACGACTACGAACGCAAGCTCGACGAGGTGCGCCGCTGGGCGCGCGAGCTTCGGTTCCGGGCCGGTGTCCAGATGCTGCGTGGCACGATCGACAATCGGGATGCGGGTGAGGCGTTCACTGCGATCGCGAAGGCCAGTGTCGATGCCTTGCTGCCGCATGTGATCGACCAGTTCGCGGAACGGCATGGGCCGCCACCCGGTATCGGCATCGCAGTTCTGGCGATGGGCAAGCTTGGCTCGGGTGAAATGACCTCGGGTTCGGATCTGGATCTGATCCTGATCTACGACGCGGCCGGAGCGTTGCAATCCGAGGGGCGCAAGCCGCTTTCGCCAAGTGCATACTATCCCAGGTTGACGCAATCCCTGGTCGCGGCCCTGACCGCGCCAACGGCCGAGGGCGCGCTTTACGAGGTCGATATGCGGTTGCGGCCATCGGGACGCCAGGGTCCGGTTGCGGTCTCGTTCACATCGTTCGAGCAGTATCAGCGCGAAGAAGCCTGGGTCTGGGAGCATCTGGCGTTGACCCGGGCCAGCGTGATCGCCGGGCCCGCGGACCTGCGCGATCGCATCAAGACGGTGATCGCAGAAGTACTGGCCAAGCGCGCAGGCTCGGTCGCGGTCATGGAAGAGGCGAACGAGATGCGCGTACGGATCGCGGACGCACGCGAGGCTGACCGCAAGAACCGTTGGGATCTGAAACAGGCCGAGGGTGGTATTCTGGAGATCGAGTTCACCGCGCAAACCGGAAGCCTGATGAATGGCCTGCCCCACGGTTTGCGGATGGATGACCAGATCACCGCATTGGCCGAGTGTGGTTGGCTGGATGACCCGGACGCCAAGGGCCTCCTTGATGCTCTCGTCTTTCAGCAGAGCCTGCAACAGGTCGAACGCATCGCGTTGGAAGGCACAATTGCGCCTGAAACACTCGGAGCAGGACTGCGCGAAGTGCTGGTCAGAACTGCTGACGCCAAGAGTTTTGATGACTTGAGCGAACAGTTGGCCGCGCATCAAGACGTGGCGGCCACGATCTGCGCAAGCGTCTTTCGAGAGGAGCCCGGCCTGTCGACGGCCCCTGACGCGACGGGCACCTGAGCAGTCCGTTCAGACTAGCTGGGCGTCTCGCTTGAGATGGGCCTGACCTTTTCATCCGCCTCGGCGGTTCGGATGCGGGTGATCTCGCCCCCCAGTCCGGCACCGTCCAGACGATCGAGCTTCTCGATCCGGATGTGAACCCGCCGGGCGCGAGGGTCAACGAGGCACCGTTCGGCCAGGCGCTCCGCGAAGGTTTCCAGCAGGTTGATGCGCGGTCCCGCGATCAGATCCTCGATGGCCTGGACCAGATCGTCGTAGCTCACGACCCGCGGCACCTGATCGTCGATATGCGCCGTGTTGCGCGTGACCTCTAACGCGATGTCGAAGCGCACCCGCTGGGTGACGCCGCGCTCTTCAGCATAGGCTCCGACTTCGAAAGCGCGTTCATAATTGGAAAGAAAGATCCGATCGGCCGGAATGACCTGCTCTGACGAGGTACTTGCTTCAAGCCGTGGCAGGAGGGGGTTCTTGTCGTTCATGTCGCGATGTCCAGTGGCCGGTAGCAGCGGCGACATTATCGCCGAAGCGCAGCCGTGACCACGCAAAAGCGACGCGTTTCGGGGCTCAACGGTCGCCTACTGCCGGACGCAGGACCAGTGCGATTGAAGATTTCTCAAAAAATTCATCTTTCAGTGTTGACTATCCGTGGTGCCGCGCTGAATAAATGCGCAGATCTTCATTCTTCAGCCGGAGGGGCTCATGGCACCGGAAACAGACGCGCAGAAACAGTTCTTTGCGCCTGCTGCGGAATTCATCGTGCGAATGCGGTGGGTCTGGCTTGCGCTCACAGTGGCGATGGTGGCCCTTTCGGTTGCCAAGATCGACCGGATCTGGCCGCCAAACCCCGATGCACGGATCTTCTTTGCCGAAGAAAACCCCGATCGTCAGGCGCTCGACCGGTTCGAAGCGACCTTCAACAAAAACGACAACCTGATCATCGCGGTCGAGGCCCTGGAGGGCGAGACCTTCACGCCGCGCGTGCTTCAGGCGATCGGTGAGATCACCGACAAAACCTGGCTGCTGCCCTTCGTGCGCCGCGTCGATTCGATCACCAATTTCCAGCATACCTATGCCGAGGGCGACGAGATGATCGTCCGCGATCTGGTGATCGACCCGGCGAATGTGCGCCCGGGTGACGCGATCTGGGCGAAGGAAACGGCGCTCAGCCGGATCGAGCTGGTCGACAGCTACATCTCACCGGATGCAAGTGTCAGCATGGTGCAGGTCCTGTTCACGCTTCCGGGGGTCGAGCCGACGAAAGAAGTCCCCTCGATCGTCGCTGAACTGTTGGTGATGCAGCAGGAGATCGAGGAAGCCTATCCCGAGATCAAGTTGCACCTGACCGGCGGCATCATGATCAACAACCAATTCTCGGTCTCGGGGCAGGAGGACGGCAAGAACCTGTTTGGGCCGATGTTCCTGATCATTCTGCTGATCGTCTTCGTGGCGATCCGCTCGATCATCGGGACGCTGTCGGTGCTGGTCTTGATTGCCCTTTCCGCGCTCGCGGGGCTGGGCGCACTTGGCTGGATGAACGGTCAGCTCAACTCGGTAACCGTGCTCTCGCCGCTCGACATCATGACGCTGGCGGTTGCCGCGGCGGTGCACAGCCTTTCGTCCTGTCGACAGAGAATGGTCGAGACAGCCGACCGGAAAGAGTGGGTGCGCCGCGCGCTGCCCGACCATATGGGTGCGATCATCATCGCCTGTACCACCACGGCGATCGGGTTCTTTTGCCTGAACTTCTCGATCTCTCCGCCGTTCCGCGAGCTTGGCAATGTTGTCGGCATCGGCGTGCTGGTGTCGCTGGTCTATACGCTGACCCTGCTGCCCGCGCTGATCATCATCCTGCCGATCGGGCGGCGGACCAAGCGGGCTTCGACCTCGATCTTCATGGAGAACTTCGCCGAGTTCGTGATCGCGAACCGCAAGATCCTGTTGCCGGGCACGGTTCTGGGCGTGCTGCTGCTGGGCACCGGCATCAGCCAACTCAAGCTCGAAGACGACTTCATCCGCTACTTCGACGAGCGCTATCAGTTCCGTCAGGACACGGATTTTGTCGAGGACCGGCTGACCGGAGTGAACAACCTGGATTACCCGCTGCATTCGGGCGAGGCCGGTGGGATCAACAACCCGGATTTCCTGAAAGAGGTTGCCGCCTTCACGGAATGGATGCGCGCACAGCCCGAAGTGACCTATGTCCGCTCGCTGACGGACACCATCAAGCGGCTGAACATGAACATGCACGGGGACGACCCGTCCTATATGCGGCTGCCGGAGAACTTCGAGGAAGCGAGCCAGTACCTGTTCCTGTACGAGCTGTCGCTTGGCTACGGGATGGACCTGACCGATCAGATCGACATCGATCGCGAAACGCTGCGGATTTCGGTCTTCCTGGCCAATGCCACAACGGCCGAGATGCGCGACGTGACCCTCAGGGCGGGCGACTGGCTGCGCGAGAACGCACCGATCATGCAGTCATCCTGGGACCGGCTCTATCCGGAAGTATCGATGATCACACCGACCGGGATCGTCCACGTCTTCAACCTGATCTCGCACCGGGACGTCCGGGCGATGCTGACCGGCACGCTGATCGCGATTGTGCTGATCTCGGCCATCATCATGATTGCCTTGCGTGATCTGAAGATCGGGATGATCAGTCTGATTCCGAACCTGATCCCGGCGATCATGGCCTTCGGCGTCTGGGGTTACTCGGTCGGTGCCGTGACGTTGGCAATCGCCGTCGTTCTGGCCGCAACCCTGGGGATCGTAGTCGACGACACGGTGCACTTCCTGTCGAAATACACCAAAGCCCGGCGCGAGGGGCGCTCGCCCGAAGACGCCGTGCGCTATACGTTCAGTTCGGTGGGCATGGCGCTGACCGTCACGACGATCGGCCTGGTCGCAGGCTTCGCCATCCTGGCGCAATCGGGCTTCTCGGTGAATGGCGACATGGCCAAGCTGACGGCCATCACGATCACATTGGCGCTGATTGCCGACTTCTTGCTGTTACCTTCTCTCCTCATCTGGATCGACAAAAGGAGTTCTTCCATGACCGTTCCCGCAACGGCCACCGCAGCCATCCTTCTCGCCGTCGCAGGTGCGGCGTGGATGTTCACCACCGAGGCCCGCGCCCAGTCGCCAGAGGAAAAGGGCCTGGCCATCGCTGTCGAGGCCGACAAGCGCGATCTGGGCTATGGCGATTTTACCGCGGATGGCGAGATGGTGCTGAAGGACAAAAGCGGGCGCGAAAGCCGCCGCGTCTTCGAGAACCTGACGTTGGAGCGCGAGCAGTCCGATCTGGGCGATCTGGGGATCATCGTCTTCTCGAAGCCCCGCGACATTCGTGGGACGGCGCTGCTGACCCACGCCAATATCGAGCCGAAGGACGATGATCAGTGGAGCTTCCTGCCCGCCGTCTAGCGCGTGAAGCGGATCTCGTCCTCGAACCGGACCGGCAAGTTCGTGTCGTCGGAGTTCTCCTACGAGGATCTCGGCAGTCAGGAGGTCGACGACTACACCTACAAGTGGCTGCGGGACGCGCCGTGCCCGACCGCCCCTTCGCTGACCTGCTATGTGACCGAAAGTTTTCCGAAGAACGCGAAGTCCGGCTACTCCAAGCGTATCTCCTGGACCGACACGCAGGAATACCGCCTGATGAAGGTCGACTTCTACAACCGGCGCGGCGACTTCGAGAAGTCGCTGGAGTTCACTGCGTATGAGCAGTATCTCGGCCAGGACTGGCGTGCTGGAAAGATGGCGATGGTCAACCACCAGACCGGCAAGGCGACCGATCTGCTCTGGAACAATTACAAGTTTCGGACCGGGCTGGGCGAGGGTGATTTCAACTCGCAGCGTCTGAAGTCGATCTCGCGCTGAC
>JBHJIZ010000165.1:0-8004 GCA_050043005.1 Paracoccaceae bacterium
CCGAAGGCCGTCAGGGCCAGGATGCGATCTTCGAGGGGTACGGCCTTGGCCGCGGCGACCCGATCGGGCTTTCCGCCGAGCATGGCGAGGGTATGGGCGACCTCTACGCGGCTCTCTTGCCGCTGTCCGAGAGGTTCGCCGCCGAAGCCGACCGCACCGCCTTCGATCCCAACACCGACGAAGACCCGCTGGCCGAGAACCGCCCGCTTCAGATCGCGATCACCGGGCGCCCGAACTCCGGAAAATCGACGCTGGTCAACAAGATCCTCGGCCAGGACCGCTTGCTGACGGGGCCCGAGGCCGGGATCACCCGCGACGCCATCGCAGTCGAAGCCACCTGGGGTGGCCGTCGCTTCCGCATCTTCGACACCGCGGGCCTGCGCAAGAAGGCCAAGGTCCAGGACAAGGTCGAACGCCTGTCGACCTCCGACGCCATCCGCGCCGTCAAGTTCGCCGAGGTCGTCGTTGTCCTGATCGAACCCGACCGGAGCTTCGAGACCCAGGACCTGCGCATCGCCGATCTGGCCGAGCGTGAGGGGCGGGCGATCGTCTTCGCCGTCAACAAATGGGACCTGGAAGGCGATAAGAACGCCAAGATCCGCGAACTGCGCGAGGAACTGACCCGCCTGCTGCCGCAACTGAAAGGCGCGCCGCTGGTTCAGATCTCGGCGTTGACGGGGCGCGGGCTCGACAAACTAGCCGACGCGATCACCCAGGCTCACCGCATCTGGAACACGCGTATCTCGACGTCCAAGCTCAATAACTGGCTTCTCGCCGCGACCCAGTCACATCCCCCACCAGCCCCGGGAGGGCGCCGCATCAAGATGCGGTACATGACCCAGGTCAAGGCTCGTCCGCCCAGCTTCGTCGTCATGTGCCAACGCGCCGACGACGTGCCGGACAGCTACACGCGCTATCTGGTGAACGGCCTGCGCGCCGACTTTGGCCTACCCGGCACGCCGATCCGCCTGATGTTGCGCAAGGGCAAGAACCCCTACGCCTGATGCTGAGTCCACCCGCCACGCGCCAGCATCCGTAACTGCCATGGGGTGGCGTTCTGCCCACCGAGCAGGTCACCTTATGTTCCGCAGCGGCGGTAACCGGCCACGGCTGGACAAATTAGCCTCATCTCGATCCTCTCACGCGGAATTTGCAGGGACGGTGTGCCGAACCGCTTCTTCGCGTCGCGGGAGAGGCGCGTCCTGACTACGCCACACGCCTCGACCTTCCGGTAATCTTGATGGGGGATGTGGGCCGGTAAGACGAAGCGTTGTCTCCGATGCGTCAGCATCACGACATTGAAATGGTGGCGCCTGGCAAGCATCTTCCGAGCGCCAGGATGTGTGCCGCGAACGACGCTTTTCTGCTCCGCTAATTAGCGACTGGCGAGCGACTTTGGAGCCACTCAAATCCGGTTAATGACAAATTGCGTGAAGATCTTCATCGGCAAAGTCACGGACACCCCGACCCGTACGCCCGCGTCCAGTGGCCTCACGCACAGCTTTTTGTTCGCCTTGAACGCAGCACTTCGCGTACGGACTTTGTCCACCTCGCGCACAGCCTTTTACCCACGTCCCTGACACAGCTTTGCACATCTTGTTCACAGCGCCTTGCGCGCCGTCAACGCGGCCGAGATTGTGCCGTCGTCCAGGTAGTCCAGCTCGCCGCCAATTGGCACGCCCTTGGCCAGCGAGGTGACGGCACAGCCCGTTCCGTCCAGATACTCCGCAACCACGTGGGCTGTCGTCTGCCCGTCGATTGTGGCGCTAAGGGCCAGAATAACCTCGGAAATTTCGTCCTGCCGTACCCGGGCGGCAAGCTCCGGCAAACGCAGAGTTTCGGGTGTGATGCCATCCAGTGCAGACAACAAGCCGCCGAGGACGTGATAGCGGCCCCGGAACACGGCGGCCCGCTCCATCGCCCACAGATCGGCCACGTCCTGAACCACGGCGATCAGCCCGTTCGCTCGGCGAGGATCCTCGCAGATCTCGCAAGTCTCTGACGTCGTTACGTTTTCACAGATGCGACAGGTTCGGATCGTACGGACGACCTCGTCCATCGAAGCCGCCAATGGCGCCAGCAACCGCTCTTTGCGTTTGACCAGATGCAGCACCGCCCGACGCGCCGAGCGTGGCCCCAGCCCCGGCAGCTTAGCCATCAGATCGATCAGCCGCTCGACCTCGGGGGCGCCGGACATCTTCTCGAAATTCCAGAGGGTTAGCCGAAGGGCAGCTTCATGCCCGGCGGCAGCGGCAGGCCCTCGGTCACCTTGGCCATCTCGGCCTGTCCGGCTTCGCGCGCCTGCTTGATGGCGTCGTTGACCGCAGCGACGATGAGGTCCTCCAGCACTTCCTTGTCCTCGGCGCTCTCCAGCAGCGACGGATCCACGGTCAGCGACTTGACCTCGCCCTGGCCGCTGGCCACGGCCTTGACCATGCCTGCACCGGCAGAGCCTTCGGCAGTCAATTCCGCCATCTTTTCAGTGGCTTCGGCCATCTTGGCCTGCATTTCCTGAGCCTGCTTCATCAGCTTGCCCATGTCACCCAATCCCTTGAGCATCAGTAGTCCTCCTCGAACGGATCGTCGCCATCGACCAGATCGCCTTCGATCTCGATCCCGGTATCGTCGTCTTCCGGTACGGGTGCAAGAAATTCATCGGCCGGTTCCGCCTCGCGCAGAGGTTTCACGCTCAGCGCACGGTCTATTTCTGCGTCCGGCACATCAAAGATCGCGAGCGCTGCGGCCACCAACGGATGATTGCGAACCTCGTTCTTGACGGCATCAGCCTCGCGCGCCGCTGTCTCCCGGGCGGTGGACGCGCCAGCTTGATCCGAAATCAGGATCGACCAGCGCGCACCCGTCGTGGCAGAGAGCACCTGTTGGATCCGTCCGGCCAGATCGCCTGGCGCCCCGGGGGCGGGGTTGAACTCGATCATGCCGGGCTTGTAGCTGACCAACCGAAGGAACGCCTCGCAATCGTCGAAGAGCTTGAAATCAATCGGCTTTATGGCGGCCATTGCGTCCTCGAGCGTCGCGAATGCGGCCAGGGCGGACGGCGCTTCCGAAGGCGTCGCCGAAGGGGCGGGCGCCGGGTTCGCGTGTACCGCCAGTTGCGCTGCCGGTCCGCCACGAGACCCTCCACCAGTTGGTGCAGGCCCGGGCAGGGATACGGTCCCGCCTTCGGTCAGCTTGCGGACCAATTCCTCCGGCGGTGGAAGATCAGCCACATGTGTCAGGCGGATCACTGCCATCTCAGCGGCCATCATGGCGTTTGGAGCCAGGGCCAATTCGTCCAGCGCTTTCAACAGCATCTGCCAGGATCGGGTCAATGCGCGCATCGGCAGGCGCGCTGCCAGATCACGGCCCCGGTCTCGCTCGGACGCAGCCACAGTCGGGTCGTCGGCGGTGGCCGGATTGACCTTCAGGACCGAGATCCAGTGCGTCAACTCGGCCAGATCGCGCAGGACAACACCGGGAGCGGCGCCGTCAGAGTACTGCTGACCCAATTCCTCGAGCGCACCGCTGGCATCGCCCCTCATGATCGCTTCGAACAGATCGATCACCCGGCCTCGGTCGGCGAGCCCCAGCATCGACCGGACCTGATCGGCACTGATCTCGCCTTCCTGACCGTGGGCGATTGCCTGGTCCAACAGCGACAGCGCATCGCGCACCGACCCCTCCGCCGCGCGCGTCACCAGAGCCAGCGCTTCGTCCGACAGGGACGCACCTTCCTTGCCCGCGATCCCGCGCAAATGATCCATCATCACCTCGGGCTCGATCCGGCGCAGATCAAACCGCTGGCAGCGGGACAGGACCGTGACGGGCACCTTGCGGATCTCGGTCGTCGCGAAGATGAACTTCACGTGCTCGGGCGGTTCCTCCAGCGTCTTCAGCAGCGCATTGAAAGCGCTGTTCGACAGCATGTGAACCTCGTCGATGATGTAGACTTTGTAGCGGGCCGAGGCCGCCCGGTAGCGCACCGAATCGATGATCTCGCGGACATCGCCGACGCCTGTGTTCGAGGCTGCATCCATCTCCAGCACGTCGACATGGCGGCCTTCGGCAATCGATATACACGCCTCGCACACGCCGCAGGGATCGATTGTCGGTCTGTCATCGCGTTGACAGTTCAGACCCTTGGCGATGATCCGGGCCGTAGTCGTCTTACCGACCCCACGCACACCCGTCATGATGAAGGCATGAGCAATGCGGTCATAGGCGAAGGCATTGGTCAGGACCTGGACCATCGCCTCCTGTCCGATCAGATCGCGGAAGTGACCGGGCCGGTACTTGCGTGCCAGCACCTGATAGGCGGCGGGTTCAGTCGCAGTTTGTGAATCGTCGGCCATCCGGTCCCCTGTCTGTGGAAGCTATAGCGGTGGCGGCAGACGCGAGTCCAGAACGGGCAGGTGCGATCTGTAGCATCCGCTACAGACCGGGCGCGTGTCACGGCGCACACTTCGGGCCAGACAGGATGGAGGATGACGTGACCAACTCACCAGAAATCATCGCCGTGGTTGAAGACGATGCCCCCGAGCTACTGGATACAGCACCGCTCGACGCCGCGACGGGCGGCGTTCAGTACGGCGGCACAAACACGTGTGAGCCTGTGACGCCGACGCCGACACCTACGGTCAGCTTCGCCTATACCAAGATCGAAAACACCTACGACAAGACCGTGGACAATTTCGATCGCGTCGACGGCTTCGCCAAATCCTGAACGGCAACGAATGCGTGATCCAGCGACGTTCCAGCCGCCGGGACTGGTCAGCACAAACAAAAGGTATCTAAAAATGACCAGAGAGACCGACATTGTCGCTGTGGCTGCGCCCGACGGGCCCGATGTTCTGAGTTCGGAAGAACTCGATGCGTTCAGCGCGGGCGCGTACGGTGGGCACAACTCCTGTGAACCGTATGCGGGCGACAATACCTGCGAGACCCCTGCGGCAGGTCGCGTCCAATTTCAGACGCTCCCGATTGAGCCAACCGATGCACGTCGCGACGCACCAAAAGGCCTGACCGTCAAGTAGCCGTCTGTAGGTCCGAGTGCTGGTCGTAGCTCGCGCCGAGTTCTGAACGCAGGAAGTCGCCAAAGTGGATTGGTTCGAACGTCTTGCGACGAAGCCGCTCGGGCACGCTATCCAGCGAACGGACAGTCTGCGCTGCGGAGGGATCGAAGAAGAACGGGCAGGAGTATCGCTCCCGTCCAGTGCGATTGATCACGCGGTGCGGCGTTGACTTCAGCGCACCGTGCGTCATCCGGTGCAGCATGTCGCCGACGTTCAGCACGAACGTGCCCGGGATTGGCGGCGCGTCGATCCAGTCGCCATCCGGCGTCATCACCTGGAGGCCCCCGACCTGGTCCTGAGCGAGCACCGTGATTGCTCCGAAATCGGTGTGTGGGGCCGAGCCGTACACGTCGTCGGACGCCGAAGCGCACGGCGGATAGTGAAGCAGTCGCAGCCAGGTGGTTGGGCGTTCGAAAACTGGCGCCGCCTCGTCAGGCGCAGCCCCTGCGGCGTGCAGCATTGCGTCGACCATTCTTCTCGAGAACGCTGTCAGGGCATCGTGATATGCGGTAACGGCCTCGCGAAACCCGTCAAGCTCGGGCCACTGATTGGCTCCGGCGAGGAAGACACCCGCCTGCACGTCAGGATCACCCGGACCGGCGTCACGCATCATCATGAAGCTTTCCGACTGGTTCGGTTTCGTCACGTCGGCCAGGGTCGAAGTGCGGTCGGTCGAGGTGTCGATCGGGATGAAACCGCGATGGTTCCGATCCAGCGCAACCGCCATCTTGTCGGCGTTTGGCAGAGCATGGAAGCGCCGCGAGGCTTCGAACACACCCGCGACAAGGTCCTGAGGAACCCCGTGACCCGCGATATAGGCAAAGCCCGCGCCGGAGTATGCGCGCAAGATATCGTCGTGCAGCTGGATCGATCCTTTATCCAGATCCGAAACGTCGATGACTGGTATCTCGCGCATCGCTGTTCTCCCGCGTGGGTGAATACTGTCGTATCGATAAGTGGTAGCCGTTACAGACACCATCCGATCAGAACGGCAAAACAGCCGGGACGCAACGATGGAGACCTCTCACGATTGATCAGGATATCATTGCCCGCGCGTCTTCGGACGAACGGGAGCTTCTCGACACCGGTGCATTGGACCGGGTGGCAGGCGACGTCGAGTATGGCGGCATCAACACCTGTGAACCGACAGATCGCACGGGGCCGATCAAGCTGAGATGGCGGCATGTTTGGGCCTCTTCGAACAGCATCGAAACAACCGGCGCGGTTTCGGCGACGATTAAACCCTATTGCTGGTCTTCGCTGCGACCAACCAGCCTTAGTGCACGGGCTTTGATCCCCTGCGTGCCGCACCAGTGAATCAGCGCGTCTTCAGCGCCGTGGGTGACCCAGATCTCCTCGGCGTTTGTTTCCTGAATCGTCTGGCAAAGCTCGGGCCAGTCGCAATGATCCGAGATCACCAGCGCAAGTTCGGCACCGCGTTGTTTGGCACGCTGGCGGACCCGCATCCAGCCAGAGGCCGCAACAGGCAACATATCGGGCAGCCTTCGCGCCCAGCGATCGGCCATTGCGCCTGGCGGAGCGAGCACGATCTGCCCGCGCATCTCGTCGGATTTCGCCGCCGTTGCACTTTCCAAAGGGCCAAGGGCGACGCCGAGTTCCTCGTACACGTTGCACAGCCCGACCAGCGCCCCATGCAGCCAGATTGGTCTGTCCCAACCGGCCTTGCGCAATTCAGCGATAAGCCTCTGAGCCTTGCCCAGTGCATAAGCGCCAACGGCATGGGTCCGGTCCGGGTTCCGCTCGACCGACGTTAACAGCCGTTCGATTTCGTCCTCGACCGGTGGGTGGATGAACACCGGCAGGCCAAATGTCGCCTCTGTCACGAACAGATCGCATTCCACCAGTTCGAACGGTCGGCAGGTCGGATCGGCGCGGCACTTGTAATCGCCCGAGACCACAGCTCGCACGCCATCTGCTTCAATGACCACCTGAGCCGACCCCAGGACATGCCCGGCGGGCACAAGCGTCACGGTGACATCGCCGACGCGTCGCGGCGTGCGGTAGTCCAACACCTCGATACGCTGGAACGCGGACTTGCCGTATCGCGCTTCGGCGATCCGCGCCGTCTCCGGGCTTGCCAGCAGCGCATTGTGCCCGGGGCAGCAATGATCGGCATGTGCATGTGTGACGATTGCTTTGTTTACGGCCTGACCCGGGTCGACGAAGAACCCGCCGCGTTCGCACCACAATCCGCCCGCGCGCGGTTCGATCAGATCTGTTGCCTTGGTCGCCATCCGTGCTCCTTCTGCGCATCAGATAGCGGTGCCGGGTGAGAAATCATACTGCCGGATTGACGGCGCGCGCAGTGCAGGGAACGGTGTGCAGGGCAGGGAGGACCGCATGGCCGAGACCTTTGACTACATCATCTGCGGCGCTGGCTCGGCGGGGTGCGTTTTGGCCAACCGGCTTTCGGCGGATCCGGCCAACAAGGTACTTTTGCTGGAGCAAGGCGGGCATGACCGGCGCTTCTGGTCGCGGATCCCGGTTGGATATTACAAGGCCGTTTACGATCCGAAGATGTCCCGAACATTTGCGACAGAGCCGTCCGACGGCACGGCGGGTCGTTCGGTCCCCTGGCCCCGTGGGCGGATGATCGGCGGGTCGTCCTCGATCAACGGGCTGATCTTCATCCGGGGTCAGCATCAGGACTTCGACGATTGGGAGGCCCTCGGCGCAGACGGCTGGGGATGGCGGGACGTTCTTCCGCATTTTCGCAAATTGGAGTGCTATCAAGGCGGCGAGAGTCAATGGCGCGGTGCTTTGGGCGAACTGCAGGTCAGCGAGTTGCGCGATGACAACCCGGCCTGTGCTGCGTGGCTCGCATCCGCCGAGGCATGGGGCCTGCCGCACACTCCGGACTTCAACGGTGAGACGACCGCAGGCTCGGGCCGCTACCAACTCTCCATCGACAGCC
>JBHJIZ010000166.1:0-6349 GCA_050043005.1 Paracoccaceae bacterium
CCCCCCCCCCCCCCCCCCCCCCCCCCCCCCCCCCCCCCGCCCGCCGCGCCCGCCCGGGGGGGGGGGGGGGGGGGGCCGGGCCGGAGCGTATCCCGAGTTCTGCGTGCCGCAGGCGCGCAGAACGAGTGGCCGCAAAATCCGGTCAATCCCTCTCAAACACGGTGATGGCGTGTCCGTCCGCACGCCAGGCCCGTGTCGCTGCTTGCGCATTTTCCTTTTTTACCAGGATGTAGTCCGTGTCGTAGGTCGAGATGACGAAGATCCCGATCTCTGCCTCGGCAAGGGCGCGCGAAAGCGCTGCGACAATGCCGGTCTCGTCAAAGGCGAACGGGCCCTGGACCTTGAAGGTGGTCCAGCCCGACTCGATCTTGTCCAAAAGCCGTCGATGTTCGGTGACCGCATCGGTCGGCCCGACCAGGGACAGTTCTTCATCTGTCCGGCTGATCGTCAGAAATCCCGTCCCGGAAAGAAATCCCTCCGGAACGGGAGTAGCGGGGCCCGAACGGGCCACCGCGTAGTCTCCTGGAAGCTGTGTCAGCTTCATGCGCCTTACTTGACGCTGTCGGCGAATGCCTTGCCGAGTGCGGCGTTGGACGCCTGGGCACCTGCCCAGAACGGAACGGCGATCGCGGCAAAGTCCTTCTGTGACTGCCAGACCTTGGCGAAGAACGGATTCTCAGCCGCATTCTTCTCGAGCGATGCCTTCGCCGCGTTCATGTAGGCAGGGAAGTAGTCCGCCGGAGTGTCATGCAGGATGACGCCGTGGTTCTCGGTCAGGTCCTTCAGCGCCTTGCCGTTCTCGATGATCCGGTACGACATGGCTTTCGACAACGACGCGTTCGCAGCGACCTCCAAGGCTTTCTTTTCCAGATCGGTCAGGCCCTCATAGACATCGGCGTTGATGTACATGTCGGCGTTCACAACCACCTGGTGCAGACCCTGAAGGTAGTAGTGCTTCAGGACCTTCTGGAAGCCGAAGACGCTGTCCGGCTTCGGGCAGCACCACTCGGCCGCGTCGATCGTGCCCTTCTCGAGAGCTGGCAGGATGTCACCGCCGCCCATGGCGACCGACGCGACGCCGATGTCCTTGTAGGTCTGGCCCGGAATGCCCGGAGGCGTGCGGAAGCGGTACTTGCGGAAGTCGTCCATGCTGGTGATCGGCTCGGAGAACCATCCCAGCGCTTCCGGTCCGACCGGCTGAAGCATGAAGCCCTTGACGTTCATCCCCATTTCTTTCCAGAGCTCGTCGTAAAGCTCCTTGCCGCCGCCGTACTGGAACCAGCTCAGGAAGGCGATGTTATCGATGCCGACACCGGCACCGGCAACGGGCGAGCCGAACAGCATGGCCGCCGGGTGCTTGCCCGACCAGTAGTGCGTCCAGGCGAAGCCGCCTTCGATCAGTCCGCTGTCCACGGCATCCAGCGTTTCCTTCACGCCAACAACCGCACCGGCGGGCAGAACCTCGATCTTCAACGATCCGTTGGTCAGTGCGGCGACGTCAGCCGCGAAATCGTTCAGCATGTGAACTTCGTCCGCCTTGGCCGGGATCACCGACTGTACGCGGATGACGGTCTCGGCAAACGCCGATCCGGCCGTCAGCGCCGCGACCGCGGCACCCGTTACGATGGTCTTCCAGAACGCCATGATATCCTCCCTTGGCATTTCGATTTCAGTCTTGTTGCCCGCTTCGTGCGGATCTCGGTATCTTGCCGGTCACAAGGCCATCCCTCTGCATCGGGCGCAACGGGAAAGCTCTGCCGGTTCGAATTCATGCTGCGGCCTGCGCATCTTCGCGCACCAGGTCTGACGCCTTTTCGCCGATCATGATTGCTGGCGCATTCGTATTGCCCGAGACGATCAGCGGCATGATCGAAGCATCGGCAACGCGCAAACCTTCGACTCCGCGTACGCGCAGACGCGGATCGACGACAGCGGCCGTATCGGTATCCGTTCCCATCTTGCACGTGCCCGTCGGGTGATAGATCGTCACGGATGTATCGCGCGCCCAGTTCAGGATTTCGTCGTACTCGTCGCCGATCCCCGGGCCCGGCGCATGTTCTTCGGTGATCATATCGCTCAGCGGCTTGCAGGACGAGATCCGGCGCGTGATGCGAATGCCTTCGACCAGCGTATCGCAATCGGTCTTGGTGGCGAGATAGTTTGGATGAATGGCCGGGGCCGCAAGCGGATCCGGCGATTGTAACTCCAGATGACCCGCACTTTCCGGGCGCAGTTGCAGGACCGAGGCCGTGAAGGCGTCGAACGGGTGCGGTCCATCTGCTGGATTGTCGGCGCTGAAGGGCTGGATGTGGAACTGGATGTCGGGCGTCTCGAGCTCTGGCCTGGTCTTGAGGAACCCCGCACCCAGGCTGGCGGCCATCGTCATCGGTCCGGTGCGCCAGAGCGCGTATTCAGCCGCCATCAGAACCTTGCGGAAGAGCGATCGCGACTCGGAGTTGATCGTGCGTGTCCGGCATTTGTAGACGGGGCGTGCCTGGAGATGGTCTTGCAGGTTCTTGCCGACGCCGGGCACATCGCGGACGACATCGATGCCGAACTGCTGCAAGTGCTCTCCCGGGCCGATCCCGGAATGCATCAGGATCTGTGGCGAGCCGATCGCGCCCGCCGACAATATCACCTCGCGCCGCGCCATGATCGGGCGCACACCGCCAGGTCCTTCGGTTTCGATCCCGACGGCCCGTCCATCGCGGAACAGCACCCGCCGTGTCTGGTGCTTTACGATAACCGTCAGGTTCGGGCGCTTCGCCGCCGGATGCAGATAGGCGACCGCCGAGGAACAACGCCGGCCCTTGCTCGCCGTCAACTGGTAGAGCGCCACGCCCTCCTGATCTTCACCGTTGTAATCCGGAGTGCGTCGATAGCCCGCCGCCTCGGCCGCTTCGATCCACGCGTCAATCTCTGGGCGCGCCAACCGTGTCGGTGACACGGCCAGCGGCCCGTCCGAGCCCCTCAGCCCAGAACCGTTCATCTCCCAGGTCTCTGACCGCCGAAACAGCGGCATCACGTCTTCCCAGCCCCAGCCGGTATTGCCGAGCTGACGCCAACCGTCATAGTCCTGCGCCTGACCGCGCACGTACAGCAATCCGTTGATCGAGCTTGACCCGCCCAGCGTCTTGCCGCGCGGCCACTTGATCGACCGTCCGTTCAGACCTGGGTCAGGCTCGGTCTCGAAACACCAGTCGGTGTTCGGATTGCCCATCGTCTTGAAGTATCCAACCGGGATGTGGATCCAGGGCGAGCTGTCGCGCCCACCGGCTTCAACCACAGCCACCGTTGCCTTGCCGTCCGCAGATAGCCGATTGGCGAGCACACAGCCCGCCGATCCCGCGCCAACAATGACGTAGTCGAATTCCATGCGCTCTTCGGAACGCCTCCCTGTGCAGAAAAGTCAAAAATTGAGACTTTTCGTCTTGTTTTTTAGGACTACAGCACGATACTGCCGGGATGGCAAGCGAAGATGCAGCGATTGTCGCAGGTGATGCCGTCAAGTCCGATGACGCGCGCATTCCAACCAACCTGCGCACCCTTTTGATTCTCGAAGCGGTAGGCGCCGCCGAACGGCCACTGACACCCGCCGAAATCGGACGCTTAGTCGGACTTCCCAAGCAGACGATCCATCGGCTGTGCAGTGTTTTGCTGGAAGAAGGCTTCCTGATGCGCGCCGAAGGCGGCCGCGGTGTGCGGGCAGGCCGAAGGGCGCGTCGCATGTCCGGTAACCTGCTTCATCACTCGGCCCCTGTCGCCGCGCGGCGGGCGATCCTGGAGAGGATTTCGGCAACTGTCGGCGAGACGGTGAACTTCGCGGCGCCGGGCGAATCAGGGATGATCTATGTCGACCGGGTCGAGACGGCTTGGGCCTTCCGCATCCAGCTTCCGATCGGAACGCATGTGCCGTTCCATTGCACCGCGAGCGGCAAGACCTGGCTCGCCAGCCTGTCCTTGCGCCAGCGCCGCAAGACTGTGTCCAGCCTGCGGCTCGAGCGGCTGACCAGCCGGACCCTGACCGATCCGGACGCACTTCTGACTGAGACGGCCGAGATCGCCCGGCGTGGCTTTGCCATCGACAACGAAGAACTGATGGAGGGCATGATCGCGCTGTCGGTTCCGGTCACAGCGCCCGATGGGCGGTACGTTGCGTCCCTGGCGTTCCACGGGCCTCTGATCCGGCTCAGCCCCGAGTCCTTGCTGGACCATCTCGAAACCCTGCGCGGCGGCGCGCGTGATCTGCAGGCTGCACTCTTCTAGTGGAATCTCAGACATGCCAGACCGGCCCAGGCCCCTAGTTCGGGATCTGCGCGTTTCGGCGATGTCTCGGGGTGTATGACCGCGGCGTCTGCATCCGCATGGTCTTGATACGGCGATCGAACTCCGCCGTAGGTGCGATCGCTTATCCAGTGCGGATAAGCGGTGACTGGCCAGCCACCAGGAACGCTGCTTTATACGTGTCCCCTTTTCGAGGGACGCCGGACACGCTGGTGGGGTTCTCCCGACCATGGACCGTATCCAGCTCTCGCGAGTTTGCGCCCCGAACCCGAAGCGCTGCAATTGCAGGCGCTCTTCTAGCGTGCAGTCTCTAAAACTTGGTTAAGATCCAAGGTACTACTGCGAACCGTGTTTCGCCCACGTGGCCCAGTCGGCATCGTCGAGGAACAGCGGCGGGTCGTCGGTCACAATGCTTGTCAGACCCAGGTCGCGGAAAGGCTTCATCACGCGCAGATCATTGACGGTGAAGACGCGCACGTCGAACCCGTAAGATGTTGCCTCGTTCAACAGGCTCTGGCTGAGATGGGTGTAGTGAAGATGCAGTGCGGCGGCGCGCAACTCGGTCAGCCGTTTGCGCCAGCCGTCTTCGGGCTCTGTCCACAATCCGGCGAGCGCGAGATCTGGCATCGACTCGCGCAGCTCCGCCAGTTCGTCGTGGTCGAAACTCGACACGATGATCCGGTCCTTGATCCAGTCGCGCGTCTGAAGCGCATCGCGCACAACGGAGGCGATGCGTCCACGGGGCTGGTCATGCGGCTTCATCTCGAGATTGGCGAACATTCCGGCATCGCCCAGCAGATCGAGCGCTGCGTCAAGCGTTGGCAGCGGCGCGTGCGCAAACGCCTCGCCATGGGTCACCCCGGCGCTGAGGTCTGGCAGATCGGCGGCACCGATGGCGCTGAGCGGACCGCTCGCGGACGTGCACCGGTCAAGTGTGTCATCATGGTGGATAACCGGCGTGCCGTCGCCCAAAAGCGAGACATCGAATTCGATCCAGTTGATGCCCTGCTCTTGTGCCATCCGAAACGCTGCCAGCGTGTTTTCCGGTGCTGCCTGGCTCGCCCCGCGATGGGCGATGATCCGGCCCTTGTCGGTAAGGTTCGGATATCCGGTCACAATCGTCATCTTTACCCCTCTACGGATTGGCTCGGCCTATGTACATCAGCGGCCGCGCCTGTGCTTGCGTCGGATCGTCCGTTCTGCCATCCATCGCGCTTGCTGGAAACTAAAGGACTGTGGTGTCCAAAGCGATGCGATACGGGCTTTTTGGCCTTCTGATCCTGGCCACGGCGTTGATCTGTTGGGACCTCGGCCGTCGGGGTGCCGCTGCCTATGAGCAGATGATGGTTCAGCGCGTCGAAAACGGCCTGGACGTTCTGGGATTCGACTGGGCGGACATCCGTGCGGACGGTCTGAAGCTGGAACTGCATGGCCATGCACCGGATGTGTCCGCGCAGGAACTAGCCGTTGAGTCCGCACAGGCCACGGCTGCAATGGCGCGTGTCACCAATCTGTCGACGGCGACGCTTGCGCCACCGGAAAAGAGGGATCCGGTCCGGATCGAGCTGCACCGCGATGCGCGCGGGATTACGCTGATCGGCCAGACCGCCAGCCGCGAGATGCGGGAACGGTTGAACCGCATGCTGGTGCGCAACGGGGGCGATCTGGCGATCCAGGATCTGACGGGCATCCAGGCAGCTCGGCCTCCGCGCAGTTGGGGACCTGAGATCGATGTGGCAAGCCTTGCGGCGACGGCCCTGCCGAACGCCTTCGTCGTTGTCGAGCCGGGACAGGTCACGCTGGATGCGCAGGCGCAGGACGAGGCCGAACGGGACGAGATCACGCGCCGGTTGCTGGAAGCCGCTGGCGGCAGCGTTGCCGTGATCATGCGGCTGCGCATCCCGGCAGTGGTCGTGGCACCGTTCACCTTTGCGGCCAACAAGGATGCAGGCGCCGGTATTCGTGTCGAACAATGCGCGGTCCGTAGCGCCGAAGAACAGGCCGCTCTGATGGGCATGTTGCGGCGCCTGTCGATCGATCTGCCCGAGGCGGCCTGCCCGGTCGG
>JBHJIZ010000167.1:0-8425 GCA_050043005.1 Paracoccaceae bacterium
TTTCATGATCGGGAGTGCGTGGCGCAACCCATTGTAGACCGAGAAGTAGTTGATGGTTGCCGCGCGCGTCCATTCCTCTGGATCTGTGTCCGCGAGATGCCCGATCGGGTCGATCACGCCAGCGTTGTTGACCAGCACGTCCAGCGAGTTGGTCATATCCTGTGCTGCGGCAATCGCTTTTCCGAACTCGGCGTAGTCCGAGACGTCGCACGCGACGGCGCGCGCTGTGCCGCCTGCGTTCGTGATCTCTGTGGCAAGGGCCTCGATCTGCGGCGCCGTACGGGCAGCGAGGACGACCGAGGCACCGGCCTTGGCGAGCACTTTGGCGGTCTCGGCGCCGATGCCACGGCTGGCGCCAGTGACAACGGCAGATTTTCCAGAAAGGTCTGTCATGGGAGTTCTCCCTGTCGATAGGTAGGTGCGTCGAAGGCGACGACCTACAGGTAGGTAGAGGCGCCGGCCCAGATCAGCCTGAGGGAAAGCAGGACCAGCATCGTGTTGAGTGCGAATTTGAAGCGTTTCTCGTCGATCTTCATGAGGACCTTGCGGCCCACGATCGTCCCGACGAAGCCGAACGCGATCATGCCGACGATGAGCACGATATAAGGTCCGAAGGCGAAGCCGAGAAGACCAAAGGCGATAACTTTCAAACCATGCTGCACGGTCATGCAAGCGCCCTGCATCGCGACCTGTCCCATTCGGTCGTATTGCCGGGTCTTGAGATAGGCAGACACGAACGGACCCGTCGCACCGAAGAACATTGTGAGGAACGAGGATACACCACCGGCCAGCCATGCTGATTTCCGGATAAAGGCTGGAGGCTTCGCGACGAGCGTCCAGAGGATAAAGCATCCGACTGCGATCTGGATGAGATGGGGCGGAAGGTCGACCACGACCAACCCGCCGATCGCCACGCCGACCGCGGTTCCAATCACGAACACGGTCCAGATCGGCCAGTCGATGTGATCACGCATGATCAGTGCTCGCCCGGCATTGGACCCGACTTGGACGACCCCGTGCACCGGGATCAACGCGGCGGGTGCGAGGAGGCTCGCGAAGACAGCGAGCACCACGACGCCGCCGCCGATGCCAAAGGCAGCCGTAATGAACGACCCGAGGAAGCTGACCCCAAGCAATGCGAGGGCCGTGAGCGGGCCAACCTCGAATGGCAGAAATGCTTCGATCATGCGGTCAGTCCACGGGAACCGCTTTGGGTCCGTATGGGAAATAGGGCGGATGTGGTCCAATCGCGGTCATATCAACCTCGACCAAGACCGGGCCGTTGCGAGAGATGGCTTCCGCCACGGTTGGTCCGAAGGTTTCGACATCTGCAATCCGGTAGAATGGCAGTCCCGCCGTTGTGGCGAGATCGGCGAGGTTCGGCAGGGTCAGCGTCTCGAATGCGCGACCCGCCCCCGTTGCATCCTGGATGTGGCGGATCACACCGTACCCCGCATCGTTCATGACCATGATGACGAGGTTGGGATGCTCTTGCACGGCGGTCCAAAGCTCGCCAAGGTTCAGCATGAAGCCGCCATCGCCGGTCATGCAGAGCGTTCTGCGGCCTGAAGATGTCTGCTCGGCCCCGATCGCCGCCCCGATTGCCAGGCTCAGGCCCTGTCCGATCCCGGCACCGACGGGGTAGATGTTGCTGCGAGCATCATGCAGCGGGAACAGCCGGTTGCCCCAGGTCGAGTGGTTGATCGTAACGTCGCGCGCGAAGACCGTGTCCTGCGGCAGCGCGGCGCGGAGTTGTTCGGAGAACGTTTGGTAGGGACCTAGCGTGGCCGCGAAGGCTTTGCGCGCACCCGATTTCATTGCGGCGAAGTCATCCGCGAATGCAGGTTCCGATTTCCAATCCCCCAGCCGGTCAGCGAGTCCAGCCAGAACCTGCGCTACGTCGCCAAGGATGAATTGATCATTTGGATAGGTCCGCCCGTCTGCTGCCGGATCGACGTCAATCTGGATCAACGGTTTCGGGAGTTTGAGCGAGAAGTCGATTGTCTCGTGCCCGCGCAGACGCGAGCCGCATACCAGTATCAGATCGCAGCCCGCATAGAATTCCTCGATCATCGGCACACCGCCGCCGTTCAGGCCACCGAGGTTCATCGGGTGATCCTCCGAGACCACGCCCCGGCCGTTCCAGGAACACACCATGCCGAAGCCTAGGTCGAGCAGCCGGGAGATCTGAGCACTCGCGCCACCCGCGCCGTTCCCGACCCACAGCATCGGGCGGCGCGACGCACGAACGCGATCGGCGAGCGCATCGAGGACGCTTTCGGGCGTCTTCGGAAGATCTGGCAATGGCAGCATCAGGTGATCCAACGCTTCGGGCCGCTGAATCGATGTGCGTTGAAGGTCAATCGGGATCTCGACGCTGACAGGTCCAGAGGGCGTGGTTTGCGCAGCAGTCGCCGCACGTGTGAGTGTGCCGAGCGCCTCTGCGGCTGACGGCACGCGGAAGGCAGCCTTGCCCGACGCCGCCAGCATCCCGAGTTGGTCGTCGACATCATGGGTCGTACCCATCCCGCGCCCCAGGTGAGGCGTTCTGCTTTGTCCTGTGATGTGCAACACTGGCGTCGATGCAAAGCGTGCTTCGACGAGGCCGCCAACGGCATTGGCAGCCCCGGGTCCGGTGGACGTGATCAGCACGCCCATTCTACCGGTGACACGCGCGTAGCCGTCCGCCATGTGCGCACCGCCGGCCTCGCCGCGCGACGGGATCATCCGGATCCGGTTGCGCGCCCGGATCGCATCCATCATCGGGATGTTATGAACCGAAATAATGCCGAAGGCGGTATCCACGCCGATCCTGTCCAGAAACTCGGCAACGAGATCGGCGACCGTGTAGTCAGACATGCGTTCCCCTCCGGCACAGAACAATTACTGTACGCTCTGCCGCAGATGCGGAGAGGTCAATCGTCCCTGTGATGGCTGGGTAGGCTGCGAGTAGGATGGGCATTATGCCCATCCTTAAAGAAGGTCAGGCCTTGTAGCCCTGACGTGCCGCATTCTCTTCGGCATCTTTCTTCTTCGTGTATCCCTCGGACGCAGCGCCGATGATGTTCCCGTTCACGGCCTTGCGGCGCCAGCGGTATTCACCACGCTTGTCCTTGTAGAACTCCCATTTGTCTTTCTCGTTGTGGCCGCGGTTCATGTTCGCCTCGGCATCTTTCTTCTTGTTGTAACCTTCTGACGAGGCTCCGACGATCTTGCCGTTTGGTGCTTTACGCCGCCAACGGAATTCGCCACGCTTATCCTTATAGACCTCGAAGGTGTCCTTCTCTCCCGCCATGATATCTCCCCCATCTGGTGATCGGTGCCCTGTTGGTTTTCCGAACCGCCGCCCCCACCCGGCCCGGTTTTGAGGCGAACACCATGGCCAATCGATTTCGGCGCCGCAAGGGCGAAGACGGGGCAACCGCGCGGCAAGTTGAAAAAAGAACCGCCTATCAACCTGCAGGGCGCTGCACCACGAAGACATAGCCATGGACGTCCGCACCCAGTTCCTTCCGCAGGATCTGCGGCTCGGCCGAGACAAAATCGAGACCGGCGCCCGCCGCTGCCTGGCGCAGATAGGGTTCGGTATGGCTGTAGCGCCCGGACTGGTCGATGAGGTAGCCGGGCCCGTCGAGATCCTCGCATTTCTCTACGGTGGCGACCATGATCCCACCCGGACGCAGGGTGGGCGTCAGCGCCTGCATCATGTCCTCGAGTGGGCCGAAATAGCAGAGCGTGTCGACGCATGTCGCCATGCCGAAGCAGTCGCGCGGAGCCTCGCGCAGGAAGGTGACCAATTCTGCTTCAACGAGGTGATCGTAGATGCGGCCGCCATCGGCGTTCTTTAGTTCCGCCGCTTTGCGCAGCATCCCCTCGGACAGATCCATTCCGGTCAGCACCTTGCAGTGCTGGCGGATCAGCGGGCCGCAAAGCCCGGTGCCGCATCCCAGATCCAACACATCGCCGATTGGCTCGCGGCCTTCCATCAATCGATCGACGACTTCAGCAACGATCTCAGGAGCCCGGTAGTCCAGATTGGCGAGCACTTCGTCAAAGCTTTCGGCAAAACTGTCGAAGTGTTTCTTGACGTATCCGTCCGACGCGCGATCGACCTCTTCACCCCGAAGCGCAGCGATCTGGTGCTTTGCGACGGGGTCGTCCGGGTGCCTCTGCAGATGCAGTTCCATTTGTTCCAGCGCCCGGTCGCGGCGTCCGATCGCGCACAGAACCCGTGCGTGCCAGACCGGATCCCCCCACCGCTTGGTGCCAAGATCAAGGCACGCTTCGAATGCATCGCCTGCGGCCTTCAGGTGCCCCGTCAGCAGATAGAGCAGACCGAGATTGTGCCAGGCTTCAGCGTGCTTCTTGTCGATGGTGGTGGCGTTCTTCAGCGCTTTTTCAGCCTCCTCGAAGCGCTGCGATGTCCGCAACAAGACACCGAAGTTGTTCCATGTATCGGCATGATTGGGGCTGATGCCAAGGGCAGCGGAGTAGCTTTCGATCGCCTCGTCGGACTTACCTGCGCGCTTGTAGATGTTTCCCAGATTGTTGTGCGCGCCCGCATTGCCCGGGAAGATTCTCAGCGAGCGCTGGATCAGATCAATGCCTTGTTCGTCATCGCCCTTCTGGTGCGCCAGCAAGCCGGCGAAATGCAACGCGTCAGCCTGGTTCGGCTCTTCGTTCAAGATATCCTTGTAGATCGGATAGGCGGCATCTAGGTCGCCGTTCTTATGCAGATCTATCGCTTCTTGAAGGCGCGCCTGAACGTCCATCGTGTAATGTCCTTGTTCGCTATGGGTCGGGAATATCGTGGCCCGTCGAGCCTGATCGTTCAAGGGGGCGCTCACGGGACTTGCAACAGAGTGAGTCACGAGCCCATACTTTTCAATCTGGTGTTGAGCATTTGCAGGGCAGTTCGACGTGTCATCCTCTCCCAAGTTTCATTTCATTTCCGGTTTGCCGCGAGCAGGGTCGACGCTAACGGCCGGAATCCTTCGCCAGAACCCGAGGTTCCACGCAGGTATGTCAAGCCCGATTGCGGGGTTGTTCGAAGGCATTATCAGCCAGGTCTCTGCAGGTTCGGAACTCTCGACCATGGTGAGCCAAGAGCAACGGGCGCGGTTCTTGCGCGGATTGTTTGACAGCTATTATGCCGACTACGAGAACGAAGTGATCTTCGACACCAACCGTGCGTGGACGGCGCAACTGCCCGCACTGACGCAAGTGTTTCCGGAGGCGAAAGTCATCTGCTTGGTGCGCGACGTCGCCTGGATCATGGACTCGATGGAACGGCAGTTCCGCCAGAATGCGTTCGAACATACACGGCTCTTCAACAATCCCGGCGAGCGTTCGACGGTCTACACGCGGGTCGAGGCACTGGCGGGTGCGAACCGTTTGGTCGGCTTTCCGTGGCATGCGCTGCGCGAGGCATGTTACTCGGAATTTGCCGAACGGGTCGTGATCGTCGAATACGATCTGATCGCGCACCGGCCGGAAGAAGTCTTCAAGCTGATCTATGAGTTCCTGGAAGAGCCGTGGTTCGAGCATGACTTTTCTTCGGTGGATTACGACGCCCCGCAGTTCGACGCACAGCTTGGATTGGATGGATTGCATCGGGTTCACAAGACCGTTGCACCGCGCCCGCGCGAGACTGTGCTGCCACCGGATCTGTTCGAGAAATACGCGAGGCTGGCGTTCTGGCGCGATCTGCCGAATTCCAAGGCATTCCGGATCGTCGCGCAGCAGGCCGAGGACCAGCCGGCGCATGCGCAGATGCCGCAAGGGACAGCACCTGTCGGAGCCTGACCAGCCAAGGTCCGTATTGACGATTCCCGCGAAGAGCGTATCTTCGTAGGTACTTTCGAGCGTCCCGAAAGGTTCGCAAAATATATTTTTGATCAAGATATTAGGAGGTGCCAGGTATGGCCGACGTAAAGTGTGTCGAACGAGCACTCGAAACAGCTACGAACAAATCCGTCGTTGACGTTGCAGCGGCAGATGACTTGGTTTTCCCGCACGTTAACAGTTGCCTTGCGATTGGGTGTCTGCTCGCGGACGGACGCGCGCTGGGCGCTCATGTCTCGATGATGGGTGTCGGGGCCGACGATGAATTGGACCCGGAGATGCAGGGGATGCTCGGAGCAACGGCCTTGCTGCCGATGGTTGCGCCATCGTCGATTACGAAGGTTATCTTCCTTGGCGATCAGGGGACTTGGAAGAGTCACGTCGGCAACATACGTGCGATGCTTGGCAAAAAGCACGGGATTTACTACGACAATACTAATGGTGACGGCGTGGATCTGAGAGTATCAGCGAGCGGCGGATACTTATCTGTCTGCAGGTATACTGGCAGCAAGGAGACTCTCGTCTTCAAGACTTTGGCCGAGATCAACAGTTGGGTCGCCGGGCCCGTGAAGCTCACGTGATGACATTGAAACGAGCGGCAATCTTTTGAGGCTTGAAGCTCCTAAAGCCGAGTCTCTCAGCATCACGTATTTCGACGCCGTAAAGTCGGCATAAAGGGAAGCGACGCGACGGCCTTCTAGACGTGGCGTCCTTCTAAAACGGAACGTCGTCGACCGACGCGGTTTCCGCCTGCGTCAAGTATGATGCGACGACACGCTTTTCACCTGCTTTGTCGAACTCTACCGCGATCTTGTCGCCCTCGATGTCCATAATCTCGCCATAGCCGAACTTCTGGTGGAAAACGCGAGTGCCGATCTCAAAGGCGCTGATCGCCTCGGCGTCGATTACGAGGTTCTTGGCCTCGGACGGAGAGCGCACGCCCTTCTGCCCGCGCCTTTCGTTCATCCGCTTCCAGCCCGGTGAGTTGTAGGTCGAGGCGGCGACGGCGCGCTCTTCGAGTGTCGAGCCTTGTGGCGTCGTGGTCGCGGCGCCGTATGATCCGCCATAGAGTCCGGGTGGGGTCAACACCTCGACGTTTTCGGGCGGCAGTTCATCAATGAACCGGCTCGGCATCGCGCTTTGCCAACGACCATACATATGCCGGTTGGCAGCGAAGGTGACCGTCAGGTGCTCCATCGCGCGCGTCAGGCCGACATAAGCCAGGCGGCGTTCCTCTTCGACGCCCTTCTGCCCGTTCTCGTCCATCGAGCGCTGCGAGGGGAAAAGCCCGTCCTCCCAGCCCGGCAGGAAGACCACCGGGAACTCCAGGCCCTTGGCGGCGTGCAGCGTCATGATCGAGATCTTCTGCGCACCGTCTTCAGTCTCGTTGTCCATAACCAGCGAGACATGTTCCAGAAAACCTTGCAGGTTCTCGAAGTCATCAAGCGCTTGAACCAGTTCCTTAAGGTTCTCCAGACGGCCTGGCGCTTCCGGCGACTTGTCGTTCAGCCACATCTCGGTATAGCCGGATTCGTCCAGGATCATCTCGGCGATCTCGGCATGGGCCGCACCTTCCGGCGCAAGCATCCCGCGCCAGCGGTCGAAATTCGCGATCAGTTCCGCCAGCGCTTTGTTCGCGCGTTTCGAGAGCGCGCCTTCTTCGACCGCGATCCGGCAGGCATCGAGCAGCCCGATCCCGTGTTCGCGCGCAATGAAATTGAGTGTCTGCAGAGCCTTGTCGCCGATACCCCGTTTCGGCGTGTTTATGACGCGCTCCAACGCCAATCCGTCATCGGGAGAGATGGCGACGCGGAAATAGGCCATGGCATCGCGGAGCTCCATCCGCGCGTAGAAGCGCGGGCCACCGATCACCCGATAGGGCAGACCGATGGTCAGGAAGCGGTCTTCGAAGGCCCGCATCTGAAAGCTGGCGCGGACCAGTATGGCCTGATTGTCGAGCCCTTGCGGGTCGTGTCCGCGAGTGCCGAGCTGGAAGGCTTCGACCTCCTCGGCAATCCACCGGGCCTCTTCGTCGCCATCCCAATGACCGATCAGCCGGACCTTTTCGCCATCGGCTTCCTCGGTCCAAAGCGTCTTGCCCAGACGGTCCTGATTTGCGGTGATCACGCCGGACGCCGCTGCGAGAATGTGCGGAGTTGAGCGGTAATTCTGCTCCAGCCGAACGACCTGCGCGCCTTCGAAGTCCTTTTCGAACCGCAGGATATTGCCGACCTCGGCACCGCGCCAGCCATAGATCGACTGATCGTCGTCGCCGACGCAACAAATGTTCCGATGTTCCTTCGCAAGCAGTTTCAAGAACAGGTACTGGGCGACGTTGGTGTCCTGATACTCGTCGACGAGGATGTATTTGAACCGTGACTGGTAGTCCGCGAGGATGTCCGCATGGCTCGGGTTCTTGAAGATCTCGACCACGTGCAGCAGAAGATCGCCAAAATCGACGGCATTCAGCGTGCGCAGGCGTTGCTGATAGGCTTTGTAGAGATCGCCACCGCGCCCGTTCGCGAAACCCTGTTCGTCGGGCGGCACGCGCGTTGGCCCCAGCGCCTTGTTCTTCCAACGG
>JBHJIZ010000168.1:0-39324 GCA_050043005.1 Paracoccaceae bacterium
CTCGGGGGTGCTGGGGTACTGGCGCTATGCGACAGCCCTGGTGACCGCCGAGGACCTGTTTGACCGTTCGCTGTTGGCGGCAACGCTGGCAGTCTCGCGCGATGTGTCGGTATCTGGCGGTGACGCTCTGTCGATCACGACCCGCGATTTGATCGCGCGGGCCGCTGGAGGGCGGGTGTTCTACCATGTGGCTGGGCCGGACCGGGCCTATGTCACGGGATATGCCTATCCGCCCGTTCCGCCGGTTGGGTTGTCCGAAGCCGAAAACACACCGCAACTTTACAACACGCTCTACCATGGGGCACCCGTCCGCGCGCTGCGCCTGGTCGAGCAATCCGTTTCTGGGCCGTTCCTGGGTCTGGCGACGGTTACGGTCTGGCAGCGGCAGGACGAGCGGCGCGCTTTCGCCCGGTCCTTGGCGGCGCGGTCGGCGGTGCTGCTGGGTATCCTGATCCTGACGGTCGGGCTGGTGATCTGGTTCGGCGTCAACCGCGGGCTGCGTCCGTTGCTGGATCTCGAGAACGCAATCGCGATCCGGTCTTCGGACGACCTGAGTCACATCCGGCGCGAGGTTCCGAGCGAGGTGAAAGGGATTGTCTCGACGTTGAACGCATTGTTTGGCCAGGTGCGCGATGCAATGCAGGCGCGCGACGTCTTCATTTCGAACGCGGCACACCAATTGCGCAACCCCGTCGCCGGAATGTTGGCCTTGGCCGAAGCGACCGAGTCCGCTGTGACTGAGGACGAGCGCAAGGCCCGGCTGTCCGAACTCAAAGCTGCTGCGGCCCGGACCGCGCGGTTGACCACCCAAATGCTCGCTCTGGAGCGGATAAAGGGAACGAATGAGAACGCGCGCACAGCAGTCGACCTGAACGATGTTGCGCGGGATGTCGCGATGCGCAATGTCGAACGCGTCCTCGCCAAGAACGTTGATCTCGAGTTTCGGCCAGCGGATCGTGCTGTGACGCTGTGCGCCGATGCTATGATGATCGAAGAGGCATTGGAGAACCTGATCGACAACGCACTGAAGCATGGTGGCCCGGGTTTGACGCAGATCGTCGTATCCGTCGGCTGTACTGATGGCTCGAGTGTTTTGACGGTCACTGACGACGGTCAGGGCCTTTCGCCCGAAGATGCGGCGTTTGCAACGGAACGTTTCGCTCAGGTCCGCCCGTCCGATGGAAGCGGTCTTGGTCTGGCGATCGTCTCAGAGATCGCCATCTCGCACGGCGGGAAGCTGAAAGTTGGAGACGCTCGGATCGGCGCGCGCATCAGCCTGTGTTTTCCTCGTCGCGCTCGATCTTGATCACGACTCGATCGAACACTGCACCGCCGAACGCGATGTTTCCCCATCATTACCAAGCACCGTATACTACCCTGGCACCGCGCGGCAGTTGAGGTCGACGGTTGTGCGCATTGGATTGCTGCGTGATGAGCGGAACTGATGCGCTTCGTCCGTCGCGACCCGTGGATCCAGCGCAATCCACACAGTTTCTGCTGTGTGCCCAGTCTTTCAATTTGTTCTGCTCTCCCGTAAGGTCGGCGCAACGAAAAGAATGACGACGCGGAGAGCAGCATGGTGGTATCGCAGGTGCGCGACCGGCCACGCATTGCCGTTCTGGCGATGGCGGTTCTGGCGGGGCTTTTGCCGTTGGCGGCCTGTGCCGAGATCGAGGTCGGAGCCGAGGTGGCGAAACGGGTGAGCCGTTCGGTCGAGCAATCGTCCGGGTTGAGTGCTGCTACCGGGACCCAGCTTGCCCAAGCCAACACGGATAGCAGCCCGCAGGCGATATCGCCTTTCCTGCGCCCGGCGCCGGAAATTTTTGAAGCGACGGGACTGGCGATTTGGGATGGCAAGCGGACGCTCCAGGGCGTCTGGGTGGCACATCCGCTGGCCAGTTCGGCGCGGCGGGTCCGGATCTTCAATCAGGACAATGGTCAGGCCGTGGACGGGGCGCTTTTCAAGCGTGACGCGTCGGGGGGCGGTGCCTCGGTCCTGATATCCTCCGAGGCAGCTCAGCTTCTGGGCATGGATGTCGGCACGCCTGCCGAGTTGCGTATCGTCGCGGTCAGCCCGGTCCAGCGTGACACGCAACCCGCGCAGCCGACGGATCAGGTGGCGCAATCCGAGACCCAGGAACCGGTTGAAGCTGAACAAGACGCGCAGAGCGAACCGACCGGATCCGAGCCAGAGACCGAGGCGACCCAAAGCCCCGCAGAGCCAGCGGCGACTGAGACAGCGGAAACAACTGAGACAGAGACCGAGGCGGAAGCAGTAGCTGCCGTCAGGACACCAACGCCGCGCCCCTCTGTACCGGAACCTCAGCCCGAGCCTGAACCCGAGGCAGACCAACCGGCGAAAGAAGAGACAGAGTTCAAGTTCGTCACGGCCGATGAACCAAAGGAAGCCGAAACGGCAGCAAAGCCCGAACCCAAGGAAGAGCCGAAGACCGCAGCGCGGACCAGTACGCTGAAATTGCCCTTCATTCAGGCGGGCATTTTCGGTGTCGAGGCCAACGCGACGAAGCTCGTGAAGCGGATCGAGGCCAAGGACCTCCCGGCTGTTGGGAAAACCCTTACCTCGAAGGGGCGAAAACTGACCAGGGTTCTGGCGGGGCCGTTTGAAACTGTGGCAGAACGCAATGCCGCGCTGCGCACAATTCGCGGTATGGGTTTGAAGGACGCGGCGCCGGTCCGCAGGTGATCATAAGATCAGGAGTGCACGGGATGCTTGCCCTGAAAGGCCGTCTTTTCGCATCTTTCGTTGGTTTGCTGCTCTCAACCCTGTGCGCAGAATCTGCGTTTGCACAGAGTCAGGGAACGCCAGCCAGTGCTGCCATCGTCATCGATATGACCTCTGGCGCGGTGTTGCTCGAGAAGAACGCGGACCAACCGCTTCCGCCCGCCTCGATGTCGAAGCTCATGACGCTGTTCATGGTGTTCGAAGCGCTCGAACAGGGCCGGATCTCGATGGGTGACACGTTCCGGACGTCCAAGCGTGCCTCGCAGATGGGCGGCTCGAAGATGTTCCTGCGAGAAGGCGGTCTGGTCAGCGTCGAAGACTTGATCCGTGGCGTGATCGTGCAATCGGGGAACGATGCGGCCGTGGCAATTGCCGAAGCGTTGGCCGGGACCGAGGAAACGTTTGCCGAGCGGATGACACAGCGCGGGCGCGATCTTGGTCTGGAGAATTCGGTCTTTGCAAACTCGACCGGTTGGCCCGACCAGAGGCAATTGATGACGGTGCGCGATCTTGCGAAGCTCGCAGGGCTTTTGGTTGAACGCTTCCCCAACTACTACCCGATGTTTGCAGAGACGGATTTCACCTGGGACGGTGTCGCGCAGAAGAACCGCAATCCGCTTCTGAATCTCGGTGTACGCCCAGAAAGTTTAAAAACCGGTCACACGGAGGAGGCTGGCTATGGCCTGGTTGCCTCGGCCATCCGGGGGCAACGCCGGATCGTGATGGTCGTCTCAGGCCTCGAAAGCAAGGGCGAGCGGCGCCACGAGGCCGAGCGTCTGATCAATTGGTCGTTCCGCGCGTTCGAGACACGAGAATTGTACGCAGCGGGCGAGGGCATCATCGATGCACCGGTCTGGATTGGGTCCTCGGCGACGGTCACGTTAGCGCCGGAACGCGATGTCATGGTGACGGCACCCTTCGGGACACTGGATAAGGCGGAGTTGAAGATCCGCTACGAGGGGCCGGTTCCTGCACCGATCGCAGAGGGTCAGGCGATTGGCTATGTCGAGATCGACGTGCCGGAACTGTCGACGGTCAAGATCCCCTTGGTGGCCAAGCAAGCCGTGGAAACGGGTGGATTTCTCACCCGGATGCAGGCGGCGGGACAGCTGCTTCTTGAACCGCTGTTCCCGGGGTGAGCGGCGTTTTTCTGACTCTCGAAGGGATCGATGGCGCCGGCAAGTCGACGCAGGCGCGCTTGCTGGCGGACCGGCTTTCGGACGCGGGGAAAGGCGTCGTGTTAACACGAGAGCCGGGCGGCGCGCCGGGCGCCGAGGAAATCCGTGATCTTCTGGTTCGCGGTGAGCCGGGGCGCTGGTCGGCCGAGACCGAGCTTCTGTTGTTCACGGCGGCGCGGCGGGATCATGTCGAGCGTACGATCCGGCCTGCGATCACTCGGGGTGATGTCGTGATCTGCGATCGCTTCGTGGACTCGACGCGCGCGTATCAGGGGTCAGGTGCGCTGCGCGAGAAGGTGGATGTTCTGCATGACCTGATGATCGGTCTTGATGCCGATCTGACACTGATTTTCGATCTCGACCCTCAGGCTGGGTTGGCGCGCGCCGGGCAACGTGCGACACCGGGGGAAGACCGGTTCGAGCAGAAGGGTCTGGGATTCCTGACGGACCTGCGGGCGGCCTATCTAGAGATCGCCCGCGCAGAACCGGATCGGTGCGCAGTGATCGATGCATCCGGTGAACCGGAGGCGATTCACGCTGACGTCTGGAGCGTCGTTTCGGCCAAGTTGGCGGTTGCGTGATGGCAGAGGATGTCGCGCCACCCGAGCCTGATTGCGTTCCGGGATTTCCGCATCCCCGCTCGGCACGACATGTGTTCGGTCAGGAGGAGGCCGAGAGAGCGTTTCTAGACGCTCTGGCGCACGACCGTTTGCACCATGCGTGGCTTCTGCGCGGACCGCGCGGGATCGGCAAGGCGACCCTGGCCTACAAGATCGCCCGCACGATGATCGCCAAGCCTGCGGATGACGGCGGTGGATTGTTCGGCGACGTAAGTCCCGTGGTGCCAGAGAACCTGGATGTTCCCGACGACTGCACCGTGCAAACGCGCATCGAGGCGCAAGCCGAGCCCCGGTTGTCCGTCTTGCGCCGCACACCTCATCCGAACACTGGACGGATGCGTACTGAAATCGTTGTCGACGATGTGCGTGCCGTGCGCCGGTTCCTTTCGCTTTCGGCGGCGGATGGCGGATGGCGGGTGATCATCGTCGATGACGCCGACCAGATGAACCGCAACGCGGCGAACGCATTGCTGAAGTTCCTCGAGGAGCCTCCGGCGGACACGCTGTTCCTGCTGATCAGTCACGCCCCCGCAGGGCTTCTGCCGACCATCCGGTCTCGGTGTCGTACGCTGGATCTGAAGCCACTCTCGCCGGACAGTCTTGGCGGCGTGTTGCAAGAATTGGATGCGTCGCCGTCCTCGGCGGACGCCGTGCCCCTGGCCGAATTGTCGGGTGGGTCGGTTGGAGAGTCGCTTCGTCTGGTGGCGGGTGACGGGCTGGCACTCTATCGCGATTTGATTGGCCTGTTGCGGGATGGTGGCCGGATCGATCGAGCCGGTATCGCCCGCATGGTCGAGCGCTGCGCCGGTCGTCAGAATGACGAAACCTATCGCCAGCTGTTGGACCTGATCAAACTGCTGATCGCCCGCATGGCCCGCGCCGCCGGGAGGGGTGTGGCGCCGCGTGAGGCCGCGCCGGGCGAACAGGGTTTGTTCAACCGTGTTGCCGCCACGCCGGAGCAGGCGCGGATCTGGGCGGAGCTGTTTGCGAATGTCACCGCGCGGACACGCCATGCGGTCGCCGTCAATCTTGACCCCGGCCAGACCATCCTAGATACGTTTTTGCAACTCGATTCCACGCTGGCGCGCCTGAACTCGGTGGTCGCCTGAACGCGCGCTAGGGCCCAGCCATGTCTTTGCCAGAACTGGTCGACAGTCACTGTCATCTCGATTTCGAGAACCTGCAGGCCGATCTCGACGACGTGGTTGCCCGGGCCCATGCAGCGGGCGTGACGAGGATGGTCACCATCTGCACCCGGCTGCGGAACGAGCCGCGTGTGCGGGCTTTGGCCGAGCGGTTTGACAGCGTCTTCTACGCGGCAGGCACGCACCCGATGAGTGCGGCAGAGGAGCCGATGACCTCGGTCGAGGAACTGGTTGCGCTGGCGGCGCATCCAAGGATGATAGGCATCGGCGAGACGGGGCTGGACTATCACTACACCGCCGAGAGCATGGCCGTGCAGCAGGAGAGCTTGCGCCTGCATATCGAGGCCTGCCGTCAGACCGGGCTGCCGTTGATCATCCATGCCCGTGATGCCGATGCAGACATGGCCCGGATCTTGTCGGAAGAGCACGCAGCCGGGGCTTTCACCTGTGTGATGCATTGCTTTTCGTCCGGTGCGGAGCTGGCCCGGACGTGCCTGGATCTTGGGTTCTACCTGTCCATGTCCGGGATCACAGCTTTCCCGAAGTCAACGGCATTGCGGGAGATTTTCGCCGCGGCGCCGTTGGACCGCATCCTGGTCGAGACCGACAGTCCTTACCTCGCGCCGCCGCCGCATCGCGGCAAGCGCTGCGAACCGGCCTATACGGCTTTGACAGCCGCGAAGGGGGCCGAGACGATGGGTGTCGTTTACGAGACGTTCTGCAAGGCCACGACCGAAAACTTCGATCGCTTGTTCTGGAAAGCCGCGGGCAGGCAGGCCGCCGCATGAGCGATGTGCTGCGCTTCACGATCCTGGGCTGCGGGTCCTCGGGCGGCGTGCCAAGAATCGGGGCCAAGGGACCGATCTGGGGCGCATGCGATCCGGAGAACCCCAGGAACCGCCGCCGCCGCTGCGCGTTGCTGGTTCAGCGGATCGGGCCTGAAGGTAAGACAACCGTGCTGCTGGATGCCGGACCGGATGTTCGCGAGCAATTGATTGATGCGGGCGCGGGCTGGCTCAACGCCCTGATCCTGACCCATGACCATGCAGATCACGTTCACGGTATCGATGATTTGCGCATGGTGGTCTTCAACCGGCGTGCTCGCTTGCCATGCTGGATGGACGCGCGCACGACAAAGACCATGGATGCGCGGTTTGGATATGTCTTCGAGACACCGCCGGGGTCGTCGTATCCGCCGATCATGGACAAGCATCTTATCGACGGACCGGTGACGATCGATGGACGGGGCGGAGAGATCACCTGCGAGCCCTTCGAGGTACCGCATGGCGACATCACGGCTTTGGGCTTTCGGATCGGCCCGGTTGCCTACACACCCGATGTGTCGGAGATGTCCGAGGCAGGTTGGACGGCGGTCAACGGGATAGACTGCTGGATCACGGATGCGCTGCGCTATACCCCACACCCGAGCCACGCAAATGTCGAGACGGCGGTCGCCTGGATCAAGCGGGCGGCGCCGAAGCGGGCGATCCTGACCAACCTGCACGTCGATATCGACTACGAAACCCTGGCAGTACAGACGCCAGAAAACGTCTCTCCCGCCCAAGACGGGCTGATCCTGGAATACGAGATGAGCGCCGTTTGAGCATACTTCTCACGCTGCTCGAGATCGTCGTTCCGGTCTTCCTGCTGATCTCTGCGGGGTACTTTTCGGTCCTCAGCAAGTTCCTGACCAGCGCGATCATGGATGCGCTGATCAAGTTCCAGGTCTCGGTCGCTGTGCCCGTTCTGTTGTTCAATGCGATGTATCATACCGACCTGGGCACCTCGCTGAACATCTATGCGATGATCGGGTTCTTCGGATCCGGAACGGTGGCGTTCTTCGCGGCCATCCTTCTGTCGCGCATCGTCTGGAAGCGCAGACCGGGCGAGGCAGTGGCCGTCGGGTTCTGTGCCTTTTTCCCGAACGCGGTGATGCTGGGTATTCCGATTGCCGACCGGGCCTTCGGCGAGGCGACCATGGGCGCGGTCTTTGGGATCATTGCGTTCCACTCGATGTACAACTGGTTCATGGGCTTCGTGACGATGGAGGCGGTTCGGCGCGACAGCGAGACAATCTGGGCGGGTTTTCGCAAGGCGTTCACGACGACCTTTCAGAACCCGCTGATGATCGGGTTGATGCTGGGGATGGCGGCAAACCTGGTCGGGTTGCCAATCCCGACGGTCGGGCAGGATGCGCTGAACATGATGGCGGATGCAGCACTGCCCGTTGCCCTGTTTGCCTTGGGCGGCGTGCTGACGCGGTACAGCATCAAGGCCGAGATCAGCGAGGCGTTGATGGTTTCGGTGTTCTCGCTGCTGGTGCACCCGGCGGTGGCTTGGGTGATCACGGCGCTGATCTTCGATCTGCCCACGCCATACGTGCAGGCCACGGTACTGATTGCCTGCATGCCGACAGGCATCAACAGCTACATCTTCGCGACGGTCTACAACCGCGCGGTCGGCACGGCCGCAAGCACGGTGATCATCGCGACGATCCTGAGCCTTGGGACCATCACCGGGTGGCTCTGGTTCCTGGGCGTTTAGCGCAGGTTCGATTTGCCAGTGTGACCCAAATGAAAAAGGCCCCAGAGGATCCTCCAGGGCCGCATTTGATCTGGCTCTCGTGGACTTATGTCAGCACGATTACTCGTATTCGGGTGGGCCTTCGGCAGCCAATTCCGGCCAGTCCGACAGCATGGGCAGACCCATCATCGGCTTGTTGTACCCCTTGTGGCAGGTATTGCACGCCGCCTTCGGAGCATCTTCGTGCATCGGGCCAAGCCGGTTTGCCGGATAGGTATCGCGGAGCGGCACAAGATACTCCTGGTTCATTTCCTGAACCATATCGATGCCCTGATAGGCCGTCGCCCACTGGGGGGTGATTTGTGCGCCGTCATAGAATGCCCGCGTGTTGTGGCAGAACGTGCAGTTCACGCCCAGTGAGTGCGAGAAGTAGTTCATCAGCGAGTACGTCCGCTCGGTGTCTTGGATCGATGCGAGTTCGCCGACATCAGCGGTACTTCCCGGGACGCGTGGTTCCAGATCGTGCACGTTGATCTGCCCGTCTTCGAGCAACAGCTTCTCAAGCGCGTCATGCGGCAGCGATGTCGAGACCGACTGATCGGTGGCGTAATTCTGGACCGCAGCCCAACCGGACGCGGCCTCGAGCTGAGGTGCGATCTTGAACCAGATCCCGCTGGGGACATTCTGCCCACGGTGGCAGGTGTAGCAATTCACACCGGTCTCACCGACGTGGCCATCCCAGTTCTCGTTGATGTTGCGGGTCATCTGGATCATCCGGCGAGAGACGATCTTGGTGTAGACATCGTCGTCGGCCAGGTTCTCCTCGTTATGGCAGTACGCGCAGCCTTGTTCGGGCGAGACCCATTCGGTCATCGCCAGCATCAAACGGGTGAAGTTGGCATCCGTCAGATCGCCGAGCACCTGGACATTCTCGTAGACGTCCTTGGCCAGGTCTTCCCCGGCCTCCGGGGTATAGGCCTCTTCGGTGTAATAGGCCTCGATGCTTTTGTCGGGATCATCCAGTCCGGCGAGGTTCGGCACGCTCATACCTGCGCCGCGCGGACCGGTCTGAAGGCTTTCGGGCTGAGCCCAATTGTACCAGACGATCAACGCGATCGCCGCGATCCAGGCCGAGAAGCCGACGAGGAACAGGATGATCGGCCCGGTCAGGCTACCCAGCGTGACTGGATTGTCCTTTTTCCAGCGGTCGTACCAGTCGGGAAGCTTCCAGCGGAACATATCATTCGCCTCCCTGATAGACGTCGTAGCCGTACTCGCCCGGATGCTCCGGCGCGAAGTGATGCTCGACCGCCCAGAGATACCAGTTGTCGACCACGGTGCCGGTCAGCAGGATGCCGATGCCACCGGTGATAGGTGGCAGGATCGCGAACCAGAAGGCCCAGCGGTGAATGCCCTCCATCGTGGCGTTGAAGCCCATGGTCCAGCGCCAGAAGAGTGCCGCCCGTTCCGAGGCCGTGCCGCGATCGGCGATCTGTTCCAGTTCGCGGTCGCCGCCCATGCGGGTGACGGCCAGGATCGTCGCGCCGTGCATTGCGAATAGCAGGGCGGAGCCGTAGAGGAAGACGATCGAAAGCGCGTGGAACGGGTTGTAGTAGAGGTTGCCGTAGCGGATCGAGAACGCTGTGGTCCAGTCCAGGTGCGGGAAGATGCCGTAGGGAACAGCCTCGCACCAGCAACCCATAAGAACGGGGCGGAACAGGCCGAGCACCAGGAAAAGCCAGATGGCGGCCAGGAAGGCCCAGCAGACGTGCTTGCCCATGCCCAGCGCATCAGCCCGGAGATAGCTGCGCACCCACCAGCTCATGACCGAGATCAGCAGGAACAGCGAGGCGATGATGTACCAGCCGCCTTCGTCCAGCGGGGGCATCGAGAGACCATGCTGCGGCCCCGGCGGTTCCAACGCCAGCCAGAAACCCTGTCTCAGGAACTCGCTAATGCTCCAGCCGACCTGAGCCAGCATGTTCAAACCGACGATGTTCAGGGCCAGGATGAACGTCACCAACGAGACGATGCCGAGAAAGCCCAGATAGATCGGTCCGATCTGTGCGTTGCCGATCCAGCCAACCCATGTGTTGAAGAATGGCGGACCAACGCGGTCGGTTTCGGGTTTGCCGGGCCCTGCCATGCCAGCTTCGGGCGGACCCTGAACCTGGACCTGATTGAAGATGTTGAAGTATTCAGCCATGGTTCAGTTCCTCAGTCGGCCCAGAACGGAAGATCGAGCCACCAGTTCCACCAGCTCGGCCAGCTTTCGGTCCAGATTGGACCAGAGATCACGATGCAGACGGCCGACCAGAAGCCGGCGTTCAACGCCAGCAGCAGGCCGACGCGGTGAATGCCCAAAGTGCCGACCGAGTAACCGATGAAGTCGCGGAAGAAGGTGTCTTCATGATCCGGCGTCTTCATCTCTTCGCCCGCGGCCGGGTTGGCGGCCGACAGGATCAGCGCGCCGTGCAGTGCAAGTGCCAGGCAGGTGGTGAAGAAGAAGGTCACCGCAATCATGTGCGCGGGATTGTAGTGGAAGTGCAGATACGAGTAGCCGACGTTCGACACCCAGTCGAGGTGGCTGAAGATCCCGTACGGAAATCCGTGTCCCCAAGCGCCCATCAGCAAGGGGCGAATGACGACGAGCGTGGTGTAGGCGAAGATCGCGACGCCGAATGCGATAGGGACGTGATACCCCATGCCGAGCTTTCGACAGATCTCAACCTCGCGCAACGCCCAAGAAATGAACGCGCCGTGTGCGCAGATGGTGATGATCTGCCAGAGCCCGCCATCGGCCAGCGGCGCCAGGCCCAGGCCATATTTCAGGTCAGGCGGCGCGATGTTGATGGTCCAGGGGTTGAACGTGCCTTGCAACGCCGCGCCCCAGAAAATCAGAATTGTCCCCAGCATTGCGAAGAACACTGTCGTGACGCCGAAGAATCCCACATAGAAGGGACCGACCCAGAAGTCGAACAGGTCACCGCCGAGCAGTGTTCCACCGCGGACCCGGTATTTTCTTTCAAAGCTCAGCAGCGCCATGATCCGTTTCCGTCTGCCTGTCCGCTTTCGCGGACCTTTAGGTTAGAGGGTGCTGCGGGCGAAGCATGCCGCCCGCAGCGATATCTCGACGATCGGTCAGCTGCCCTTGGCAGCTTGCTCCGCGGCGTATTCTGCCCCTGCAACCTCGAACCAGTTGAAGTGGTCCGTGCTGAGCAGGACGAGGTGAATCATCGCTGCCAGCAGGAAGAGGAAGACGCCCTGCGCCACGAACACGCGGCGCGGGTCGAAGATCAGCCAGATCTTGTAGAACTTGCTCATCGTTCAATCCCCTTACGAGTAGAACCAGGGGCGCCAGATGAACACGGCGAGGTGAGCGATGAGCGCAACTGCCACGAACAGCCACATCCCGCTCAGGTACACCGCGTGCAATTCCTGGGCCTCTTCGTCGGTGAGGCCTGTAAAAGACAGGCCGCTCGGTTCAGCCATGTTATCCTCCGGATCGCTTGACTGATGCCGTGCCAGCGCACGGCGACACACCGGACAGAAGGTCGTCCATCCGGCGATCTTCCCGCCCGAAGGCGGGAAAGATCTGGTTGAAAGGGATCACGCCGAGAAGATCAGCGGCGTGATGACCGAAGCCTGGTGCCAGGCACGGCCAATGAACCCTTTGCCCGCAACCTCTTCATCATCGGGCCGTGCAAGGCCGAGCGCCCAGGAAACGAAGCACCAGGGCAGCGAGATGAGAAAGATGATCGCGAAATACAGCTTGTATTCGATGCCAGGGTTTCGGCCGCTGTGGCTCACCTGGTTTGTCGTGAAGTCGGTCATGTGACTCTCCCTTCCGTGTGTGTCTGTGATTGTCTCTCGCCTGACGGACGCAGGCGTTCGATGAGGGCACTGTCGACGCGCTCGGCGCCGTCTTCGTGGGCAATCCGCTCGGCTTCATCACGCAGTGATTTGGCGGCGGAAATTCGCGTCAAGACAGGATGCTGAGAGACGATCTGATCCAGGATCAATTGTGCATCCGGATCCCAGGGCATGGCGCGGGTCAGGCGCGTCGGCGTCGCCTCGGCCGCGTCCATCGCTGCCCCCATCGGCAGGATGTGGAACAGCGCGTCGAACAGGCCGTTGCAGACCTCCTGCAACAGATAGGTCGCTCCGGCATACCCCATGAACGGTGTGCCCGTGGCACGCCGGATTGCAGCACCCGGGAAGCTGGCGGGTATGAATGCGGGCTTCGGGCCGTGGCCGCCCTGCATCTCGGCCAGGTACATCTTTTCGTTGATCGATCCCATCAGCAGCAGCGGGCGCTTTTCGTGGATCAGGGCGCGGACCTCGTCGTTATCGGTCTTTCCCCCGGCCTTGCGCGGGATGGCGAATGCACAGGGCAGGCCGAGATCCTCTTCGAGGAACAACCGAATGCCGCGTGTGTAGGTCTCGTTTGCGACGATGCCGAAGCTTGCAGTCGCGAAGAAGTCCTGCGTGACCGAGCGCCAGAGGTCCCAGACCGGCTTGATGGTCGAATGCTTCTCGCGCTGGATAAAGGGCTCGGGGTCGAGCTCGAGCATCGCGCCGAGCGTGCGAAGAAAGTTGGTTGTCGACTCGATACCGACCGGGGCTTGCAGGTAGGGTTTGCCAAGTACCGCGGCCAGGCCGCGGCCGAACTCGCGATACATCACGATGTTGGCGTCGGCGTTCACGAGGTTGCGCATCTCGGCCACGTGGGCGCCCAGCGGCATCACCATGTTGACCTCGGCGCCGATGCCTTCGACCAAGCGACGGAGCTCGGCGAGATCCGACGGCATGTTGAAAGTGCCGTACATCGGGCCAAGGATGTTCACGCGGGGTTTGCCGCCCGGTGCGCGCTTGTCCGAGGGCATCCTGCCCTTGGTCATCCCGTACTCGGTGAAGATCCAGGTCATAGCCCGGTCGGCGGCCTGCCACTGGTCTTCGTCGATGGTGCGCGGAAGGAAGCGCTGGATGTTGGTGCCTTGAGGCGTGACGCCACCGCCTATCATCTCGGCGATGCTCCCAGTCACAACGACCGCGGGCAGGGCCGGGTCCAGCGTTTTCCAGGCACGCTTCATGGCGCCCTCGGTTCCGTCACGGCCGAGTTCTTCCTCGCCAAGTCCCGTCACGACGATGGGCAACTCGTGCGGGGGCAGGGCGTCTGTGTAGTGCAGAACGGACGTGACCGGCAGGTTCTCACAACCCACCGGGCCGTCGATGACCACTTGCAGGCCCTTGCCGGCGCAGAACGCATAGACCGCGCCCCAGTAACCGCCAGCCCTGTCGTGGTCCTGGATCAGCATCAGATCATCTCCGCCGCTTTGGCGGCGCGCGCCTTCTTGTCGAGCTTCTTCTGGTGCAGGGCCCGGAAATCGGGGCGCAGGTTCGGATCGCCTTCCCAGACACCGGCGGTATCGCCCTGGCCGACATCCTCGAAGAACGACTTCATCCGTGCCATGCGGTCCTTGTTGCCCATGGCCGCGTTGACGACTTCCTGAAGCGAGCCGGCACCTGCGGGTCCCATCAACGGGCGGGCGGAGATCAGATTGGTGAAGTAGAGGCTGGGAATGCCCAGTTCCTTGCCCTTCTGGACAACGGGTGGCGTGCCAACCGCGAGATCGGGTTTGATGGCTTCTATCGCTGCAAGGTCATCTTCCAGTGAGGCGCGATACTTGATTGTGACGCCCTGTGCTTCGAGCCATTCGGCATCGATGTGGGACTGCGGTGTCTTCGGACAGGCGGTGCCGACGTAGGGCACGTCCGCGCCAGATTCGATCAGCAGCCGCGCGACGAGGAGTTCGGAACCTTCGTATCCAGACAGCGTGATTGTGCCATCGATCCGCGCTCCGGCGAGCGCGCCCTTAATCGCAGGCAGGAATGCGTTCTGGGCCCCGGCGATCTTGTCGGCGGCGATGCCAAATGTGTCTCCGATCGCGGCAAGCCAAGCTGCCGTGCCGTCATGGCCTACAGGACCAGAGCCCAGAATGGGCCGCCCGGCGGCTTCGAACTCGCGGATCGAGGCTGTGTAGAAAGGATGGATCGCGGCGACTGCTCCACCGTCGAGAGCTGCATAAAGCTCGCGCCACTCACGGCAGGGCACGACTGGACCTGCACCGAGGCCCATAGGAGCCAGCATCGCGCCGATCATCACCGGATCCGCCGGGAACATCTCGCCGAGCAGGGTAACGGTTGGTCGGCCATCACGGCCTGCGGCAGGCGCCTGCACCGGACCAGCCTCGATCTCTTGCCGCGCATAGTTCAGCATGGCTCCGGCCAGCACGTCCTTTGCCTCGGCATGGGTCGGGACGCCGAAACCCGGTACGTCGATGCCGACGATGCGAACCCCGTTGATCTGATCGGGCAGCAGGCGCAGTGGAACGCCTGATGCCGTCGGGACGCAGAGGTTTGTGACAATTATGGCGTCGTAACGCTCGGGGTCGGCCATCTGGTGGACCGAGTCCCGGATGTCTTCGAACAGCTTTCCGGTGACCAGGGTTTCGGAATTGAACGGTACATAGCCGACCGAGCGCCGTGCGCCGTAAAAGTGGCTGACGAAGGTCAGGCCGTAGACACAGCAGGCCGACCCCGAAAGGACGGTCGCCACGCGGCGCATTCTGAGCCCGACGCGCAACGACCCGAAAGCCGGGCACATTGACTGAGGCTTGTCGTGCGGTCCTTGTGGGTAGTCCTTGGCGAACTGATCGAGGATCTCGGACTTGCCTGCCGCGCGCGCCGCTGCTTCCATCCGGTCGGCACCGGCGTGGCAACCGAGCCCATCCTGAAGATCGGGCGCATCGGCTTGGGGCCGCGTATGTCCAAGATCGTCGGTCACTCAGCTGCCATCCGAGCCATGTGCGGGCAGCGTGGCGCTGGTGTCGCGTCGACGAATCCTCGCGCAAGAGGTGACAGTGTTTCTGTCGCGGCGATTTCGCCGGACAGTTCGGCCAAAGCCATGTCGAGCCGTGCTAGTGCATCAAGATCAAGCATCGTCGTCCTCCGGTTCACCCCAGGCGCGTGCGGCAAGTGCTTCGGTCCGAGAGAGACGGCCCTTTGCCGGTTGCAGGCCCTCATCGCTGATCACATCAAGATCGCCGTCTCCACGGCGCTGTTTGCTGCCGGTCAGTCTGCGGATATCTGCCTCATGCATCGTCATAGATGACCTCGAGGCTGATCTTCGGCGCCGCATACTTCCCGCGCATGTCTGCGTCTGTCGCAGGCTCAAGCACAAAGTCGGCACCCGTTTCTTTGCCGTCGAACAGGCCCAATAGACCATCCTGCGTCAGGGGTTCGGGATGGCCCGGGGGTGCGCCAGCGACCGCCTCGGCCAATTCGGCGAAAAGAGCGCCCCATTGGGTCTCGTCCGTGCCCACGATCTGATAGTTCGCAGATTTCTTGCGCAAATCGTCGTCCTGCGGGATCGAGGCGAGGACCGGGATGTCGACGGCCTTGGCAAAGGCCTGAGCTTCGCCCGAGCCGTCATCCTTGTTGATCACCAATCCCGCTACGCCGACATTGCCGCCGAGCTTGCGGAAGTACTGGACCGCCGAGCAGACATTGTTGGCGACATACAGTGATTGCAGATCGTTCGAGCCGACCACGATCACCTTCTGCGCCATGTCGCGCGCGATCGGTAGGCCGAAGCCGCCGCAGACAACGTCTCCCAGGAAGTCGAGCAGGACATAGTCGAAATCCCAGTCATGGAAGCCGAGTTTTTCGAGCAACTCAAAGCCGTGGATGATGCCGCGGCCGCCGCAGCCGCGTCCGACTTCCGGACCACCAAGCTCCATCGCGAAGACGCCGTTGCGTTTGAAGCAGACATCGCCAATCTGGACTTCCTCGCCTGCGAGTTTCTTCTTCGTCGAGGTTTCGATAATTGTCGGGCAGGCCTTGCCGCCGAACAGCAGGCTGGTCGTGTCCGACTTGGGATCGCAGCCGATCAGCAGAACGCGCTTGCCTTGCTCGGCCATCATGTGGCTGAGGTTTGCCAGCGTGAACGACTTGCCAATGCCGCCCTTGCCATAGATCGCGATGATCTGGGTTTCCTTGGTGACGTCCGTTGCAACGGGATCCGGCTCGATCGCGGCCTCGGCCTTCAGCCGGGCATAACCGTCTTCGGTGATAATCGGTGCGTCAGCGCCATCGGGTGTCATGCCGTGCCCCTCCAATCGAGGATCATTTTCAGGCAGGACTTGTCCGAAAATGCTTGTGGGTATGCGGTCTCGGCGTCTGCCGCCGGGACCCTGTGGGTGATGAGATCGTCGAGCTGCAGGCGCCCGGCGTGCACGAGGGCAACGGTCGCCTCCATATCCTCGCGCGACCACTCGGCGGCAACGCGGAGGCGGGCCTCTTTTATGAAGGCCATGGGGAATGCGAAGCTTACCGAGCCGGGATAAAATCCTGCCAGGACGATCTCGCCGCCCTTGGTGATGTGGCGCAGCAAAGTATCCAGGAGCGAAGCGTCCCCTGTCGCATCAAAGATGCAATCATAGCTCCGGAGCGATCGATGGTCTCTTGGTGCATCGAGCGCCGGGTCGAGAACATCGTAGGCGTGGCTGCCTTCACGACGCTGTGTGTCCGTTTCCCAGACGATGGGCTGCCCGCCATGCAGGACAGTGAGACGGGCGAGAAGCCTGCCAAGCACCCCGTGCCCTACGATCAGATCCGGAAGCTTTCCACCTGCGAGTGCGTGTTGTGCAGTTGCGGCGAGCGCCAGAAGCGCACCTTCGGCGCCAGTTCCGCTTTGCAGTCTCACAAGGCGATCGGCGCTCGTGGCGACTGACGACGCCGCGCCACCGAACAGCCCCCGAAACTCTCCGAAACAGCTCGCGCCCGGCACGAAAACCTTGTTACCTGGGTGAAATCCGGATCCTGCGGGCGCTTCGGCGACTTCTCCCATCGCTTCGTAGCCAGGGATCAGCGGATACCCCATGCCGGGGAACGGCGGCATCTCGCCGGTCCAGAGCAGCTTCTCGGTTCCCGTCGAGATTCCGGAGTGGTGGATGTCGACCAGAACTTCGTCCTTGCCCGACGGAACCAGGGGCACCGTTTGGAGAGACAGGTCTCCTGGACCTTGAAGGACGACAGCTTTGGTATCCACGCCTCCCCCCTCTTCTTCGTCTTGGAGCTGGTCGTTGGATCGACCGAGACTCGGTGCGTTAGTCTGTCAGTTTAATTTTACGGACACTGTTGTCAACTAGATTGGACACAAGACTGGGATCATCCGCCCTTACGAGCGGTTACGACACTTGTCAGCAAAGGTTGGTTCGTCGGATTCTGGCGTGCGCGCGAGAATCCTGCTTCTGTCAGAAGCTCGATATGCCTTTCAGCACTGCGTGCGCGGCCCGTGGTCATCGCAGTTGTGTAGAACCCGAAATAGGAGTCACCGACGCGGCAGGGCTGGCTGCCGCCGGACATCGGCTCCGAGATGACGATGCGGCCATTCACGGGCAAACTGTCATGTATGCGTGACAGTAGAGTGCGCACGGTGTGGTCCTGATGATCATAGAGGACTCGGATCAGTGTGACCGCGTCACTTCCCTGGGGCAGGGGATCGGACAGGAAACTGCCGGGGTGAAGGTCGATCCTAGTTTCCGGCGCAAGCCGAACCCGTGCCGCGTCGATCACTGCGGGAAGGTCAAACAAGCGCAGGGACAGGTTCGGGTGCCGTTCAGCAACGCTCTGCAAGAATGCACCGGTCCCACCGCCAATGTCTGTTAGGGTTGAGATGTCCGAAAGATCGACCGCATCCAGCGTCTCGCGCGCCACCAGTTGCTGCGATATCGCCATTATGTGCGAGTAATCTGCCGCGATGTCCCGATCCTCGGCGGCGTGGTCTCCGCGCACATATGCCCAGAACTTGGAAAGCTCAGGCTCGGTCTCTCCTTTGAGCAGTGCCACCGGATCGGCGAGGTCACGGTAAAATACCTGATGATGCCTGATCATTACGGCGAGTCCGGGGACGCCTAGTGCCGCAGCACCCAATCGACCGAGGCGATAGGTTCCATCGCGTTTTCGAACCAAAAGTCCGACAGCGGCGGCGGATTGGCAAAGAACTTCCATGCGCTGAACCGGCAGGTCTGCATGGTTTGCGAGGTCCACGACGCCTCTGGCGCGATGGCGTAGCGCTTCGAGGATCTCCAGCTCAACGCAAGCGAGGAGGGTTTGCGTATACACAAACCCAGCCATCAGATCGAAGAGCGCGGCAGAATCCTGACGCACGAACGGGCGCGTTAGCCGAAATCCTGCAGCCCAGTTCTGAAAGTCCGGGGACGCGATCTTGGCCAGCCGCCATTGCTGGATCTGGTCCAACACTCCGCGCCAAGACCAACCGGGCCGAGAAAATCCGATATCGGTCATGCGACCGGCCCGTCAGACGGTGACGGGGTGGAATGCCATTGGCGTCAAGCGCTCTGCCTGCTTGCGGACCAGTGCACAGAGTTGCGCCTCGCCCGGGCACGCAGGAATTGATGTGATGGCTGCCGAAAGCGAATCGTTCAGCTTCTGCGCAGCGCCCTTAATGCCGAATTCGGTCACAGCATTTGGCCGATCATGAACGGTATCCTGGCCAGCAGGCTTTCCGAGTTCCTCTTCATCCAAGAGCGCGTCGCGCAGGTCGTCGGCGACTTGATAAGCCTCGCCGATGCGCGCGCCGAGTTCTTCCCATTCATGCGGGTCGGCACCGGCGGCAACCGCACCCATACGGGTCGCGGCCGTAAACAGGGCTCCGGTCTTTGCGCGGTGATAGGCGTCCAGATTGACGTTGGCCTCGCTTTCCCAGGCCTGTCCCGCGCAAATACCGTCGGGAGAGCCGGAACTTGTGGCAAGCGTCTGGATCAGACCCGCAGCACGCGCGCAATCGTCGGCGGCTTGCAGCGCGATGGTTTCGAAAGCCAGGATGATCAATGTGTCGCCAGCCAGCACGGCGATCTCTTCGCCAAAGGCCTTGTGGACCGAGGGTTTGCCGCGTCGGATGTCCGCGTCATCGAAGCATGGCAGATCATCGTGCACCAGCGATGCGCAGTGGATCAGTTCAAGGGCCGTCGCTCCGGCGGCGCTGAGCCTCGGTTTATCATCGCCACAGGCCAGGGCGACCGACATGCAGAGCATCGGTCGAACGCGTGCGCCACCCGGAAGCACTGCATATTCCAAAGCCGATGCCAGCTTCGGAGGCGCCGGACGCCTTTGAGCCCGGTGGAGCGCACTGTTCACAGCAATCTCGATTCGATCCTGGGGTGTCATGCGGCCCTCCCTGAGGCAGGTTTCAGAGTGTCAGTTTTATCAGACACTTTATTCGACCATTAAAGTGGACACTTCCGCGACCTAATGTCAATATGAGTTTACAGATATGGGAGGCTCGATGCGGCGACAGGCATCAGACACCAAGATCCTGGTGATAGGTGCCGGGATCGGCGGTTTGGCGACGGCTTTGCGGCTGGCAGGCGCAGGCCATGCTGTTCAAGTCGTTGAGGCTACTGGCGGTCCTGGTGGCAAGTTGCGGACCGTACCGAGTGTCGCGGGTCCGGTGGACGCCGGCCCGACGGTCATGACTTTGCGGCCGGTTTTCGAATCTCTGTTTGCAAGCGTCGGTCTGAACCTGTCCGACTACGTTACCACCGTGGCTGAGCCGTTGTTGGCCCGGCACTGGTGGCCGGACGGATCGACGCTCGATCTCTTTGCGGACGCCGATTCCAGTGCGCAGGCTGTGCGCGACTTTGGAGGGGCGCGGGCGGAACAAGACTTTCGGGATTTTCACCGGAAGCCTCGAAAGCTCTTTCAGGCATTCGAGAACCCAGTGATGCAATCCGCTCAGGTGGATATTGCGGGCATTCTGGCGGCTTGTTTGAAGAACCCGTCAATGCTCCCGGAATTGATGCCGGGGCGCAGGTTGTCGCATGCTCTGGCGGCATCGTTTCAGGACACGCGCCTTCAGCAGTTGTTCGCCCGGTATGCGACCTATGTCGGCGGCTCGCCTTTCCAGTCTCCCGCATTGCTATCGCTGATCTGGCAGGCCGAGTCCGGCGGCGTGTGGCGCGTCGATGGCGGAATGTCTGCGCTGGCCCGTGGGGTGGAGCGCGCAGCGAAGTCTCTGGGCGCAATCTTCGAATACGGCGCCCCAGTTGAACGCATTGTTTCCCGAGAATCGGGCTTTGAAATCGCGCTATCGGATGGAACGGCTCGCACCGCAGATCGCGTCGTCTTCAACGGTGATCCAGCAGCTTTGTATCGTGGGTTGCTCGGACCCGACATGACCTCAGCCGTGACGCGGCGCGGTGTCTCGCCCAGATCGCTCTCGGCCTATGTCTGGTCATTTGCGGCCCAGCCATCGGGCCGCGACCTCGCGCATCATAACGTCTTCTTCAACGAGGACTACCGGCGCGAATTCGACGCGCTCGCTCGCGAGGAAATGCCCAAGGACGCGACCCTGTACATTTGTGCGCAGGACCGGGGAGACGGATTGAACCCACATGGCCCGGAGCGTTTCGAAATCATCATGAATGCTGCCCCTAAGACTGGGACCACAGATCGAGATCCAGAGGAGTACGAGGCATGTCTGACACGAGTGTTCACGGCTTTGTCCCGCCACGGGCTGGAGTACGATACGCTGCCGGCGCGCAGTTGCCTGACGACGCCGAGCGACTTCGCGGCCCGGTTCCCCGGATCGGACGGATCCCTTTACGGGCGGAGCCCACATGGGACGATGGCAGCGTTTCACCGGCCGGGCGTGCGGTCGGCGATCCCGGGCCTCTATCTGGCGGGGGGCGGGGTCAATCCGGGTGCGGGATTGCCGATGGCTGCCACCTCCGGCAGGCTCGCGGCAGAGGAGATCTTGACGGACCTTGCTTCGATATCGCGGTCCCGCCGGACGGTTACGCATGGTGGTATGTCGATGGATTATCGGATGACGGCCGGTACGGCGTCTCGGTCATCGCCTTCATAGGGTCGGTTTTCTCGCCTTGGTATCGCTGGACCGGTCGTCGCAGCCCGCACAACCATGTCTGCATCAACGTAGCACTTTATGGCCCTGGCGGTCGCTTCACGATGACCGAACGCGGAGAAGGCGCTTTGTCGCAAAGCGTCCACCGGTTTCAGGTGGGACCGTCTTCGCTGGAGTGGCGTGACGGAGCTTTGGTGATTGATGTCGACGAGTTGTCCAACCCGGTTGTCAGCCGGGTCTGCGGACAGATCCGTCTGACACCATCGAATGTGACCGATGTCGAAGTGCCTCTGACCTCTGATGGGGGTCATGTCTGGCGCCCATTTGCACCCACCGCGCGGATCGAGGTCGATCTGAACCGGTCACACTGGAACTGGTCTGGGCACGGCTATTTCGCCGCGAACTTCGGCACCCGCGCGCTGGAGGCGGACTTCGATTATTGGCCCTGGGGCCGCTTTCCGGTCGGGAACGAGACAATGGCACTCTATGACGTGGACCGGCGCGATGGTTCTCAGTTGAGCTTTGGTGTGCGCATCGACGGCCATGGCAGGGTCAGTGTGGTCGATTCGCTACCACCCAAGACGCGATTCCGGCGCAATCCATGGCTGGTGCGTCGTGAGATCCGGAGCGATGCCGGCTATCGTCCACGGGAAATCACGCCGATGCTGCACGCGCCGTTCTATGCACGCGCAGCCGTGCAGACAAAGATCGATGGGGTTGAGACTGTGGGCGTGCACGAGGCCTTGGATCTGCGGCGCTTCGCGTCGCCTTTGCTGAAGCCCATGCTGGCGGTACGGGTGCCACGCGTGCCGGATTGGGCAGCATTCGCCCGCCAGGATTAGTTGGGGTGAAGATCTAGGCTCCGAGAGCGATCGGCTCGACCTGAGGATTGCGCCGCCACATCGCGATGTTCAGTGCGGATGCGATCGTGCACCAGATCAGATATGGCACGAACAGCCATCCGGCGACCGGATCGAGTTGCCAGAACATCAGCATCGTTGCTGCAACTGCCAGCCAAAGGCCGACCACCACGATGATGGCTTGGCCGAAGCGCCGCAAGCCGAAGAAGACTGGGGTCCAAAGCGTGTTCAACGCAATCTGCAGCGCCCAAAGCGCCATCGGGAGACCGGATCCTTCCAGCGGTGCGATGCGGGCGGCAGCGACCGACATGGCAAGATAAAGCACCGTCCAGGCGACGGGAAACACCCAATTTGGCGGTGTCCAGGACGGACGATCGAGTGTGAGATACCACTTGCCGGGAGGGAAAGCCGCGCCGGTCGTCGCCGCTGCACCGCATGCAAGCAAGCAAATGCCGAAAACGACGATGTCCATCAGGACTGACCTGCCGAAAGCATGTTGCTTTCACCTGTGGCAGCACGTTCCCGTTCGCGCAGGCGCGCAAACGTCGACACAAGTGTTTCCGAGGCTGTTGCGCCCCAGGGTTTTGCATCACCATCGACGACGGCAGCCGCATCGACCAGGAAGGCGGTTTCGGCCAGCGGTGGTGCAAGCAGCACAGGAGAACGCGGCATGACCGTATCGGCCGCCGCAGCGCCGAGGGACACGAGCGCGAGGCCGAGTTTCTCGGTCAGGCCCGTATGCGCGCGCCGGGTCACCGAATCAAAGCCTGCCTTGCGGATATGCCGACCAATCCCGGCATAGATATACCGCGCTGCGTAGATGCCGGGGCGGCAACTGCGGGGCAGTTCCGAGATCCCGGCCTCCGAACGATAATAAAGCCGGTTCGCCTCGGCCAGTAAGCGTTTGGCCATTTTTGTAACTTCGATCCGAGGGCTCGGATCAGCGATGAATGCATCCACGTCTAAACCGGCTTCGTCGAACCAGTTTATAGGGAGATACAGCCGTCCGGCCTCGGCATCTTCACCGATGTCACGGGCGATGTTGGTCAGTTGCATCGCCACGCCAAGATCGCACGCGCGCGCCAGGGCGTTGGGTTCGCGCACACCCATCAAGACAGACATCATGGCGCCCACGGCGGACGCGACCCGCGCCGAGTATGCCCTTACATCGGATAACGTTCGATAGCGAAACTCCATCGCATCCCAATGGAGCCCTTCGAGCAGAGCTTCCGGCAGGGCGCGCGGCATATCGACAGCTTCAACCATGCTCGCAAAGGCGCGCTCGATCGGATCGTTCTTCGGAGCTCCGGCATAGGCACGGTCCAGCCGATCCCGCAGTTCGTGTACTGCGGCGAGCTTGGCTTCAACCAGATCGACGGCGTCGTCTGCCACCCTGCAGAATGCGTAGAGGACAAGTGCGGGGTCGCGGACGCGGGCCGGTAGCAGCTTGGACGCCGCATAGAATGACTTCGAGCCGTGTTTGATAGCTTCCCGGCAATGTGCGAGATCCGCTTCCTGCATCATCTCACGGTCTCCGCATCTGGGACGAGTTTTGCGAGCACCTCGGCCGAGGCGACAACCCCGGGCAGTCCGGCTCCAGGATGAGTTCCCGCACCCGTCAGATAGAGGCCCGGGACCTCCTCGGAGACGTTATGCGGCCGGAACCACGCCGATTGCAGAATGCGCGGTTCGATCGAGAAGCCGCACCCGTGCGGGCTGAGATAGCGTTCACCAAAGTCGGGCGGGGTCATCACATGGCTTGCGGTCACGCGGTCACCAAGACCCGGAAGCAGGCTGCGCTCGAGGAAGTCCTGCACCTTCTGCCGGTAGGGTTCGGCTTGCGCCTGCCAATCAACGGAATTCTCGAAGCCTAAATGGGGAACGGGCGACAATGCATAGAAGCTGTCGTCGCCATCCGGTGCAGCGGTGGGGTCGGTGACCGAGGGGCGGTGGACGTAAAGACTCATGTCATCGGCCAAATGGCCATTCTGGAAGATGTCTTGCACAAGACCCTGATAGCGTGGTCCGTTCAGGATGGTGTGATGTCCGACATCGCTCCACATATCGCGGGTTCCGCGCGTGCCGAAATACCAGATGAACAGTCCCATCGACCATCGCGTGCGATGAAGACGGGCGTCGGTCCATCGCCGGCGCTTATGACTTCTGAGCAATCGTGTGTATGTGTGGCCAGCATCGGCATTCGACACCACGACGTCGGCTTCCTGCCGTTGCCCCGCGAGCGTCCGGATGCCCTTGGCGCGCCCTTGTTCCACAATGATCTCGTCAACCTCGACACCTTGGGAGAGTGTCCCGCCCTTGCGCTTGATGACGTTTGCCATGCCGTCGGCGAGCGCCTGGGCGCCGCCCATCGCGTAGTGAACGCCGAACTGGCTCTCAAGATGGTGCACCAGAGCGTACATTGACGTGACGTGGAAGGGGTCACCGCCGATGAACAGGGGATGGAACGACAACGCCATCCTTAGCCGCGGGTCTCGTACCTTGCGTGCGACATGGGCGTGGATCGAGCGAGCAGCCCGGTACCACGCAAAGATGTGCAGCACGCGCGCGAGGTCGAGGAACCGGTTCATCGGGCGTCGTCCGAGGTTTTCGAACCCAAAGTGATACCTTCGCTCGGCGGCTCGGATCAGCCAGTCGTATCCTGCCAGTTCGTCCGGTGCGAGTTTGGCGATTTCAGCGCGGGTCTTCTCAGGATCGGCATGGGCGCGCAAAGACGAACCGTCCTGCCAACGAATCTCGTAGAACGGATCCATGGCGTGCAGGGTGACGTCTTTGTCGAAGTCTTCGCCCGCTGCGGCCCAAAGCTCGCGAAAGACTTGGGGAGCGGTGACGATGGTCGGACCCAGATCGAACCGATAGCCATCTCGCACGATTGCAGTTCCGCGTCCGCCCGGCGTTTCGAGCCGGTCGAGAACGTGAACGTTGTAGCCTTTCGCCGACAATCGAATCGCAGACGCCAGGCCACCAAATCCTGCGCCGATGACAATGGCACGAGGACGCGGGTCGTCCGTGGCTGCTGTGAGGTCTGGTTCGACACGTGTAAGCATATCACGACGGTAGCAGTGTCTATCTAGATTGACAACTCTCCGCTGGCGCGTGACATTGTGATTGACAGGATCCGACGATGACGAACGACGCGCAGATCACCAGCCTATCGGTCTTCCGTTTTGACGGGCTTGGCGGCCGTGCCTGGGCGTTCTCTCAGATGCTTCTGGCACGCCGCGCCATGGCGCGTTTGCCGGAAGTCGGATTCTGGAAGCTTTTTGGATCAGGGACCGGCGAGGGCTTCACACCTGTCCCGAACACCGCCGTTTATGGCGTTCTGGCCACTTGGCCGTCGCGCAAGGCGGCAGAGATTGGGCTTCGGGCCGCTGTGTTCCAACGCTACCGAAACCATGCGGCCGAGAACTGGACGATCATGATGCGCACGACTGCGTCCCGCGGGCGATGGGATGGAAAGGCGCCTTTCGAAGCGTCGGGTATGTCAAACGGTCCTTTGGCTGCGTTGACCCGCGCGACGTTGCGGCCTCGTACAATGATGAAGTTCTGGCAGCGCGTGCCGTCGATTTCGGCAGCCATAGGCACTGACACGAACGTGGCGTTCAAGATTGGTTTGGGCGAGGTTCCCTGGCTGCATCAGGTCACGTTCTCGATCTGGCCAGATCCGAGTTCGATGGCGGAGTTTGCACGCCGCGATGGTCCGCATGCCCGCGCGATCCAAGCGGTTCGCAAGGGGCAATGGTTCGCCGAAGAACTCTATGCCCGCTTCGATATTGTCGGGTCGTCGGGATCGTGGAATGGTGGCGACCCGTTGAAGACACTCAAGAGGCCAGAGCCCGCATGAGCAAACCGTTTCCGTTCTCGGCCATTGTGGGTCAGGACGAGATGAAGCACGCGCTGATGATTGCAGCGGTTGATCCTTCGGTGGGCGGTGTCCTCGTCTTCGGGGATCGCGGGACCGGTAAGTCTACGGCGGTGCGTGCGTTGGCGGGTCTTTTGCCGCCGATCTCCGTGCGTCCAGACTGCCCGTACAACTCGGCGCCCGGCGACGTGGTTCCCGGGCGGAACCCCGACATCAAGGAGGCGAAGACTGTCAAGGTTCCGACGCCCGTCGTCGACTTGCCGCTGGGTGCGACCGAGGACCGGGTGGTTGGAACGCTCGATCTGGAACGTGCGCTTTCGACCGGCGAGAAACGCTTCGAGCCCGGCTTGCTCGCCCGTGCGAACCGCGGGTTTCTCTATATCGACGAAGTCAATTTGCTCGAGGATCATCTTGTTGATCTGCTGCTCGATGTCGCCGCTTCGGGTGAGAACGTGGTCGAACGCGAAGGTTTGTCTGTGCGCCATCCAGCGCGGTTCGTTCTGGTCGGCTCAGGCAATCCGGAGGAAGGGGAACTTCGACCGCAATTGTTGGACCGCTTCGGGTTGTCGGTCGAAATCGGCTCACCAACCGAGATTTCCGATCGGGTAGAGGTGATCAAACGCCGCGATACTTTCGAGCGGGATCGCGAGACATTCCTGGAGGCTTGGGCGGCACAGGAAGATAAAGCGCAGAAGCGGATCGTCTCCGCGCGCAAAGCGTTGCCCAAGGTTGAGACCCCGGATGAGGTGATCGAGGCCGCCGCGAGACTGTGCCAGGCCGTGGGCTCGGACGGATTGCGCGGAGAGTTGACGCTTATTCGGACGGCGCGCGCTTCGGCTGCCTTGAGTCGACGCAAGAAAGTCAAAGTCGAGGATATTGCCCAGGTCGCAGCACCTGCGTTACGGCACCGCCTGCGCCGAGATCCGCTTGATGAGACCGGTTCGACCGCGCGAATTGCCCGAGCGGTCTCCGAGACCTTGGGGTAGTGGCTGCGCCTGGCGATCGATGGGCTCTGGCCAATGCCGCTGTGGCGGCGCTCGCCGTTGATCCGAACGGGCTGTATGGCATCACTGTGCGCGACCGACCCGGCCCGGTTCGAGATGCCTTAATCGCCTGCCTGACCGAGTTGCTAGATCTTCCAGTTGCGCGTTTGCCGGGTGGAATGGACGCAAGCGCACTGACATCCGGAACAGACTTGGTCGAAACGATCCGCACTGGCCGTCGGATCGAACGGGGCGGGTTGCTCACTCGTCAGCGAGAGACCCTGATGCTCGTGCCCATGTCGGAACGCATGGACGCAGGGGTCGCTGCGCAGATCGCAAGTTCGATCGATGAGGCGAAAGCCCCGGTCCTTATCTTGCTGGACGAAGGCGTGGAACCAGACGAGAGCGCTCCACCCGCTGTTACAGATCGATTGGCCATGACTCTGGCGCTAGAGGGCGTGTCACGGTTGGAGACCGGCGGCGTGTTTTACTCTCGTGACGATGTTCGAAGGGCTCGGGACCGGTATGACCAAGGGATCGCGGATGGCAATGCACCAGAGGTGATCCTCAGCCTCGCCTCGGCGATGGGAATCGGATCGCTGCGGGCGCCGTTGTTGGCCCTGCGTCTTGCTCGGGTTCTTACCGCTCTGGACGGTGCACAGGAAATCGGTGAACCACAGATCATTACAGCGACGGCGCTTTGTCTCGCCCCGCGCGCGGTGACGCTGCCTTCCGCCGAGGACGCGCCGGAGGATGCGCCGCCGCCTCCTGAACCGGATGACAGCGGGCAAGCCAAGTCCACCGAGGAAGGCCAGATCGAAGACAAGGTGCTTGACGCCGTGGCAGCGTTACTCCCCGAACTCGGTCTTTTGGCGGGTCAGGCGCGCGGGCAATCGCGTGCGCGCGGCGCCGGTGATCGGCAACGTTCCGCGACGCATGGTCGACCGGCGCGGTCCCGAACGGGGAAACCTGAAGGCAGGCGTCTGGATGTCTTCGCCACTCTGCTTGCGGCGGCGCCTTGGCAGACCGTACGGCAGCGCACGGGATCGCCGCGCGATGGCTTGATCGTCCATACGGATGACTTTCGCATCAAACAGTACGAGCGACCTTCCGAGAGTGTTTTGATCTTCCTCGTTGATGCCTCTGGATCTCAGGCGGCGGCACGGATGGCCGAGGCCAAGGGTGCTGTCGAACTCATGCTGTCGGAAGCTTACCGCCGCCGCGAGAAGGTTGCATTGATCTCGTTTCGTGGGCGCGGTGCGGAACTGTTACTACCTCCGACGCGGTCGTTGTTGCAGGCCAAACGCAGACTTGCCGTCATGCCAGGCGGCGGGCCAACGCCGCTCGCCACTGCGCTGGTCGCTGGGCGAGAGCTTGCCACGAAGATCCGGCGCGGTGGTGCTACGCCCTATTTGGTGCTGCTTACGGATGGACGCGGCAACATCGGACTGGACGGCGAACCGGGCCGCAAGCAGGCAGCCGAGGACGCCACTAATGCTGCGCGCGCAATCGCGGCAGAAGGACTGACGACGGTTCTGATCGATACCGCGAATCGCCCGCAGCAAGATGCGAAGGACCTCGCTAAGGCGATGGAGGCTAAGTACCTGCCGCTTCCGCGCGCTGACGCCAAAGCGATCAGCAAGATGGTCCGGTCTTCGGTCGAGCAATGAGGGCGACAGTTCATCCCGAGTGGGAGCGGTTGGGGCAGGACTGGCCGAACCGGCAGGCGAGCCACTTCGTCGAAGCCGGTCGTATCCGGTGGCACTATCAGCGGATGGGATCGGGCCCGGTTTTGCTTTTGCTGCACGGGGCAGGAGCCGCGACTCACAGTTGGCGCGATCTGATGCCAAAGCTGTCGCAGTGGTTCGACGTGATCGCGCCCGATCTTCCTGGTCACGGCTTCACGCGGATCCAGTCGCGCAAGCAGTGTTCGCTGCCCGAGATGGCTGATGGTGTTCACGCGTTACTGGGTGCTTTGCAAGCGAGCCCGGCGCTTCTGGTCGGTCATTCGGCGGGTGCAGCGATCGCATTACAGATGGCTCTGAACGGGCAGGCGCATCCGCGCCTGATCATCGGGTTGAACCCGGCGCTGGCACCGTTTCGCGGCATGGCTGGTGCAGTTTTCCCGAGGCTCGCACGAGCGTTGGCCTTGAACCCCTTCGTGCCTTGGATGTTTTCAAGCTTTGCCAGCGCAGCAGGGCAGGTGCCCAGGCTGATCGAGACAACCGGTTCGGACATCGATCAGCGCGGGTTGGAATTCTACACAAGGATGATCACGCGATCCGAGCATGTCGATGGCGCATTGTCCATGATGGCGCTTTGGAACTTGGATCCGTTGCTGGACGCCCTGCCGTCGATCGACCTGCCAGTGCACCTGATCGTTGGGCAGGGGGATCGGACAGTTCCGACCGATGAGGCACCGGCGATCGCGCGGACCGCCCGCCAGATCAATGTTCGCGAAGTCGCAGCTTTGGGTCACTTGATGCACGAAGAGGATCCGGAGCTGTTCGCCGCGATGATCAAGGAACTCTATGCGACGACCGCGAACGCACCGTCGCTGTGATCAGATGCCGTCCTTGTCGAGCAAACCAAAGCGACGGAGCTTAACGTAAAGGCTCTGCCGGCTGAGACCAAGCATCTCGGCTGCGGACGCGCGATTGTTGCCGGTCTTCTTCAAGGCGGCCTCGATGCACATCTTTTCGATTTCATCGGTCGAAGCACGGACAAGGTCCTTCAGGGGAACCGAGCCGACAAGCTTCATCATGTCGGTCAAGGCTTCCTGGCTGCGTTCGGGTTTCCGCGCCGGGATCTGGTCGTACCGGCTGATATCGCGCATCACGAAACCAACCATTGGCCGCGGCTCAGAAAGCGCGGCCACCGAAATCTCAACCCGCGTTTCAGATCCGAAAGCCCCGGTGACGACGGAAGAAAAGGCGCGGAGGCGACCGTGCTCGCGCGCGTTCTCAATGATAATGTCGATCTCGACACCTGGCCGCCCGAGGAAGCGGGCAAGCGGTTCTCCGTCAATTTGCGCAGGCAGGGCGACCTCTGCCATGCCGAGAAAGGCGTCATTGCACCACTGAATCTCACCTTCTGCGCTGGTCAGGACCATCGCGTCAGGGATTCGCGCGACCATCCCGATCAGAAGGTCTTCGACGCCACCGGCCATAGCCCCTGCTTTTTCCCCGCGTGTGAGCGTGCAAAGCATCATCGTAGAGCTTGCGGCGCGAAAAATCGAAACGCTACACCCAACTTCTTCTCCAGTCAGGTCGAGCCGGCCGTTGAAGATGTCTGGTTGGCCGGTGGTGTTTACACTGTGCAGCGTCTCGCGCAGTGCGCGCTTCGCCTCGTCGGAGAACATATTTTCCAGCGCCTCGCCCTTAACTTCCGTTCGGTCCAATCCCAGGATTTGCGCGGCGGCTGAATTCACATCCTCGATTCGGCCACTGGACGCCTCTACCACCAGCAGGGCTTCGGAAGATGTTTGGAACAGAACCCGGTACTGGGTCTCGAGCTGACGCAGTCTGCTGTAGTCTTCGTCCAGTGCGCGTTGTGCTTCGATCAAACGGCTTTGGAGAGTCGCAATGGCGCGGATCTCATGACCCAGAAAAATCACCGAGTCGCCCGCACCCACAGCGCTGTATCGCACGGGAAACTCATCGATACCTTTAATCTTTTGATTGATTTCGCGCTGACGCCCTCCGTGATCAGGGCCATCGGCTTTCAGCATTTCCAGGATTTTGGGTCTGCTTTCTTCCGTGACGATGTCTGTCAGCAGCCTTCCGAACGGGATTTTTGGATCGAAACCGTCGTTCACGTCGACGTTCCAGATGAGATCAAGGATCACTCCATCCCGATCTGTGATGAACGAGATGTCCGACACCGAAGAGATCAAAGCTACGAAATTCTTCGGAAGCTCGATGTCGAGAATATCTTCCCGCAGGAAATGTGCGTTCATTGCCGACTCTCACGGCTATTTTTGCTGCTCATTGCTAAGCTCTACAACGGAATCAACCTGTCAGCATTCGAGTGCCGTAGTCAACATCGTATGACAGACAAATGGCGCGCTTGTCACGTCGGTGAAAGCCTCATCTACGCCAAGTTCATCAGCAATGTCTGGTTCGAGAGTGACGAGATGGCCTCCGAGAATGATCTTCGGGCGCGGCTGGATCTTGCGGAGCCGTACCACCAGAGCGCGTAGATCGGGGATCACGGCGCGGCATCCGGCAGACAGGCCGATCAGCGCGTAGCCGCCGGTGATCGCAATCTCGACGGTTCGATCAGGATCCGGCTTCATGTTCAGATCCACGATCCAGCCCGCGCGCCGAAAGAAGTCTGCCGCCATGGTCACGCCTAGGACGTGGGTATCTCCCGGAACCGGAGAGAACAGGGCTGACATTCCTGCCACCGGCCTCCGTGTTCGTATCGCGAAGTCGTCTCGCAACTGACGTTGCAGGCTGTGGAGCCGTGTCAAACCAAGTGTCACTTCGAGAAAACCGGTTTCGTCCGTGACCCATCGGTCGCCCAGTCGACGGGCGGCAGGCGCGATACAGCGCAGGCAAAGGGTGTCGAGTGTTCGCCCGCCCAATCGAAAGTTCTCGAACATCACGCGAAACTGGCTTGGGTCGTCCGACGTGAGTGCGTCGCAAAACTCATCGAGTTCTTCGTTCGTGAGCGCCTCGTCATCGCTCAGGCGCACGGCGCTGGTCGGGAGCTTTCGGCTCAGCCTGCTGACAAGTTCGCGGGTAACGCTCTCTAACGCATCGAACGAGACGGGGGGGCGGTCGTAAGTCACGGCGTCCCCGCCCGGTGCTCTCGGGTCGTATCCGCTGGAGGTTTCTTCGCCGTCCATGTCAATCCTTACTGCCGGGTTCGAACGATCTGCAATCAGTTCTGCACCAGCGGTTTGGGTGCGCATCGAGGCACCACATCAAATGAAGCACGAATCCCCATAGGCGTCAAACAGAAGTGACAGTCGCCGGCAGATTCGACTTGGAATGTCAATTTTTTGGTCCCGATCGCGCAGCTCAAACGGCGATAGCCTTGGAAAAACACGCAATCCGAGCATTTCTGCTGCCAGAGTCTCTTATGAGGCTTATCCGCGGAAGCTTCGGTTGACATTTGGGCGTAAGTTTTGATTGACACTTTTTCGCTCACGGCACTACTCTCGGTTCAAACAACACGATCAGGGAGAGACGACAGATGGCCGCGCAGGCTACAAATCTTCGCCATTCCAGATCGTTGTACACACCTGAACAGCGCCGTCGTCGCAATGAGACGCCCTGGACGATTGTACAGGGAGTTCTGGCGCCGCTGCAGTTCGCGGTGTTCCTGATCTCGCTCGTCCTCATCGTTCGGTTCCTCGTCACGGGCGACGGGCTTTGGCTGGCGACTGTGTCCGTCGTGCTGAAAACGCTCTTTCTCTACACAATCATGATCACGGGCGCGATCTGGGAAAAGGTCGTCTTCGGCCAGTATCTCCTGGCTCCTGCATTCTTCTGGGAGGACGTCTTTTCCTTCGTCGTCATAGCCTTGCACACGGCCTATCTTTGGGCGTTGCTGAACGGCTTGAGCGCCGAGACTCAGATGTGGATCGCGATCGCGGCCTATGCCGCTTATGTCGTCAACGCGACCCAGTTTCTACTCAAGCTTCGCGCCGCACGACTTGATGCAGGGAGGGTCCCGGCATGAACCGTCCGTTCAAGCCTGAAGGTTGCGCGCAAGCGCCGATCCTGAAGGAACGCGGTCAGAGGGAAGTCTTCTGTGGCCTGACGGGAATCATCTGGCTGCATCGAAAGATGCAGGATGCGTTCTTCCTGGTTGTCGGCTCGCGGACCTGCGCGCATCTTCTGCAATCCGCAGCAGGGGTCATGATCTTCGCCGAGCCGCGCTTTGGCACAGCGATCATGGAAGAGAAGGACCTCGCCGGGCTCACCGACGCGAATGACGAATTGGATCGAGAGGTCGAGCGTCTACTCGCGCGCCGCCCCGATATTCGTCAGTTGTTCCTTGTCGGCTCTTGCCCGTCCGAGGTCATCAAGCTCGATCTCTCGCGTGCTGCCGAACGCTTATCAGAACGGCACGCGCCGCATGTCCGCGTGCTGAACTACTCCGGCAGCGGTATTGAGACCACGTTCACCGAAGGCGAGGACGCCTGCCTTGCGGCCATGGTGCCGTCCCATCCAGAAACGGAAGCCTCTCAACTGTTGATTGTCGGTGCGCTGCCGGATGTGGTCGAGGATCAGTTCTTGAGGTTGTTCCGGGATCTCGGGATCGAATCCGTGCACTGTCTGCCGGCGCGACGTCGCGACGGGACACCAGGGATTGGGGCCAACACGCGGTATCTGCTTGCGCAGCCCTTCCTGAACGAAACGGCGAAAGCACTTGACCGCCGCGGCGCGCAGAGGATTGCGGCGCCCTTCCCGTTCGGGGAGGAGGGGACAACCGAGTGGCTGCATGCCGCCTCACAGGCGTTCGGTGTTTCGGACAGCCGTTTCGCGTCCGTCACCGATGCACCCCGCGCCCGGGCGCGCGCCGCGGTTGCGCGTGTGGCCGAAACCCTGCACGACAAATCGATTTTCTTGTTCCCGGACAGCCAGCTTGAAATTCCTTTGGCGCGCTTCCTGGCGCGGGAGTGCGGAATGAGGCCCGTCGAGGTCGGGGCGCCCTACATCCCCGGCGAGATCAAGGCGCCCGACCTGAGGCAGCTGCCGAATGGGCCGGTATTGTCCGAGGGCCAGGACGTCGACCTGCAACTGGATCGGTGCCGGGCGCAGAGACCTGATTTAACCGTCTGCGGCTTGGGTCTCGCCAATCCGCTCGAGGCCGAAGGTCTGCGGACGAAGTGGGCCATCGAACTCGTGTTCTCGCCCGTGCACGGATACGAGCAGGCGGCCGATCTCGCCGAGCTGTTCGCGCGTCCCCTGCGTCGCACCGAAAGGCTGGCGGTATGAAACTGAGCATTTGGACATACGAAGGCCCGCCGCATGTCGGGGCGATGCGTATCGCGACGGCGATGAAGGGGTTGCATTACGTTCTGCATGCGCCGCAAGGCGACACCTACGCCGATCTACTCTTCACGATGATCGCGCGCCGGGACCATCGCCCACCGGTCACCTACACGACTTTTCAGGCGCGCGATCGGGGATCGGATACAGCGACGATCTTCAAGGATGCATGCCGCGAGGCATATGAGCGCTTCAAACCGCAGGCGTTGATCGTCGGGGCTTCCTGCACGGCCGAGTTGATTCAGGACGATCCCGGGGGATTGGCGGCGGCACTCGATCTGTCGGTTCCTGTCATTCCGCTGGAGTTGCCGTCTTATCAGCGCAAGGAGAACTGGGGTGCGGGAGAGACCTTCTACCAGATTGTCCGCCACCTGGCCGGACCGATGGAGCGCACGCCCGAGCTTAGCTGCAATATTCTAGGTCCTACCGCGCTGGGCTTTCGCAATCGCGACGACGTTACCGAGATCACTCGGATCCTCGAAGCTCTCGGTATCTCGGTGAATGTCTGCGCTCCACTGGGAGCCGAGCCCAAGGACATTGCCCGGTTGGCGGCGGCGCACTTCAATGTCGTTCTTTATCCCGAGATCGCTGACGATGCGGCGCGGTGGCTCGAGAGAACCTATGGACAGCCCAGAACCAAAATAGTGCCGATGGGCGTTGGTGCGACCCGCGATTTTGTCGCCGAGATCAGCACGATCGTCGGGCGGACGGTTCTAACCGACGAGAGCGGTTTGCGTCTGCCTTGGTGGTCGCGGTCGGTGGATTCGACCTATCTGACGGGCAAGCGGGTCTTCATCTTTGGGGATGCAACGCATGCCGTCGCGGCCGCCCGAATCTCGGCACAGGAGATGGGCTTCGAGGTTGTCGGGCTTGGCTGCTACAACCGCGAGTTTGCGCGAGATCTTCGCACTGCCGCCAAAGAGTACGGCGTCGAGCCTCTCATCACGGACGACTACCTTGTGGTTGAGGAGGCGATCGCAGCCGCGCAGCCCGAGATGATCCTGGGCACCCAGATGGAACGCCACATGGGCAAGCGTCTTGGTGTCCCGTGTGCGGTGATCTCCGCGCCTGTCCATGTACAAGACTACCCGGCGCGGTACTCGCCCGTCATGGGTTGGGAAGGCGCAAACGTCCTGTTCGATACGCTGATCCATCCGCTTGTGATGGGTCTGGAAGAACACCTGCTGACGATGTTCCGCGATGACTTCGAGTTCCACGACCATGCCGGGCCGTCGCATCTGGGCGGTCATGCGCCAACGTCTCAGCACGAACCGGTCCCGGTGGAGCAACAAGCCGTCAACGCAGCAAACACCGCGGCGGCGAACGTCGAAGGCGCCCCGAGCTGGCACCCGGATGCCGAGAAGGAGCTGCGCAAGATCCCGTTCTTCGTACGGGGTAAGGCCCGGCGCAACACAGAGAAATTCGCGGCAGAGCAAGGCCGTGCTGTCATCGATGTCGAGACGCTTTACGATGCCAAAGCGCACTTTGCCCGCTGACGCGCCACCCGTGCGGGTGGTGATCGTCACGCTCGACAGCCATCTGGCTGCTCCGATCGAGCGTGCGCGCAAGGAACTGCAACGCGACATACCTGGCCTTCAACTCGACCTGCATGCGGCGGCAGAGTGGTCGTCGGATCCTGCGGCGCTTGAGAGGTGCCAGGCAGATGTAGCCCAGGCCAACATCATCATCGCGACCATGCTGTTTCTGGACGAACATATCCGCGCGATCCTGCCGGATCTGGAAGCGCGTGCGCCGCATTGCGACGCGTTCGTCGGTTGCATGGCTGCGGGCGAGGTGATCCGGCTCACTCGGCTGGGTCGCTTCAACATGGGTGCGAAGGAGTCGGCTGCGATCGCGCTGCTGAAGCGTTTGCGAGGCTCGGGCAAAAAGAAAGTCTCGTCTGGCGCGCACCAGATGCGGATGCTGAAGCGGATCCCCAAGATCCTCCGCTTTATTCCCGGGACCGCTCAGGACGTGCGCGCGTATTTCCTGTCCATGCAGTACTGGATGGCGGGATCCGACGACAACATCTCTGCACTGGTTCGTTTCCTGCTGGATCGGTATGCGGCGGGGCCGCGCGAAGACTTGCGAGGCCATCTGAGCGCGCCAGCACCTGTCGAGTATCCGGAAGTTGGGCTCTACCATCCGGATCTGGGTGGACGCCGGGTGACGGATCGGCTGGATGATCTGCCCGGCTCAGGGACGACCGGCACAGTCGGCGTGCTGTTGATGCGAGCCTATGTGCTGGCAGGCGACACGGCACATTATGATGGCGTGATACGCGAGCTCGAGGCACGCGGTCTGCGGGTGATCCCGATCTTCGCGGCCGGACTAGACGCTCGCCCGGCGATCGATGCTTTTTTGCGCGATCGCGGGGAGCCGCAGATCGACGCCTTGCTGAGCTTGACTGGGTTCTCGCTGGTTGGTGGACCGGCCTACAACGACACCAAGGCTGCGGAGCAAGCGCTCGCCGAGCTTGATGTTCCATACGTTGCCGCCCACGCCTTGGAGTTCCAGACGCTGCAGGAATGGCGCAGCGGCGGGCGTGGCCTTTCGCCGATCGAGGCGACGATGATGGTCGCAATCCCCGAAATCGACGGTGCCACAGGCCCGATGGTCTACGGTGGTCGCACGAACGGCGGCCGCTCAATGCAGTCGGATGCCGAGCGCGCTGGACGGCTGGCGGACCGCATCAGCCGTCTTGTCTCCCTGCGGAAAACGGCGATCCAGAATCGTAAGGTTGCGGTAGTCCTGTATGGATTCCCGCCGAATGCCGGGGCCGTGGGCACGGCAGCGCACCTGGGTGTGTTCGAATCGCTCCACAACACTCTGAACGCCATGGCGGCCGAAGGCTATGATGTCGAAGTGCCCGAGACGGTCGATGATCTGCGCCGCGCGATCCTGAAGGGGAATGCCGAGGTTCACGGTCAGCAAGCCAATGTGGCGGCGCGCGTCACGGCGGACGAGATCGTGGCGCGCGATCCTTATCTTTCAGAGGTCGAAGCCGCCTGGGGACCGGTGCCTGGCAAGCACCAGACAGATGGCCGTGATGTTTTTGTCTTGGGCGCGCACTTCGGCAAGGTTTTCGTCGGTGTGCAACCTGCCTTCGGCTACGAGGGCGATCCGATGCGCCTTCTCTTCGAGAAAGGCTTCGCGCCAACGCATGCGTTCTGCGCGTTCTACCGCTGGATGCGCGAAGACTTCGGTGCCGATGTGGCTCTGCACTTTGGAATGCACGGTGCAATGGAGTTCATGCCGGGCAAGCAGGTCGGCATGGGGCCGGAGTGCTGGCCTGACCGACTCATCGGCGACCTGCCTAACGTCTATCTCTATGCGATGAACAACCCGTCCGAGGGAGCACTTGCCAAACGCCGCGGCGCCGCGACGCTTGTAACCCATCTGACGCCCCCCGTGGCGAAGGCTGGGCTCTACAAGGGTCTTGTCGAGTTGAAGGCCTCGCTCGAGCGTTGGCGCACCGGGGATCCTGCCGCGCCCGAACGGAGCGAACTGCAGGAGATGATCCGTGCGCAAGCCGGGGAACTTGACTTGGCGTGCGACGATATCGATGCGCTTTGGGTCGAGTTGCTCGAATACGAGCAGTCCTTGATCCCACATGGCCTCCACGTCGTCGGACGAACGCCGGATGACGACGTTCGTGCCGATCTGCTGGCAACAATGGCCGAAGCGTTGCCGGACCATGACTTGACCGAGGCCGATCGCCATCTGCAAACGGATACCGAAACACCGGCAATCCTGCATGCGTTGAGCGGTGGTTTCATCCGACCGGTGCCGGGCGCTGATTTGATCCGCGCCCCGCACGCTTTGCCGACCGGGCGCAACATTCATTCCTTTGATCCGTTCCGCATGCCATCGACCTTTGCGCTGGAAGACGGTGCCCGCCAGGCAGAGCGGTTGCTGCAACGCCATCTGGCCGAGGGACACTCTCTACCAAGATCCGTCGCACTGGTGCTGTGGGGTTCGGACAATCTGAAGACCGAGGGCGGGCCGATTGCCCAGGCCATGGCGCTGATGGGCGCGCGCCCAAGATTCGACAGCTATGGCCGCTTGTGTGGCGCCGAGCTTATCCCGTTGGAGGAACTCCGACGCCCGCGCATCGATGTGGTGATGACGCTGTCCGGGATTTTCCGTGACCTGCTTCCACTTCAGACGAAGATGCTCGCCGAAGCTGCTTGGTTGGCCGCCATCGCGGATGAACCGGCCGAGATGAACCACGTCAGGGCGCATACGCTAGCGCATGCTGACGCAAAGGAAATGGACTTTGATACAGCAGCGCTGCGGGTCTTCTCGAATGCTGACGGCGCATACGGCTCCAACGTCAATCACATGGTCGACGCGGGCGCCTGGGACGACGAGGACGAACTGGCCGACACATTCCAGAAGCGCAAATGCTTCGCCTATGGACGCGACGGGCGACCCGCCGCGCAACCGGAGCTGATGAACGCAGTTCTGGCCGATGTCGATCTCGCCTATCAGAACCTTGAATCGGTCGAACTGGGTGTGACCACGATTGACCACTACTTCGATACGCTCGGCGGTATCTCTCGTGCCGTGCGGCGTGCGCGCGGTGGCGAAGATGCCCCTGTCTATATCTCAGACCAGACGCGCAGCGATGGCAAGGTTCGTACCCTGTCCGAACAGGTCGCGCTCGAAACCCGCACCCGGACACTGAACCCGAAATGGTACGAGGGCATGTTGAACCATGGCCACGAGGGCGTGCGTCAGATCGAGGCGCATGTGACCAATTCGGTCGGTTGGTCGGCGACCACGGGTCAAGTCGACCCCTGGGTCTATCAGCGCATGACCGAGACGTTCCTGCTGGATCCCGAAATGCGGCGCCGCCTGGGCGATCTGAACCCTCAGGCAAGCGCGCGTTTGGCCAACCGGCTGATCGAAGCGCAGGAGCGTGACTACTGGAGCCCCGACGACGAGACGTTGGCTGCGATGCGCGCGGCGGGCGACGAACTGGAAGACCGGCTCGAGGGTATCCCCCTCGCAGCGGAATAGGAGGCGCGCATGAGCCCGCTCGCCAACAAAGACCTGATGCGGAAGGCTGCTGGCATCCCAAGCCTGCGTGGCGCGGATGGCGAAGGCTCGGTCCAGGTCCATCTGGACCCGCCGATGCAGATCGAAACCGCAAAAGTCTTCTCGGTTTACGGGAAGGGTGGCATCGGCTAGTCAACGACGTCGTCCAATCTGTCTGCCGCGTTCTCGAAACTCGGCAAGCGGGTGCTGCAGATCGGTTGTGATCCGAAACATGATTCCACGTTTACGCTGACGAAGTCGGTGGTCCCCACCGTGATCGATACTCTGAAGGAAGTCGACTTCCATGCCGAGGAGTTGCGCCCGGAGGATTTCGTCTTTGAGGGGTACAACGGTGTCATGTGCGTCGAGGCCGGAGGCCCGCCGGCGGGCACT
>JBHJIZ010000169.1:0-12677 GCA_050043005.1 Paracoccaceae bacterium
TTAGGTAACAAGGGCTGCAGGCGGGCAAACTGCTCATCTGAGAGCCAGAAGTGGTGGTCGGACATCGTAAACTCCCAACATTTGGGAGCTTGAATCACATCTCATCCTATCTGTGAATCCCGTTTATGGGTCCTGAGCCTACAGTTCCAACGGCTTCAAAGCTTGGACTGAGGGCCAACTGATTCAGTTCCTTGACTTCCACTCGCTCGGAACGAAGGCGCACCTCGCTATGCAACTGCTGATTACAACTGCCTGTCGGCGGTCTGATCTGGTTCAACTAGGCCCAAGAAATGTTGTTGGGTCAGGCGGTTCTCGATCTTTGACTTTCCAACAAGCGAAGCATGGGTACGCTGAAGAGAGCCAGGTCACCGTTCCCATCACGCCAGACCTAGAAAGAGCTTTGGGAAACACCGCCACAGGAGATGAGACCTTCCTGGTTACAGAGTATGGCAAGCCACTTTCTGACAAAGGTTTCGGCAGCAAAATGAGAAAGTGGTGCGACGATGCTGGCCTCCCGAAAGGGCTTTCCTGCCACGGGGTTAGAAAGGCTATTGGTGCACATCTCGCCGATGCCGGATGCACCGAGCACGAGATCATGTCGTTTCACGGTCATACCGCTCCACAAGAATCTGAGAAGTACACCCGGACGGCCAATCGAAAGATCAAGGCTCGGAACGCTGCTCAGAAGGCCGGAATCGGCATTTCATTCGCCCGCAGTACCAGAACCAACTCAAACAACTGACATTGCTGCACCCACGATTGTGCCCAAACCGCGCCCAACCGGGGCATTTCCCAATGATTTCATGTGGCATGGTAGGCCCGGAGGGACTTGAACCCCCAACCAAACCGTTATGAGCGGTCTGCTCTAACCAATTGAGCTACGGGCCCGGCGGGAACTGGGCTTAAACCCGCAGTGGTTAACGGTCAATCATCGTATTGGCGTTGCCCACAGGACGCCCCTGCGATAAGGCACGCGTAACCATGTGCAGGGGGCCATATGAGCGACCGTCCCAACCGTTTGACCTACAAGGACGCCGGTGTCGATATCGAGGCCGGGAACGCGCTGGTCGACCGGATCAAGCCCGCCGTGGCCTCGACCGACCGGTCCGGTGTCATGGGCGCAATCGGTGGGTTTGGCGGATTGTTCGACCTGAAGGCGGCTGTGTACGAAGACCCGATCCTGGTGGCGGCGACGGACGGCGTCGGCACCAAGCTGCGGGTCGCGATCGATACCGGGCAAGTCGGCTCGGTCGGCATCGACCTGGTCGCCATGTGCGTCAACGATCTGGTCTGCCAGGGCGCAGAACCGTTGTTTTTCCTGGACTATTTTGCGACGGGCAAGCTGTCGGTCGCGCATGGCGCGGCGGTTGTCGAGGGCATTGCCGAAGGTTGCCGGCAGGCCGGGTGTGCCCTGATCGGGGGCGAAACCGCAGAGATGCCAGGCATGTACGCGGACGGGGATTTCGATCTCGCAGGCTTCTCGGTCGGCGCGATGGAGCGGGGCGCGTCACTGCCGCGCGACATAGAAGAGGGCGATGTTCTGATCGGCCTGCCATCCAGCGGCGTGCACTCGAACGGCTACTCGTTGGTGCGCCGCATCGTCGCCGATAGTGGACTCGGCTGGAACGCACCGTCGCCGTTCAGCGACAACACCCTTGGCGCGGCACTTCTCGAGCCGACCCGCATCTATGTGCGCGAAGCGCTTGCTCTGATCCGCGAAGCGGGCGCCCACGGTTTCGCCCACATCACGGGTGGCGGCCTGACCGAGAACCTGCCGCGCGTACTTCCCCAGGGCCTCGGCGCAGAGGTGAATCTCAACGCTTGGCAGCTGCCGCCGGTCTTCCGCTGGCTTGCGACCCGTTCCAGTCTGGACCAGGCTGAGGCGCTGCGCACCTTCAACTGCGGTATCGGTATGGTCGCCGTTGTGCCCGAGGTTGGTGTAGATGCAGCCATGCAAACGCTTGCCGGACAGGGTGTTCAGCCAATTCGGATCGGTCAAGTCACTGGCATGGAACGTGTTGCTTTCTCAGGGACCTTGCTGTGACGCGCAAACAGCGTGTTGCGATCCTGATCTCTGGCTCAGGCTCGAACATGGTCGCTTTAGTCAAGTCCATGCAGGACCAAGACCATCCGGCGGAACCGGTATTGGTCCTGTCGAACCGCCCTGATGCCGGTGGTCTCGAGAAGGCCGACGCGCTCGGCGTTCCGACTGCGGTCGTCGATCACAAAGACTTCGGCAAGGACCGCACAGGCTTTGACGCGGCAATGGGCGCGGTACTGGATGACCATGGCGTGGACCTGATTGCACTTGCCGGGTTCATGCGGATCATGACCGATGGCTTTTTCGAGAGCTGGGCGGGCCGGATGCTGAACATCCACCCGTCGATCCTGCCGCTGTTCAAGGGTTTGCGTACCCACCAACGTGCGCTCGACGAAGGTATGACGGTGCACGGATGCACCGTTCACGAGGTCACGCCGCAACTCGATGAAGGTGCAATTCTAGGCCAGGCCGTCGTGCCTGTTCGACCTGAGGACACGGCCGAAAAGCTGGCTTTGCGGGTTCTGATGCAGGAGCACAGGCTTTATCCTGCAGTGCTGCGGGCCTTTGTCAAAAACCCCGTCGAAGCCCGCGCAAACAAGATCGCACTGGCCGATCCTGATTTCTAGGCCTCCCCCGGTTTCGCGTTACGGGTCTGACCGGTAGGCTCTGCCCAAAAGGGAGCAATGCTATGGCCTATGACTTCAAGATGATCGCAGTCTCCATCGATAGAGGCGTCGCCGGCGCGGTCATCGACAGCCCGCCCATCAACGTAATGACTCCCGCTCTGTTCGGTGAGCTCGATCGTCTTTCGCACGAGATAGAAACCGATCCTGACGTTCGTGTGCTGGTGATGCGCAGCGCAAACCCGGACTTCTTTATTGCACATTTCGACGTCGCGGCGATCCTGGAGCGGCCAATCGACCAGCCACCGGTTCCGACGCGGCAGATGAAACCCTATCACGCGATGTGCGAGCGGTTCCGAACGTCTCGCGTCGTGACGATCGCGCAGATCGAAGGCCGGATTGGCGGCGGCGGCAGCGAGCTGGCAGCTTCGTTCGACATGCGCTTTGGCGTGCGGGGAAAGACCATCGTGAATCAGATGGAAGTAGCGCTCGGCATCCTGCCGGGTGGTACGGGCACGCAGCGCCTGCCGCGTCTGATGAACCGTGCGCGCGCCTTGGAGGTGATTTTGGGCTGCGATGATCTCGATGCCGAAACGGCCGAGGCCTGGGGCTATCTGAACCGTGCCTTGCCTGCGGACGAGATCGGCCCTTTCGTCGAAAATCTTGCGCGCCGTATCGCGTCTTTCCCGCCGCAAGCCGTCGAACTGGCCAAGATGTCGGTCGACAGCTCCACAAAGGACTTGGAACAGGGGCTCTCCGACGAAGCATTCAACTTCCAGATTTTGATGCAAACGCCGGAGGCCAGAAAAAACATGGCGCGGTTTCTGGAGATCGGTGGCCAGACCCGCGAGGGAGAATGCGCCATGGGCGATCTTTGCGAGCGACTGGGCACGGGCGGCTAAACGTTTGCTGAATTACCCAAGGTGAATCATCCGTTACAGACCTGTCGTCTGCGCCGTGTAAGCCATGCGTAGACATCAACATCACGAACGGAGACTAGCCGATGGGGCGCCACCAGCCACAATGGCGATTGATCGACCAGACGCTCGACCGTGTGCACGCAGAGCTGATCAAACACCCGGCGTTTACCGGAACCGGCGGGCCGAACCCCGGCTCGGTGAACTACCAGGTGAACTGGGATAAACTCGAGCGCGCCGGGCGTGTTCTGAAGAGCTGTCTGCAGAACATCAAGAATGCACAGGGTTGGCTGCATGTGCAGTCGTTGGCGGCCAAGAAAGTCCCGCGTGAGCACCGCTGGTCGGTCAATGAGAGTTTGCGCGCCAGGCAGGGCAATCTGGACTATGTGCAGCGCAAGGCTCAAAACCTGCTCGAGATGCTTGACGACATGGTGCGCAATTACGGGGGGCCGGACTTTGGAAGCCTGAACAAACTACTTGAGCAATTGCAGGATGGCGCGGAGGATCTGGTCTCGATCATTGTGGACGAAGGCCCGGCACCGCAACCTGGCAACGAAACGCCGGTGGGGCCTGGTGGTGTTCAATTCCCACTTCACGTCGTTCTGGCGATGATAATCTTCTACATTCGTTATCTGCGCGACAAGGACAAGGGCAGCGACGCCTGATCACGGATCGAGACTTTCCCCGAAGAAGACAAGGAAGGCCTCCCACGATACGTGGAACTCGCGCATCCCGTATTCCTGATTGAACGGCGCGCGCACGCGTTCCGGGGGATGGGAGACGAGGGCATCCTTGACCTCATCCCAAAGCGCGTCGACCCCATCGACCCAGATGTAGGCCGAGGTCTGGCACGCCGGATTGCCGGCTTCGTAGTCAGGCCCGGCCGCGATGAAATGCAACCCAGCCTCGCCTCGGGCGATCAGAGCCCAGCCGCCCCGCCCGTCATCGTTGCGCTTTTCGAACCCGAGAGCACCGCAGAAAAAGGTCACGGCCGCCTGGACGTCTGTGACCGGAATGATCGGGGCAATCCCTTCGAGGGTCGGCGTCATGCTGTCTCTTTTAGAACGTGCTCACGACCCCAGGCCGCAAGGGCTTCGAGCGCCGGCAGCATCGTCTGGCCGCGCGGCGTCAGCGAGTACTCCACACGCGGCGGTACGACGGGATAAACCTCGCGATGCACCAAACCGTCGGCCTCAAGCTCGCGCAACTGATTGGTCAACTGGCGTTGCGATAGCTTTGGAAACAGGCGCCGCAGCGCGTTGAAGCGGCGCGTCTCCTCGTGCAGACGATAGAGGATCGAGCCCTTCCACTTGCCGCCAATCAGGTCAAGCGCGCCCTCGATCGGGCAGGCTTCATAGCTCTCATGCCGTTGTTTTCGCGTCATATTCCCACCTTTAGGTGCAGAATGCTGCACTATAGGCAATATTTCTGCGTACTTCAAAAAACTCGCGTGCTTGAGCACATTGAATTGATTGAAAGCTATGGAGCCCCTGATGTCGGACGAGATACTCTACCTCACGCTGTGCGCGCTGCTGACCGCAGTTTTGTGGATTCCTTACATCCTGGCGCTGATCGCACAGATGGGCCTTGTACCTGCGCTGATGGACACCCAGCACGAGTTCCGGCTGGAGCACGCATGGGCGCGTCGTGCACAGCGCACGCATTCCAACGCCGTTGAGAACCTTGTCGTGTTCGCCGCGCTGATCATAGCGGTAGAGCTGACGCAGTCAGGCAACGAGACGACCGCCGCTGCTGCGATGATCTACTTCATCAGCCGTGTTGCGCATGCGGGGATCTATCTGGCGCGAATCCCTGTGGCTCGGACGATCGTGTTCTTCATCGGGTTCGTCTGCCAGATCGTGATTGGCGTTGAAATCCTGACCTGATCGCGCTGAAGGAAAAGAGTGCGCAGTGCGCACCCTACCGCAGATCTGGTGCCAGAGCTTCGTCGGCCAGTGCTGCTATGGCCTCGTCCAGCGGCATCACCGTCTGGCCTTTCTCACCCAGTCGGCGGACCGAGACCGTGCCCTGTTCGACCTCCTGCCGACCGACGGCAAGAATGGCCGGGACGTAAGCCGCCGAATGCTCGCGGACCTTGTAGTTGATCTTCTCATTGCGCTTGTCGGCCTCGGCGCGCATCCCGGCATCCGCCAGTTTCTGAACAACCATGTCGGCATAGTCGTCAGCGTCGGAGACGATGGTCGTCACCACGGCCTGACGTGGCGCTAGCCAGAGCGGGAAGCGGCCTGCATAGTTCTCGATCAGAATGCCGATGAAGCGCTCGAAAGACCCAAGGATCGCACGGTGCAGCATGACCGGGGTCTGCTTGTCACCGTCCGGCGTGATGTAGGTCGCGTCGAGACGTTCGGGCGTATTGAAGTCGACCTGGAAGGTGCCGCACTGCCATTCGCGCCCGATCGCGTCGGTCAGCTTGAAGTCGAGCTTCGGGCCATAAAATGCGCCCTCGCCGGGGTCGACCTCGTAGTCGTTGGTGACTTTGCGGATCGCGGCTTCCAGCGCGCTTTCCGCCTTGTCCCAAACCTCGTCCGCGCCGACGCGCACTTCGGGCCGGGTCGAGAATTTGATATCGAACGTTGGGAAACCGGTATCGCGATAGATCGATGACAGCAGTTCGATGAAGCCGGCGGTCTCGGCTTCGATCTGGTCCAGTGAACAGAAAATGTGTGCATCGTCCTGGGTGAAACCGCGCACGCGCATAAGCCCGTGCATGGAGCCCGAGGACTCGTAGCGGTGACTGGATCCGAAGTCTGCCATGCGCTGCGGCAGATCGCGATTGGATTTGAGGCCCTGGTTGTACACCTGAACATGACAGTGGCAGTTCATCGGCTTGAGTGCGTTGACACGTTTTTCGTTGGCGTGATCCTCATCGATCTCGGTGATGAACATGTTTTCGCGGTACTTGTCCCAGTGGCCGCTGGCTTCCCAGAGCTTGCGGTCGACGACCTGAGGGGTCTTGATCTCCTTGTAGCCTGCGCGGGTCAGGCGGCGACGCATGTAATCCTCGAGCGCGCGGTAGATCGACCAGCCGTTCGGGTGCCAGAAAACCATGCCGGGCGCTTCTTCCTGGAGATGGAACAGCTCCATCTCCTTGCCGATGCGCCGGTGGGCACGCTTCGCGGCCTCCTCGAGCATGTGCAGATGGGCTTCCAGCTCTTTGCGGGTCTTGAACGCGACACCATAGATCCGCTGGAGCATCTTGTTGTTGCTGTCGCCGCGCCAATAGGCTCCGGCAACCGACATCAGCTTGAAGGCATCGCCGGGCACCTGGCCTGTATGCTGGAGGTGTGGACCACGGCAGAGATCTTGCCAGTGGCCATGCCAGTACATCCGGATCGCCTCGCCTTCAGGGATCGCGTTGATCAGTTCGACCTTATAAGGCTCGTCGTTATCCTGATAGAAGGCGATTGCCTTGTCACGGTCCCAGGTCTCGGTGCGGACAGGATCGCAGGCCGCAATGATTTCGCGCATCTTCTTTTCGATGCGTTCGAAGTCTTCCTCCGAGAACGGCTCTTCGCGATCGAAGTCGTAATACCAGCCATTGTTAACCACCGGGCCGATGGTAACCTTGACGTCCGGCCAGATTTCCTGAACCGCGCGTGCCATGATGTGCGCACAGTCGTGGCGGATCAGTTCCAGCGCCTCGACGTCGTTCTTGCCGGTGATGATAGCGAGCGCGACGTCCTGTTCCAACGGGATCGAGAGGTCGGAGAACACGCCATCGATCCGACAGGCAAGTGCCTGTTTTGCAAGAGACTTCGAGATATCTGCCGCCACCTGCGCGCCCGTCGTGCCGGTGGCGAATTCGCGCACGGCTCCGGCGGGCAGGGTGACTTTGATCTGGGCAGACATCTGGTTCTCCTCACGTCATGGGGTTGAAAGACGCGCGGTGTGTCGCGGATGACCGGTAAGGAGTCAAGCTAGCCAGGTGACACCCTGGCGCAGACTCTTCCATGATACCGTTTCGATACCGTATTTGTGGGAATGCGTGCGCTTTTGAAAGCGCATGCTGAGTTAGGGTGCGCCATCCTGCAATCGGATGGGCATGGTGCCCATCCTACCGTGCGAAATTGACGTTCCGCATGGCTCGATCAGCACCGCTTCGATCTCAGAAAAGGTTCATGCGCCCCATCACACCGTCGCGATTGATCAGCCAGTGTTTCAAGGCACCGCCGATATGCAGGAACACGGCACCCGTGATCAGGATCCCGCAGATCCAGTGCAGCGTGAACAGCACAGTACCGAGGTCCTTGTTCTTGGCGAGGATCTTCGGAAGCTCCCAGTTGAAGAACTCGACCGGAAAACCGGACGCCCCTGTGCCCAACCAACCGAACACGGCCATCAGCGGCAACAGCACGTAAAGCAACCCGTGCACGGCGTTCGAGGCGACGTGCTCGACCCGTGCGAGCGGCGGATCATAGGCCGGTTTCGGGAGCATCAGTTTCAACAAGATCCGCAGAACCATGAACGCCAGGATCAGAACGCCGAACGTCTTGTGGTACTTGTAGAGCAGATTGGTCATATCCTGACCGAAGGTCGCGACCGTGCCCTTGTACTCGAGGGTCGCGAACGTCCAGCCAACAACCAGCGCGCCCAACACCAACATCGCAATCAGCCAGTGCAGCAGGCGTTGAACAAAGGCGTAGCGCTCCATCGGATCTCTCCTCATGGTCGAGAAGGCGCCTCAGGCCATCTCCACCGTTTGTTCCGTCAGGTCACACATGCATAGCATATCGCCATCGCGGAAGCGCATGGTGCGCACGATCGGGCGATAGGCCTCTTCGAGATTTTCGATCGGCGCGAGGTTCAGCCCGGTCTTGCCCGAGCCCAGGATGATTGGCGCCAGCATCAAGTGAAGTTCGTCGATTGCACTGACATCGATGAACCCGGCGAGCGTCTTGGCCCCGCCTTCCAGCAGGATCTTTTTGTAGCCGCGCGCCGCCAGAACGTCGAGGATCGCTGGCGGTCGGATGTGATCAGCTCCATCACAGTCCATCTCGACCGTTTCGCTTCCGGGCGCCGAGCGCACGTCGCGGCACGTCAACGCGAGAACCGGAGCTGCTCCATCCTGCAACATCGACGTGTCGCGCGGAAGGCGGCCATGAGGATCGATGATGACGCGTGCGGGGTTAGGTCCCTTCACATGCCGCGTCGTCAGCGCCGGATCATCGGCTATGGCCGTGCCCACACCGATGACAACGGCGTCCACCTCGGCCCGGATAGCATGAAGGTGACGCAGGGCTTCCTTGCCGTTGATGTACTTCGACGCGCCGGTGGGCGTTGCGATACGGCCGTCGAGGGATTGACCGAGTTGGCCGATGACGAAGGGTTTTGGTCCGCTGTGACGACGCAGACGCGTCAGCGCCGTATCTGCATCGTAGAGTACCGCGCGGGCGGTTGCCGCGCTGGGGATCGCCTGAACGAACAAGTGTCGTACTCCTTCGGGTGCTTATTCTGCCGGGACTGCGTTGGACGCGGTGCCGGTCTTGTTGGTCGATGCCGGCTTGCTGCCGGGGGTCCGGTCGCGCCAGGGTTGGCGCTTGAACCACGATGCTCCGTAAGCGGTGCCGATGAGAACGGCAAAGCCGAGGAGATTGATCAAGGTACGCACCCAGACATCGCGGGGTGCGAGATACGAGAAGTCGCCAGCAGCGATCCATTCCGAAATCGAGTCGACGGACCAGCCCATGATCCGGCTGAAAGCGAGCGAGACGAGGAAGACAGCAAGGCTCTGCGTTCCGACTTTTCGCACGATCAGCACAAAGCGCAGGAACGCGTCTTTGACGAGCCAGTGGCGCCAAGCATCGCCAATTGCGTGCCAGGCGAATGCGATCAGCGCGGCCATATGCACCAAGTGCAACATCCAGATATAACGTCCTGGGACCAACGGAATGGTCGCGAAGAACCAGCGGTCGAGCGCCGGGGCAAGGGCCTTGATCTCTTCGATGTAGATGTATGGCGCTGTCAGAAGCAACACGCCGCCGGTCAGCGCGCGGATCAGAAACCGGGTTTCGGCAGTGCGCTGGATCACCTCCCATCCAGTGGTCAAGCGAATGCCTCCGGGCCCGACGGCAGCCCATGCGAGATAGGCGATCGACAGGAAGTGCAGGTAGCGCCACGCGCCGACGGGCCCCTTCCAGCGGAACGGATGAAGCGCCTCGCGACCGTCCCAGAAGAAACGGCCAATCATGCTGTCCGGCACGTAACCGGTCTCGTACTGGTATAATTTGTACCAGGCGAACGGCAGCGTGACGACCAGCACGACAATCGCGGCGATCACAAGCTCACGGCGCACGGGCGGCGCTGGAATCCAACCCATCGCAAACGCGAAACCGGTAAAGAAGACAAGCTGCCAGCCGAACGGATTGAAAAACCAGACGGCATTCGGTTCCCACGGGATACCCGGCAGGTTCATCCAGAGAAACGGTCGACCCATCGAGATCAGCATGGCTTGAAGCATTGTCGGGGCAGGGGCATCCGCCATGACGCGCGCAAAGTTTCCGAGGTTCGCGCAGGTCCATGTCACGGCGACAAAGGCGAAGACTGCGTTGCGACCGCCGAGCCTATACAGCCCCATGACCAGCGGAAGCATTGCCAGCACCACGAGGTACATCGGCAAGATGTCGAACAGTCCGGGGATGTATGTCAGCGTGAACAGGCCGAACAGTTTGGCCTCGGGCCTGCCCTCGGTCGTCGAGAAGAACCCACCGATCGGGAACCACTGCGTGTAGTCCTTGCCCGCCTCACCCATTCCCGTGTTTTGCAGAGCCACCATGATCGCAGCAGTCCCGATCACCACACCTATATGGGCCCAGTAAACCTGCCATATGCGGAACACGATGCGCGCCGCCCCCAGGAACCAGCTTTTCTTTAGGAAAACAGCGCCAAATGCGATTCCGGACGCCATGCCGGAGCAGAAGACGAAGATCTCTGTCGCATCGGAGAACCCGAAGCGCGCCGGGATCCACATACGCCACAGGCTGTTCGGCGTATGTGCAATCAGGATGATGAACATCGCCAGCCCCCGAAAGAAATCCAGGCGAAGGTCACGTTGCCGCTTGGCCGGAGCGGCGATTTCAGGCTGGCGTTTCATAATTAGCTATCTATCACACTCGTCTCGGCTTCCAGGCCGGGCGATCCGTCGCTGCACCAAATTGCACGAGTTTTCCTGCGGATCTGCGGTGCAGCGTCTCCCCCGGTATCAATTGGACGGCAACATGACGTTATTCCGTTGGTCCTGCGATATCCGCTCACCCAGTTGTGACTGCCCGAGACCGCTGGCATGTTTGCGTCAACTGGCGGTCCCTTGCGCTCTGAGCTAAGGATTCGATCATGCAGAAACCTGTTCTTTTCGCGGCCATTCTGGGGCTGATCGGCGTGTCGCTGGCCGGGTTCAGTGCGCGCGGCGGGATCGATGGGCAGGGTGTCCAGTATCTGCTGGGTGCGCTGATCGGCGGATTTGCCGGATTTGCGTTGTACCACGCGGCATTTGGATTCACAGCGGCGTGGCGGAGGATGACGCGGGAACGGCGCGGGGCAGGTTTACGAGCTCAGATGATCCTGTTCGCCATAACCTGTGGGGTCACGTATCTGCTGATCGGATATGAAGATGTCACCGGTTGGAACATGCACCCGGTTGTGATGCCGATGGGGTTGAGTTCAGCGCTGGGCGCATTTGTGTTCGGGATAGGGATGCAAATGGGCGGGGGCTGTGCTTCGGGCACGCTGTTCACCACGGGCGGGGGCTCGAGCAGGATGCTGATTGTCCTTCTGTTCTTTGTGCTCGGTTCGGTCTGGGCCACGCTGCACATTCCGGAGTTTTGGCGGGAACTGCCAACGATCACCGGTATCCCGAACCTCCCGCAGACATCGTTGATTGCCGAGCTTGGTCCAATCGGTGCTGTCTTCGCGTTGTTTGCCTTCTGCGGAGCCGTGATCTTGGTGTCGCGATGGGTCGAGATTACCGCACACGGATCGCTCGAGCCGCGACGCGAGACGGGCTCAATCCTGACCGGTCCGTGGTCGTTGATCCTGGGTGCAGTCGGTCTGGCGATTGTCGGCGTCCTGTGCTTCGTGGTGTTCGCGCGACCTTGGGGCGTCACGGCCGGGTTCGCGGTCTGGGGTGCCAATCTGCTTTATGCGACCGGGGTCCCTGTGGACGAATGGACGTACTGGCAGGGCTGGCGAGCCAACGTCTTGGAAGGCAGCGTGTTTGCGCATCGCACCTCACTGATGAACTTCGGGATCGTGTTCGGCGCGATGGCCGCCGCGGCCTTGGCCGGGCGTTTCAGTCCAACACTGTCGCTAAGCCGCCGCGATGTCATCACGGCCATCATTGGCGGGCTGATGATGGGCTACGGTGCGCGCCTTAGCCATGGTTGTAACATTGGCGCCTATCTGGGCGGCATCGCCTCCGGCTCATTGCACGGCTGGTGGTGGCTGGTCTGGGGGTTCGCGGGAAGCTTGGTCGGAACACGTCTGCGCAGGGTGCTGGATATGGATCCGCCGCTCGCATCCCGGCGGGCGGCAGTCTGAAAGCGGAGAAGGATATGAAATCTATTCTGATGCTGATCACTGCCCTGTTGGTGGCTAGCCAGGCAGCCGCCGGGTCGCTCGCTCCACGTGAAGGTTGGGTGGTTCATGACACCGGAAAGCCCTACAATGCCCTGATCGACAGCCTCAAGGCCGCGGTAAAGGCCAACGGAATGATCGTCGTCACGCAGGCCGGCCCAACGGGTGCAGCGAAACGGCGTGGTATCACGATCCCGGGCAATCGCGTGCTGGGCGTCTTTAACAACAAGTTTGCCGTACGAACGATCCGGCTGTCAGTCGCTGCGATGATTGAGGCGCCGATCCGGTTCTATGTGACCGAGGACGCCGACGGTACAGCCACGTTGTCCTACAAGCTGCCGAGCCATGTATTCGCGCCTTATTATGACGAAGGTGGAGAGGATCTGAAGGCGCTTGCAGCAGAACTCGACGGTATCTTTGCCGATATCTCTCTCGGTGCCGTTGGCGGATAACTGTAAGCAGCGGCGCATACATTGGTTTGTCCGAAGATCTCCAGAAAAACTTGAC
>JBHJIZ010000170.1:0-39802 GCA_050043005.1 Paracoccaceae bacterium
TGCCAGTCCCGGATCTCGTCGTCACCCGAGCCCGCGCCGAAGATGTAGACGTTCTCGCCCAAACCGCCCTCGAGGATGTCGTTGTCCGCTCCGCCCTCGAGCGTGTCATTGCCCGCATACGCGATCAGACGGTCGCGACCGACGCCGCCGATGAGCATGTTTTCCTGATCCGAGCCCGCGATGAAGTTGTCCAGATCGTTGCCGGTGATGTCGACCGCGCCGCCCGCGCTCACGCCGCCACGCACCGCCGCGCGCTCGATATGATCCGGCAGCACGAGGTCGAACGCAGTGTCGACCTGGTCGATGCCCTGGTCCGCCTGCTCGATCACGATGTCGCCGACATCATCCAGGAAGTAACGGTCATTCCCGAACCCGCCGACCATCGTGTCATTGCCCGCCTGACCGAACAGCAGGTCGTTGCCCGCGAGGCCGACCAGGTCCTCGTCCGCGCCGGTGCCGATCAGCACCTCCGATCCCGTACTACCCGCAATCAGATTGATCCCGCTCAGCCCATCCGGATCGGCCATGATCGCAGTTGTCAGGGTCTCTGCATCAATGCCCGTCAATCGTATTGAAGCGCTGCCACCCAGCCCATCTTCAAAGGTGATGAGGGTCTCGCCACCCGAGTCCAGGATCGCAAGATCGACGAACCGCAGGCCAAGGGGGGCGAAGTCCAGTAGGTCCAGGCCCGCCTTCCAGTCCACAACTTCGTCTTCGCCGGACCCCGCGCCGAAAACGAACCGGTTCGATCCCGCCTCACCCTCGAGCCGATCGTTGCCGCCACCGCCTTCGAGCGTGTCGTTTCCGACTCCACCGTACAGAGAATCGGCATCGTCGCGTCCCAGGATCGTGTCGTGACCGGCAAAGCCGAACAGTCCGTCAGGACCATCGTGACCGATGATCAGGTCATCCGTTGCAAGACCGCCGATGTTCTTCGGTGTTCCATCCGCTTCAAAGAAGCTCGGATCGGTCGGATCGAAAACAATCGCCTGTTGCGATGCGGGATTGATAATACGAATCGTTTGCGTCTGCGGAGTGCCCGACACTTGATCGACGTTAGCAAACGCGCTGCCAGAGGTCGTTTCAATAGCGCGAACCGAGAACGTGTCTTCGAGGAACTCGGCGCCACCGAAGTCTAGTGCTGCGTTCTGCTGGTATGTGAAGCTGCCATCCGGGTTGACTGTGATCGAGCCGAACTGTGGGGCTTGCACCAGTTCCACGATAAAGTCGTCGTCTTCGACGTCAGAGGACCGTACCGTTCCGTCGAACACCGCGCCAGGAGACAACGGGAACAGCAGCTTGCGAATCTCGGGCGCATCGTTTTCTGAGACGACATCGAAAGAGATCGTTTGCACCGCCTGGCCATCGTTCGCGGCCCCGTCCGTGGAGTTGTTCTCATCGGTTGAACTGGTCACACTGAGTTGACGGAAGGCGACATCGTCGGTGATCGAGTACGAGAAAGAACCCGGGTCGCCGCTGAAGTCGGTGTTTGCGCGGAAGAACAGTGACTCGAGTTGCTCCGGTGTCAGGACATCTCCGACCCCAACAGGCACCTCGACCTCGATCGTTACACCCAGGGCGAGCATGTCAGGGTCCGGCGCCATGTAGAAGACCGTTCCATCGGTCGGCACCGTTTCGACGCGGATCGTGACCGGGTCGCCCTGCTGATCGACGACAAAGGTCTCAGTCGTCGTCACGGGATCGATCACTGTGTCAGGCGTATCCGGCAAGTCAAACACAATGGCGCCGGTCGATGGGTTGCCGGCCTGAACCATGCTCGGCCCGCCAAGCAGATCGGGCACCGCGGATGCATTGCCCGCATCAACCTGCCAGTTCGCGACGAGGTTAGCCTCGGAAGCGGGGTCCGCAATCTCGATGAATGCGTTTGCGAGGATCTCCTCCTGCGTGCGGACCGTGTCCCACAGCCGGATATCCCCGAAATCCGCACGAACGATCTGGTTGGCGTCGAAGCTGCCACCAACGGAGTCCTGCTCCTGGCCGAAGTTGAAGCTGCCACCCGTTTGCAGCGCGACAGAGCCGTTGCCGGTTCCACGGTAGAGTTCGACGCCGTCAATATAAATTGCAACCTCGTCAAGCGCGGTATCGGCACTCACCGAGACCCGGTGCGGTTCACCGTCAAACAGAATGCTCGTCGGGATATCGGTAACAATCCCCGGATTCCCTCCGAACCCGAAGCCAAACGTGCCTGTAGCTCCACCATCGACAAACAGCAGGATTTCATTGTTCGACCCGGGGACAGCGTAGGATGCGAAGTGCTGCCGGTTCGAGAACTCCTCCGGTAGATCCAGCGCCTGCATCAGGAACTCGATGGTCACGTCGCCCGCTGGCATCGGGGTGCCGGAGGATTGGATGTACTCGTGGGTTTGAGGTGCGACGTTCACCCGAATGGTATCGATAACAGTTCCATTCGGTAGGTCCGGAAGTATCGCTTCAACGATGTCAGGCGAATTGATCAGCGCCAGATGATCGTCACCGACCGCATTGACGAGCACGCCCTGATTGGCCGTGTCAGCCTGCCAATTGGCAGTAAGGTTCGCCGCGGCCGAAGGATCGGTGATCACCTTGAATGCATTTGCCTGGATCTCGGCATCGGTGCGAATGCCATCCCAGAGCCGGATATCGCCGATCTCGCCGCTCAACGACTGGTTCGCATCGAACGATCCGCCCGGGACGTCCTGCTCTTGCCCGAAGATAAGGTAGCCGTTTGGATCGAGCCCGCCAGAGATCGTAACCTCCTGGCTGAAAAGCACGATCCCGTCGATCAGGACCTCGACTTTGTTGGCATCCGGGTCGACAGTTACCGAGATCCGATGCAACTCGCGGTCAAAAAGCTGGTCTATACGCACGCCGGTCTCGATCCGCGTGCCATTGAAGGAAACCTCTAATCCACGGCCATCCTTGTATCCGAACAGCAGGAATTCGTTGTCATTCCCAGGCACGGAATAGGAGGCAAAGACCTGACTCGGACCACTCGGATCGAACCCGCCGGACGACCGGAACAGCATCTCGAATGTCAAGGCACCCGTCGGCATGTCTGCGAAGCTGGATGTCTCTGCGTAATCCAGCGATGCGGCGCTCGGCAACGCGCTGGAGATCAAGCCGGGATTGAGTTGGACCAGAGCGACCGTTGGTGCCTCCGGTGCCGCTGCCACAGTCTCGACGGTGGTCTCGGACAACTGCGAGGTGATGTTCAATGCAACGCCGCGTTCGGTGTCGGGCAACTGCCGAGTCAGCGTGTCTTCAACCGGGTCGCCGACCTTGCGATAGACCAGCGCATCGGCGAACGGATCGTAAGACTGGAGCGGCACGACCGTCAGCGCTTCCATATACGTCGCGTGGACGATCTGACCCGCAACCAGCGGCACGCCAGACAGGGTGATCGCTGCGGTGGACGGCAGGGTGACAATCTCGAAGGTCGCGCCGGTATCGATGTCCGATTGGGGGATGTTGAGGCCAAGATCCACAGGATCGATCTGATCCTCGACAAGCGTGACGGTCTTGTCTGCATCGATCAGAGGATCGGGATTGTCGATACGAATACGCTCGCCGTTTATTTCAACGAATTCGACATCGCGTAGCTCATAGCGCGGGCCGCCGTCGCTCCGCGCAGCGTTGCGCACCTGAATGACTTCCGGCTCGTCACCGAAGAATTCGGTGCGCGGTAAGCCAATCTCGGGGTCGAAAAACAAGAATGTCGTGCCCGTGATCGCCGGGTTCACGCCCTGCGTGATCACGACGGCATCGTCTTCCACGACCAGTTGAAAGAACTGGGAGCCATTCAGGACAACTGTATCCTCGCCTTCGCCGCCCAGAATTGTCGTCGTCTGGAGTGACGGTGACAGGTAGACGTGCTGGTCCGCAGGCCCCACCGTAATAACGTCGTTACCAGAGCCAGCGTCGATCAGGTGGCCGCCGTTCTTCAGCGTCGCCGTATCGTTGCCGTCGCCCAGGAACACGCGCTGTTGCCCGCCGCCCGAGATCTCGACATGATCGTCGCCGCCTGCCAGATCGATCTCCGGCCCGATGTCGCCGGGCGAAATCGCGCTCACACGGTAGGGCTCGGTCGTCGTTATCAGCTGCTCCTGGAAGATCGGTCGCGGCGGAAAACCGCCCTGACCGACCTGTACGTTGTTCACGTAGGTGAACGGCGCGAGCCTTGTTTGCTGGGTTAGGCCAACGGGAATGTCCACGATCGCTGTGTCGGCATGATCGGTTCCTACATAACGCTCGAAGTTCTCGGCAAAATCGCCAGCAGCATCACCTGCTCCGGTGATGGTCTCGCGCGCATTGTCCAGCACGAATTCGTCGTCAACTTCGTGGAAATTCAGAACCACACCTTCATCAGCAAGCGCATAGGATGCTGTATCGAAACCGGAGTCACCGTCCATGACGTCGGCGCCATCCAAACCCTCGATCACGTTGTTATTCCGATCACCGGTGATTGTGTCGCTGCGGCGCGAGCCGATGACGTTCTCAACTCCGAACGTGGTAGCGAAGATCAATCCGTTGCCGTCTGCATCAAACCACTCGGCCCGGCCATACTGCGTCGCTTCCCCAGTGAAATCATTCGTCAAGGCCGTCGCACTGGCGATGTTCAGATCGACGACGGCATAGTTGGTCGAGGTATCGGGGAAGAAGCCGAGCCCCCGGTCGAACCGCATGTCGAGCGTGTCCTCACCTGCGCCGCCCCAGAGGAACGAGCCCACGGTTTCGAAGATGGGCGTCCGGTCAGTGTTGACGTTGATCTTTCCCACCGGGGCTCCGGCGTTCGATTCGGCCCCGGTAAGGGTCCCGAAGAAGATGTTCGCTTCGGCAGTCTCCGGGTTCAGCGCGGCAAGGCGCTCGATCAACGTAGGCTCGATCCTAACTGGAGCACTGCCGCCTCCGCCCGACCCAGGGAAGGTGAAGTTCTCGGCAATCGGCTGCGCCTCGCCAAATCCGAGACGATCGTTCCCAGCACCCCCGCCAATGGCATCGAAACCGCCATTGCCGTAGAGCGCATTATCCTGACTATTGCCCGCGAGAATGTCGTCGCCCTGCGAGGCGATGATCCCCTCGACATCGGTAACCTGCTCGGCACCGAACTCGCCGCCCGACGTATCTGGCAGGGTCCCGATGTCTGTAACTCTGCCACTGCCGTTCACGTCATCGAAATCGTCGGAAGACACCCGCGAGAACGAAATGGCGTCGTTGTCGATATCAAAGTACCGCTTCGGCGTGATGTTGTAGTCGAAATTGCTGGTTCGGACATCGAACGTGAGGTCCGGGATAACGAAGGGCGGAAGCGGGATGATCAGCGGCTCATTTCGGCTAGAGTATTCGGCGGTCCCGGACAAACCCGTCGCGAGAAGACGGTTGAACGCGCCGTCTTCGATGTAACGCAGATCACCATCGCCATTCTCGTCCAGCGCGAGTTCGACATGCGCTGAACGGATGTACCGGTAGTCGATGGTGACGTTCTTCTCGACCGACGTTGTGCCGTCGAAGGGTTGCGTCCCGGTCCGATAGGTGTAGGTCGCCTTGCCGGTCGTCGAGCCCGTCTGAGTGAATTCGTCGAAGACTTCGGCGGCAACAATGTCGAAGCCTTCACCACCGTTATAGACGTTCGTGAAGTTGCCGCTCAACGTTGCGACCGTTCCGCGGTTCAGAAGATCATTCCCTTCGCCGCCAAGCAGAAGGTCACCGCCGTTCTGCGATTGCAGCCGGTCATCGCCATCGCCGCCAGACAGCGTGTTCCCGGCATTGTTACCGATAACAATATCGTTGAACGCCGATCCGGTGATGTTTTCGACGCTGTCAAAGCTATCGCCCTGCGCATCGCCACGGAAGCCCCGCGCGACGCCGCCGAAATCCAGATCGATGAAGACACTGGTTCCGGCTGTCGAATAGTTGGCCGTGTCGAGACCTGTTCCGCCGACCAGAGAATCCGCCCCAGCACCACCGATCAGAAGATCGTTCCCAGCACTGCCATCCAGCAGATCGTTTCCGCCACGTCCCTCGAGTGTGTCGTTCCCGTTGTTTCCGGTCAGCGTGTTCGCCGCATCATTGCCGCCCAGGAAGGCTGCGTTCGTCACTGCGTGTTGGATGTTCTCGAAATTCAGAAGTTGATGCCCGCTGGGCGTGGTGCCCGTTTCGAGATCAATGCTCTCCTGCGACTGAAGCGTATCCACACCCGAACCTGCATCGATCGACAGGTTGGTGACGGTATCGGAGAGCCCGAAGAAATCGTCGCCAGCGCCCAGATCGACGGTCAATCCGTCCATGGCACTGAACACAAGAAATGTGTCGTCCCCTGCTCCAAGATCGTAGTGCGTCAGGCTGACATTCGTCGTGAGCAATTGCACAGAGTCGCGACGGTCCGTGAAAACGACCGCTTCGACGTCTCTGAACAAGTGCGTGTCCGTGACCTGATCGAAACTGAAGATCGCACCGTCTTCGCCTGCCGGGATCTTGAAATCCCGCAAGCTGACGCCGTTGGTGCCACTGCCTTGCAGATCCGAGACGTCGAGCGTGTCGAACCCATCGCCGCCGAAAGTCGTATCCGAGCCGCTGCCAAGGACGATCGTATCGTTGCCATCCCCGGCATAGATCAGATCTTCGCCACCCAGCGCGATAATCTCTTCGCCTGCGTCATCACCGGTCAGAGAACTTGTGAACGTATCGTTGCCATCGGTAAGGACGACTGCATCGCCGAACTCGCTGGCAGGTGCGGGCGCGCCCAGAATGAAGCTGGTGGTCCGGTTGTCCTCGAGTTCGAAGCTGTCGTTGAAGAGATCGCCGATCTCGAGGTTCAGAAGCTCGAACTTTTCCTCGAACAGCGGCCCAAGCTCGAAGTCGATGCCAGCACCCAACGTGAGCGGCCCGATGTCATAGCTCGCCTCGAAGAAGGCCGAGGCCTGTAGGCCGGATAACAGCAGCGCGAGATCGAATTCCAGACCTGTCCGGTTGGTGACCGTGGGCGTCGTTTGACTGACGATTTCGACGAAGGTTTCAGCGTCGTCGTAGATCAGGTTCAGCGCGGTCAGATCATCCAGGAACGGGGTCTCGGTGATGAGTGTGGTGGTATCCTCAATCTCCTCGACATAGACGCTGTCGCTCTTGTCGAACGCGATGACATAGTCTTCCTGGATCTCGGACGAACCGGATCCGATGAATAGCCGGTAACCCAGTAGCGTTCCCTCGGCTAGCTCCAGTTCAACGGTCTGGTCCTCGCCCAAGGTCGGTGCAGACTCCGCGATTGGATCGGCAGCGGTGGTGAACAGTTCGGTCCACGTCGCGCCACCATCGCGGCTGATGATCATCCGCCCGCCGATCGAGGCGGTCTGGCCAGTAAAGGCGCCCGGAATCCCAGCGTCGAAGTCGATGAAAGCGTCTATGTCCTGGGCGAAGGTCGCGTTGCCTTCGGCCAACAGCCGCAGGCGGTCTTCCAATGCACTGTCCTGGAAGGTGCCGGTCTCGTCGAAGCGTAGAACCTTCTTTGTCGTCAGCACTTCGACCGCTTTGGCAGCGCCTTTGACGCCACCGGTCCCGTCGAAGAACTGCAGCTGCGTCTGCAGCTTTGGCGTCAGCGTGAATTCCTGTTCCAGCGGGAACGCGGCTTCCAGTTCGACATCCAGCAAATTGTATGAGAACCCGGTGTCGAACGCGATGGTACCCAGCGGGCCGGGCAGGATCACGCCGCCGTCCAGCAGGTCAAGCGGACCAAGCTCGAGCGGCGGGAACGTGCCACCAGTCGCATAGGTGATGATCCCGTCCAGATCCAGCGTCAACGCGGCCAGATCGTCCCGGTTGCCCTCGCCCAGATTGTTGCCATCCTCGTCCAGATCTTCGACCCGGTCGATGCTGACGAGATTACCCTGATCATCGAAGTTGTATTCGGCCTTTCGCGTCGGATCGGTGACGAAGATATCCCCGTTAAATGTCGAGACCGTATTGATGTTCGGCACGAACACCTCGATCCGGCCCAAATCGATCGAGGTCAGATCAAGGCTCGAGCCTTCATCCGGCGTGTCGCTTCCCGTAGGAGAGGCATCCGTTGTCTCGACATCGCTGGCCTCCGGCGCACTTACGAACGTGTTCAGCGGGATACTTATCCCTGCGAGTTCACCAGCGTCATTGAAGGCCGGGTCCAGGCCACTGATCTGGTCGATCAGTACGGGCGTCTCGATCCCAAACAGCTCGATCGGGTTCGCGTCGCCCTCGTTGAGAGTCTCGTCGTCCGCCGCTTGTTCCGCCGTGATCTCGCGATCCGTATCGAGCGTGAAAATCGGCAGAAAGGTTTCGGGCACGGTGAAATCGAGGATGGTGTAACGCTCAGGATCGTCTCCCAGACCGATATCCGCGAAGAGATCGACAAGAAGCTCGGTGACGATTCCAATCTCAAAAGTGAAGGACGGGAACTTCGTCGTGAATCCGCTGTCCGGATCATCCTCGGGCGTGAACTCGGCACCGAAGAACAGATCGACCACATCGCCCTCGGCGATCGATGCGAGATCGAAGTCCGGATAAGCCACGATTGTCTCGTAGGGCAGGATCGCATCAACCGTGCCCGGATCGAGGCTGCTGTTGATCTGCAAGCCGAACTGCGCGCCGATCTCGCCGAACACGCGCGCGGTGAAGATCGTCGTCTCGCCGCGGAACGGGATATCGACCGTGACCGGCCCGCCGATGCTGAAATCATCACCGACCAGATCGTCTTCGCCAACGCCGAAAAACTCGGAGTAATTGAAGCCGGTGACGTCCGGACCGAACTGTCCGCCGGTTGGCGTGAAGACAAGTTCATTGATCTCAGTGACATAGTCACTGCCAAAAAAAGTCGTCATCTGAAATTTCCCCCCTCGCGCGAGCGAGCCCGCCTCGAAATCTTACGTCAAAAAAACGTCGCGAACCAATAGACAAAAGTATTGTCTCGCGTTTTCGCCATATGGGGAAGGGGGGCAGACGTTTTTTTTCGGGACACATGTCGCACCATACTGCATTCGACGTGCCCGGAGTTGCGGGCTATGTGCGTTCATCAACACCGGACCATCCGCCCAACGGAAATGCCAGGAGCCTTTGTGATGACCTCGCAGGATGCATACACAGCATTGCTCGACCATGCTCGCCAGATCGAGGCACTTGGGCAGGTTGCAGGCCTGCTCAGTTGGGATCAGGAGGCAATGATGCCGCCGAACGGCGCCGAAGCACGGGCCGAACAGGCAGGCGCGATGTCCTCTGTTCTTCATGCGAAACGAACCGATCTGCGGATACCAGAATGGATCGCTGCCATCGACGCGAACAGCCTCGATTCTGCTGGGCGGGCCAATCTTAGGCTGATGCAACGGAACTATGATCGTGCCACACGCACGCCAGCGGATTTGGCGACAGAGATCGCCCGCAAGACTGCACGCGGCCATGGCGTTTGGGCCGATGCACGGGCGCGCGGCGATGTCTCGACCTTCCTGCCAACACTCAGTGAAATCGTTGAACTGGTACGCGAGCAAGCAGTCTGCCTCGCGACCGATGAGCAGTCGGCTTACGATGCGCTGGTCGATATCTATGAACCGGGCGCCACGGCGGACTCGATCGCGGCGATCTTCGCGAGGCTGAGAACGGGTCTGGTCGATCTGCGTGGCCGGATTGCAGAAAAGGCAGTTGACGTGCCGGTGTTGACAGGGACCTACCCGGCGGAAGCACAGCGCGCGCTGGCGAACAAGCTCGCCGAGGTTTTCGAATACGACCTGAAGGCGGGACGTATCGATCTCGTGGTTCACCCATTCTGTTCCGGAACGCGGGGCGACGTCCGCATCACCACGCGCGTGGACGAGGGCGATCCGTTCAATTGCCTTTATTCAACGGTCCATGAGACAGGCCACGCGATTTACGAGCAAGGCCTCGACCCGGCACTTGCCTGGCAGCCCGCGGGCGGACATGCCTCAATGGGCGTACATGAATCACAATCCCGCCTGTGCGAAAATCAGATCGGCCGCTCGCAAGCGTTCTGCACATATCTGTTTCCGCAGATGCAGGCACATTTCAGCGACTTCGCGCTTGGGTCCGCCGACGACCTGTACCGGGCAATCAACCGCGTGCATGAAGGCTACATCCGAACCGAAGCCGACGAGATCCACTACAACCTGCACATCATGCTGCGCTTCGAACTCGAACGGGCCTTGATCTGTGGGGATTTGCAGGTGGTAGATCTGGAAAACGAGTGGAACGCTCGGTTCGAAGCGGATTTCGGTCGTGCAGTTGACCATCCGGAGAATGGCGTCCTGCAGGACGTGCACTGGTCGGCCGGGCTGTTCGGCTATTTCCCGACCTATGCACTGGGCAATATCTATGCGGGCGAATTGTTCGCAGCGATGCAGAACGCCCTACCAGATCTTCAAGACGACATCAGGGACGGCAAGCTACGCGAACCCGTCGAATGGCTCCGCGCCAACATTCACAGACCGGGGTCGCTGGAAAGTCCGTCCGCCACGATTGCGCGCGCCTGCGGGCACAAGCCGACCGAGGCTCCTTTGCTCGACTACCTGAACCTCAAGTTCGGTGCGCTCTACGATCTTTGATGCAGCGCCCCTCCCGCAATGCGCGGAAGGGGCTAAGGATCACCGGGAGGGGGATGCCGGTTCACCTTCTCGATACGGCTCTGCGGTGCAATCTCGTCCACAGAGCCGCGCCTGCCTCAATGCCGGTACCACCAACGATGCCGATGGCGGACGCCCCTGCGGAACGGGCGGAAATGGCGGCGGACGTAACGCTTCTTCCGCCATCCCTTGCGGTAAGCGGGCCGATAAGGTCCCGTCCGGCGGTCAAAGCGGTTTTCGATGCGGTCCAAACGGTCTTCAATCCGATCGATCGGCCCCCGGTTTACCCTTCGATCGATCCGGTCTTCGCGCCGGTCGATCCGGTCCTCGAAGCGATCGATCCTTTTACCCCGCCAATCATTCGCGGATACTGGTGTCCCGCTTGTCATGATCAACGCCGCAAGCGGCGCGATCAGCAACATTCTTAGATGTGTCAATCTCATTGGTCGGTCTCCCGATCATCATGCCCCTCTGGAAACCTGAACGGGAGATGAAAGGGAGTCCGTCGACCAGACTTCGATGGACTCTAGAAAGCGCCCTGTTCTCGCAAGATCGTGAACGCGGCGCGCAGATAGTCCATCTTGATAGAATGACCGCCAGGATGGGTACAGAAGCTTAGTGACCGGCCGTCATTATCAGGGGAATAGGCACGACAATCGAGCTCACCAAACGGTCGCACCTTCGCCAGGCTTTTTCCGCCGCGCTCGGCGAACAGCGCCAGCGCTTGCGGCACATCTCCTTGCCGGGTTGGGCCGATGGGCCGTCCGCCCAACGGCACGATCTTGTCCGCACGTCCGTGGATATGAACCATGTGCGCCCCTAGGTCCGGACACTCCGGCGGTACAGGGTCCCAGAAGGTCCCGGCGATCGGGATAAACCCTGCAAAACGCGATCCCATCCGGCAAGCGAGGTTCCAGACCATCATGCCGCCGGCCGAGAAGCCGGACATGTAGATCCGGTCTGCCGGGATAGCGTGCTCCATCTTCAGTGTGTCGAGAAGAGCGTCAAAGTAAGTGAACTCCTCTGCACCGTCGGTTCCCGGATCTGCCGGGACGCCTGGAATGCGCCAGTCCTCACGAAACGACTTGGGCGCGATCAACGCCAGCCCGTTTTCCTGCGCCAGCGCACGCAACGCCTTGTTCCGCATCACCGCCTTGGCACTACCGCGATACCCGTGCGCGTAGATCAAGGCGCCCTTGGGCGGTTCTTTGGGCATCTCGATGCGATAGGTCCGCTCACCGATGTTGCAATCCGTGTCGGGGCCACAAGCCCAGGCGGTGGGCAGAAATGCCGCGAAGACAAGACCGATACCGATCGGCAGACGTGTGCGTTTCATGTGTTGCTCCTGCGATGCCTCATGAAGATGGCGCGCTGTTCATCGGGATCAAAACCCAAGCAGAAGTTTCATGACCGTCTTTGCTCTGGCGCCGCCCGCGAGCCATGACTAACCTGAACTCAACGACGGAAAATCCGGGGGAGACAATGTCCGATTTCTTTGACGATCTCGAAACACGTGCGCCAGATGCACGCGAAGAAACCCTGTTTGACTGTCTCCAAGCCCAGATCCGGGATGCGCAGGCGCGGTCTCCAGGCTTCGCCAAGATCCTTGACGGTGTTGATGCCACGTCTGTCACGGATCGGACCGCTCTCGCGAAGCTCCCGGTTCTGCGCAAATCGGCTCTTGCTGAACTGCAGAAGTCGGATCCGCCCTTTGGTGGCCTGACAACTCGTCACGCCGAGGAGTTCGACTACGTCTTCCAGTCGCCAGGCCCGAAAAATGAGCCAGGGATGCAGTCGCCGGATTGGTGGCGGTTCGGCCGTGCGCTCTACGCGGGCGGGTTGCGAAGCGAGGACATTTGCATCAACTGCTTCGCCTATCACCTGACCCCGGCGGGCGCGATGTTCGATAACGGAGCCCGCGCGATCGGGGCCTCAGTCTTGGCGGGTGGCATTGGTAACACCGAGGCTCAGGTTGTCGCTGCTGCCGATATCGGCGCGACCGCCTATGCCGGAACGCCGGACTTCCTGAAGGTGATGATGGAAAAGGCGGCTGAGCTCGGGCGTAACCTTAAGATTAACAAGGCAATCGTTGGCGGTGGGCCGTTGTTCCCGCAGGTCCGTCAGTTCTACATCGATAACGGCATCTCCTGCGTGCAGGGGTACGGTACAGCTGACCTAGGCTCGATTGCGTTCGAAACCCCGGCGATGGAGGGCATGACAATTGATGAAGGCGTGATCGTCGAGATCGTTCGTCCCGGCACCGGTGATCCCGTCCCTGAAGGTGAGGTCGGAGAGGTCCTGGTGACGCTCCTGAACGCCGATTATCCGCTGATCCGCTTTGCGACCGGAGACATGTCTGCCGTCCTCGCCGGTCCATCGCCCTGTGGCCGGACCAACATGCGTATCAAGGGCTGGATGGGCCGCGCCGACCAAACGACCAAGGTCAAGGGCATGTTCGTCCGACCCGAGCAGATCGCCGAGGTTCAGAAACGCCACCCAGAGATCTCCAAGGCGCGCCTCGTCGTCGACCGGGATGGAGACGCCGATATCATGATCCTGAGAGCCGAAGGCGAAGGTCTGAACGCAAGCGCCGTAGAAGACACGTTGCGTGACGTCCTGAAGCTGCGCGGAACAGTCGAAGCCGCAGATCCAGGCAGCCTGCCGAATGACGGCAAGGTGATTGACGACGTGCGCAAGTTCGACTGATGGCATATGACGACATCAAAGCCCGACGCGCCACTAAGTCTGTCCATCCGCCGGTCTGAAAACCACTTCGCTTTGGCTGTACGTCCCGAGAGCACCGCATCGAGAGGACCTTGATGCTCAAGTTCCTGACTTTGATCCTGACGTGTCAGCTCGCGGGCGAGTTCGTGACGGGCTCCCTCGCGATACCCGTCCCGGGCCCCGTCCTCGGGATGGTTCTGCTGTTCGTGTTTCTCTCGGTCCGTGGCGATGTGCCGGTGGAACTGGATCAAACAGCTACTGGTCTCTTGAAGTCGATGTCGCTGCTCTTCGTTCCGGCAGGTGCGGGCGTGGTCCTGCACTTCCACATTCTCGGCAATGCCCTCTTGCCACTCGGGCTTGGGCTCGTCGTGAGCACAGTGGCGACAATCGTCGTCACGGCCATCCTCATGACCTGGCTGAACAAGGAACCGGGCGGTGGATAGTCTCGAACAGACTTGGGTCTATCTGAGCGCATCGCCTCTGTTCCATTTGACGCTGACTTTGGTCGCGTACCAGGTGGCGAACTGGTTGTTCGAAAGGGGCGGCCGCAACCCGCTCTTGAATCCCGTGCTCGGCGCCGTGATGATTGTCGTGGCTGTCCTTGTTCTGTCCGGGACAGATTATGGTACCTATTTCGAGGGCGCCCAGTTCGTTCACTTTTTGCTCGGACCGGCAACCGTTGCCTTGGCCGTTCCACTCTACCGGCAATGGCGCCGGGTTCGGGAGTCCGCTATCGCCGTTGCCGTCAGCCTGATCACAGGATCCCTGACCGCGATCCTTTCAGCCATGGCCGTTGTTTGGCTGACCGGCGGATCGCAGGAATTGCTCGCATCGATCGCACCGAAATCGGTCACCGCCCCGGTGGCGATGGCCGTGGCCGAGCAACTCGGTGGGCTCCCATCCCTTACCGCCGTCTTGGTCATCGTCACCGGAATCTTCGGCGCAATGTTCGGACCGATTCTTCTGAATTTGATCGGGGTTCGGAATTGGCGTGCGCGCGGCTTCGCGATTGGCACGGCGAGCCATGGGATCGGCACGGCACGTGCGCTCCAGGTGAACGAGGAAGCCGGCGCGTTCTCGGGCCTTGCGATGGGTTTGAACGCACTGGCCACCGCGATCCTATTACCCGTCATCTGGGCGGCGCTGTCAGGCTGGCTTGGATCCTGAGGTACGGTGCTTCCCGGTTGAGCACACAGAACATACGCCGGTTCTATAAAATCAGGACACAACCAGGAAAACCATCGTTCCCAGCCCCCAAAGGGTCATCTGGTAGTGTGTGTTCTGGGACCACTCGTGGCAGTACCAGTACGCGAACCAGTTGCCAGCAACCAGAAACCCGGACCAGACCGAGGTGAAGAGAAGCGCGCCCATCAGGGCGACTGGGCGGGCGATCTCGGGCGAAACAATACCGAAGACCGCAAGCCCCAGCAGAACCGTGCCCACCGCCAGAACCAGTACGGCCAGCGTCTCGGCGAATACGATGAACCGGAACAGCAGACGCTGAATGCGGGGATTCTCGATGCGACGATGGGCGATCAGTGCGTAGTCGGCCGGATAGTCCTCTCGCAGCCGCGCCATCGACAATACCTGGGCCGTGAAGGTCTCGTTCATCTCCGGATAAAGGATGTTGTCCAACACGCCCGTGAATAGCCAGGCAGCCAGCCAGAACGTCAGTGCCGTTTGCGCCAGCAGGACGACGGTCTCCATGTCACCCACCGAGCCCAGGCAGCCAAAGTGCGATGCCGGGGAAGAAGATCATCAGGATCACGAGCAAGATCGAACAGCCGATGAACGGCAGCGCCGCCATGTAGATATCCCGCATCTTCGTGTCCGGCGGGGCCACGCCCTTCATGACAAACAGCAGCAGGCCGAAGGGCGGCGTCGTGAAACTGATCTCCAGCGCCAGCAACACGATGACTGCGAACCAGATCAGATCGAAACCCAAAGTCTGCGCAAGCGGGAAGAAGATCGGTACGGTCAGCAGCATCATTGAGAGCTGATCCATGAACATGCCCAGTACCAGCAGGATCAGGAACATCACGATCAGCATGGTCGTCGGATCCAGCTCGAACCCGGTCGCCCAGTTGATCAGGCCCGAGGATGCGCCGGAGAACGCCAACAACGCCGAGAACGTCGCCGAACCGAAGATGATCAACAGCGCCATGGTCGTCACCTTCAACGCTCCGGTGACCGATTTGACGATCCCATCCCAAGTGAGGCTTCGATACATCGCCGCCAGCAGCACCACGCCCAGGCACCCGAAGGCCGCGCTCTCTGACGGTGTCGCGATGCCAAACATGATCACCAGGATCACGCCGATCACGATCGAGACCATGGGCAGGATATCGAACAGGATCAGCCGGAGCCGCTCATCCCAGCCAATCGTATCGACCTCGTAGGATGGCGCGGCGTTGGGGTCGATTGTCGCCATGCCCAAAATCAGCAGCACGTAGAGCCCCGCGAGCATCAGCCCTGGCACCACACCTGCTACCAGCAATGCGCCGATATCCAATTCAGCCAATGTGCCCAGCAACACCGCCAACGCCGAGGGTGGGATCAGCATCGCCAGCCCGCCGGTCCCCAGAATAGGTCCGATCGCCATGTGCTTTTTGTAGCCGCGCCGCTGCATCTCCGGCACCATCAGACTGCCGAGCAGGGCCGTAGACCCCATCGACGATCCGCTCAGTGTCGCAAAGGCCGTACCGCCCGCTACGGTCACGAAGGAAAGGCGCGCGGGCAGCCGCCCCATCAGCTTGTCAACCGCACCAAACATCTGGTTGGCCAGACCGGTGAAGAAGAAGATTTCACCCATCAGCAGGAACATCGGCACCGGCATAAGATTGAAACTGGTGACCGTCGGGATCGCATTGTTCGCCAACTGCCCGATTCCGCGCGACATCTGGGTCAGGATATCTCCGTTGCCACCCATGAAATAGGCGGCACCAATCATGTTCGCTGCCAGGAATGACAACGCGACGGGAATGCCCAAGAACATAAAGAACAGGATCATGCCCAGAAGGAAGAACAGCGCCTCGAACCACTCCATCCGGTCAGAGCCTCGTAGAGTATGGCATACCGCACCCGACCAATTGCGCTGCAGCTGTCATTCATGCACCCCCGCCTGTCCGGAGTGCAGAGTCTCAGTCCCCCAGACAAACCGCGAAAACTGGATTGCCATAAGCGTGAAACAGATCGGCATCGCACCCAGCAGCAGGAACTTCGGCATGTCGAGACTGCGCATCTCGGCATCCCCGAAGCGATAAGCTTTGGCGGTCGCCCCCCACGTGTACCAGGCAAGCACCAGGCAGATCACAATGCACAGCGTCGAAACCGCCCGGCTCAACACCGGTTGTACCCGTTGCGGCACGGCGGCGGTCAGCAACTCGATGCAGACATGCCCCTTCTCGCGCCCCCGCCATGGGGAGGCCGCCATGACGATATAGAGCAGCCCGAACTCGGCGAAGGTGAAGATGTGGCTCGACCACGCGCCCGACAGATCGAACGTCCGCGCCAAGGCGCTGATGACGATTCCCAGCATGATCGCAACCAGATAGATCCCGGCCAGCACCGCCAGAAAATCACATACCCTGTCGATAATGCGCATCTCGCCCCGTCGGTGCTTGGTCCCCGGCGAAGTGTTGCCCGGGGTTTGCGGGAATGGCAAGAACCGCGGTAGCCAGCATACTTGGCCAATGTCGATTTGAGCCCGTATTGGCCAAGGCGGCGCCACTGATTGAAACGCAACGCCGAGACCTACCGGCACACGCTTCCTCGGAAAATGAACCTTTTGCAGACCTGACAGGACTAACGGGCAGTGAAAACAAACGCGCGGCCCGGCAGGACGCGATGGAACAACTCATCGCCGCCCGGACCAATAACCCCACCCGAACGCAGACCGCATTTCGTCGGCCCCGCAGCCGTTCCGGCGTTGCCGCCGCGACGCATTCGCCCAAAACCGCCTGTTGCGCTGCGTCTCAGCACCGAGAGCTTCGACTCCGCCCCGTTCCGCATATCGCTGAGGTCCAATCTGGCCGAAACCATTATCTCTCATGAACGAACGACGGCTACCTTGGACGACTGGTATCCCGAACCGCAACGCACCGCCGGCCCTGTCAGCAAACGCCTCCACACGGATTGCTGCAGAGCGGCCGCTACGTTGATCCGGATGTCGACAGGCCAGATGGCCCAGGCCAGCGCCGTGAAAGCAGCCGTCACCCAGACATCGAATGCAACCGGGTCGATGATTTCCAGTTGGATGACAATGCAGGATCTTTTCCAGGCATTTCAGCACCTTGGGCACGACGTCGCCTATGTGCAGCACTGCACCTGGAATCAGATCGTCAACATGATCATGAACACGCGGGACAATAGCCCGGCGCTGGTATGCGTCGGCAATGGCGGGATGCTGAACCGGGTGATCCTCTGACACGGCGTGCGCTATACCGGCGACGGCACCGAGCAAGAGACCGGTTTTCTGGTCCAGGACCACCGCGTCGCGCCGGGCAACGCTTTGCTATACCTGAATGGCGACTATGACGTAACAGTCAACGGCGTGGATGAGCACTCGGCCCTGCTGCCCAGCCTCGGCTACATCAAGTTCAAACGTTGAACCGGCGGCGTGGCTATGTGTGGGCTGGTGATTTAGATATGAGTCATCAGGGTAGATGACGGCTAAGTCCAGCAGACCCATCGCCACGAGGTCTTCCCGGCATTACCGAGCCATCACCTGCGTGCCATAAAGTCCACCGCACAACGCCGTTTCCCCATTCGGGAAGATCGCGAAGCCGTGTGCTACGACGTTCGGGCTGAGCAGGTTGGCGCGGTGCCCCTCGCTACCCATCCAGCGGTCGACGACCGATCGGGCGAGCGAGGCATAGGATTGCGGGGGGATCGGGCGCCCATCGGCATAGGCGAACTCGCAGCGCACGGCATCGATCGTCGCATAGGCGGCGCCATTCTGGTAATCCATGTAGTGGGACTCGGTGATGTTCTCAGCGACGCTCTGCCAGCGGAAACCAACCTGGGTTAGCCGGTCTCCCGGCGTCTCGCGTCCGGGTACCGACGTGGTGTGTGAAAAGACGCCTGTACGTACCATGTCCTGCGCATGTAGAAACGCTGCCTGCTGCAGCGCCACATTCGCCTCGAGCCCCCGCAGCCCCGCGTCACAGCGCATCCGGTTGGTCTCGCGCCGCACGGCCTCGTCGATCAGAGCCGCGTCATGATTGCCATTGCGCGGCAGCGTCTGGTCATAGACGCGATCGAGTGACGGTGGCGGACACATGGCGGTCCCGTCAACAGGGGCGGTGACCGGCGTTGGCGCCGGCGCTTCGGCGTCCGTTCGCCCACCACAACCAGACAAGAGAAGCGCCGCCCCGATCAGGGCGACGCAAACGACGTTCCGACCGATCACTCGCCAGCGTAGAGCTTGCGCAACTCATCATAGACCGGGTCGTCGCCGACGCGCTCTTTCATGCGGGCCCAGGCTGCGTCATCGGCCATCTTCTGATAGGCCTTCCCAGCTTCCTCCGAGAGCGAGATGAAGGTCATGCCGCCATCCGCCAGGACCTTGGCGTCGGTCGCCACATCTGCCTGACGATCATTCCAGGATTTCTCTTCCCATTCAACCACGACGTCCTGGATCAGCTTCTTCGACTCGTACGACAGGCCGTTCCAAGAATCCATGTTCATGATCACGCCGATATCCGTGTTGTAGAACGTCGGATCAACGCGGTACTTCAGGAACTCGTTCCACTTGAGCTGCGGAATGCCGATCTCGGTCCAGGCCGCGGCGTCAACCACACCCTTCTCCAGCGCCGAGTAGACTTCCGTTGCGGGCATCGAAGAGGTCGTCGCGTTCAACGCTGTGAAGAAGGCGTGATAGATCGGGTTGTCCCGCAGCTTTACCCCGGTCAGGTCCAGGATACCGTCATCACGGAACTTCGGCTCGGAGTTCATGTAGATGTGGAACTTGATGCCGCCGTCGATCCAGCCCAGGTGCTTGACGTTGAACCGCTTCTGGTGTGCTGCATCCATGACGGCCGCGCCGCCATTCGCACGCGCCTCCATCGGCGTCACCCGGCTGGCGACCATTGCGTCGATCTCGGGTACGTTCTTGCCATAGAAGCTGCCCGGCGTGTGAACCATGTCCACCACACCGTCTCGGACGGCCGCAGGCTGCTGGAACATGCCGATCGCTTCCGGCCCGCCACGTACCTCGATCTGGACGATGCCTTTGCCGCGTTCGTTGATGTCTTCGACCATCGCCAGGAACGTCTTCGTATAAACCAGGAACGGCGGAAAGGCGTGGACGGCGGTGATCTTGTCCTCGGCCATCGCTGGTGCTGTGCCCAGCACTGCCGCCATCGCCGCAGCCGCGACTGTGATCCTTGTGAGGATTTTCATGTGTCGTTCTCCCTGTTGTGCGGGCGCAATCCACGTTCATGTGGCGTTGATGTCGCCCGACCCCTGTCGATATGAGCGGGAATCGTTCCCGGGATCAATCCGAAACGGCATTCCGACTCGTGGAGGGTGCGCCTCCCGCAAAGTGAGATGGGTCAGGCGAAACCGTCCGCCAGTGCGAACATGAACCAGATCAGGCCGCCCGCGAACAGCACGCCGACGATCGCGGGCAATGGGCCATAGTAGTTCGAGACCTTCAGGTCTTCCTCGCCGTCTTCGCTGTGCATTCGTGTTGCTCCCTAACTGCCCAACGCCTGCGGCATCCATAGCGCGATGAACGGGAAGAACAGCACCAGCAACATTCCCGTAATCTGCAACGCGATGAACGGCAAAACGCTCAAGAAGATCTCCTGCAGCGTAATCTCTTTCCCGTCCGGCATGTCCTTGGCTTGCGGTACGACCGATTTCAGCCAGAAGCAGGCCGGGCCGAACGGCGGACTGAGGAAGTAGATCTGGATGTTCATCACAAAGAGCACCCCGAACCAGACCGCAACCCAGTATTCATCGAGGCAGCCGGTACGGATCTCGGCCGAACAGGCCGCCATGCCAAATTCCGTCGCCAGTTCCGGCGTCAGCCCGACCACCACCGGCGCAAAGATTGGCACGGTGATGAAGATGATCGCGATCCATTCCATGAAGGTACCAAGTACCACCAGGATCGCCATCATCAGGAAGATCGTTCCAATCGCGCCGAGGCCGGTTCCCGAGATCAGGCTCTGCATGAACTCGGCACCACCGATCAGATTGTAGAGCCCGACAAAGGCGACAGCTCCCAGGATTAGCCAGATGATCGTACCGACAATTGTCATCGTGTTCGCCAGGCAATCCCGGATCAGCGCATAGCTGAACTGGAACCGCACGGCGGCGACGATGATCGCGCCGAAGACACCGACGGCCGAGGCTTCGGTCACACTGGTCAAACCGCCATAGATCGATCCCATGACGCAAGCGATGAGCAGCACGCACAGAACCACTGCAATCAGTTGGTGCGAGCCCAACTTGGTTTCGGTCCCAGTGAGCGCCGCGATCTCCTTCGCTGTTGGCGCCAGCGAGTTGTTCAGGTTCACCCGGATCAACACATAGATCACATAAAACGTGGCGAGCATCAGGCCGGGCACGAACCCCGCCGAGAACAAATCTCCGATCCCGACATTGGCCGACAGACCATAGACGATCATCACGATCGACGGTGGTATCAACGTCGCAAGCGCGCCCGACGCACAGATCAGGCCAATCGTCAGTTTCCGGTCATAGCCAAGCCGCAACATCTGCGGCAGGGCAACCAGCCCCAGCATGACGATCTCACCGCCCATGACGCCGGACATTGCGGCCAGGATGACCGCGACAATGGTTGTTTGGAGCGCGACGCCGCCGCGGAAGCCGCCGGCGAAAATCGACATTGCGTCAAACAGATCCCGCGCGATCCCGGCACGCTCCAGGATCGAGGCCATCAGGACGAAGAATGGGACCGCGACCAGCGGATACTTCTCGAGCAGGTCCAGCGCATTGACGCTGACCAGATAAAGACCGCCATTGCCATAGAACAGCATCGCGCAAACGACAGAGATGATCAGAGTGACGATGCCAAGCGGCATCCCCGTCATCATCAGTGCCAGCAGGGCCGCGACGATAAAAAGGCTGATCAAACCGATGCCGACCGCATCGCGATCGACGCGGAACTGATCGACGATGCCTCCACCGGCTTCGTTCAGCACTTCGTCGATCCCACCCGCCGTCGAGCCGTAACCGCCGTAATGCGCGGCAATCGATAGCAACAGTCGCAGTGTTATCAACGCCAGCAAGGCGAGGACGGCGACCTGAATTGGTCTGGTTTGGAAATGCCTGCTCAGGTTCACCAGCAACTGCACCAAATAAAGGAACAGGCCCGTAACCAGGACGGTCTTAAGAACCATCGGAAGTGGAGAGTTCCAGGCCGTGCCACCCCGCTCGGTAAGGTCAATCGCCTCCAGCGCCCGGATCAGCGTATCTCCGACCAGCATGTAAAGCGCGAAGACCCCGACACACATCGCGAACAGGTCGAGCCACCATTTCACCCGCTCGGACGCCATCAGGTAGAAAACCGTGATCCCAATGTGGCGCTTCTGCAGCGTCACAAAGCCGGCCGACAGCATCCATGCGCAGGCGCACAACACCATGACGACTTCGAACACCCATTGGGTTGGCGAATGCAGCACGTAGCGGGCGAAGACTTCCCACAGGGTACAGCCTGCAGCGATCAGATAGAGGTTGCCAACAGCCAGTCCCGTGAACCTGCTGACATGATCGACGATGCGATTGAACCCCGCGCCCGCCTGGGCGGTGGGAACGGACTCGGTCATGGCAACCATGACGGCCTCCCTACAAATAAACGGGTCCGGTCTTCCGCGGACTTTCAAGGCCCACCCGGAAGACCGGATGGGCCGATGGAAGCGCTAGAGCTTCCGGCTGCGCATCACTCTTTCAGCAGACCGACCTGCTTCATGTAGTTGATGTGCGCGTCCAGCGCTTCCTTGGCGAGCGGTGACTTGTCGGCGAAATCGTACCAGGCCTCGACCGCGATCTCGCGGAACTTGGCACGCTCCTCGGTTGTCCAGTCGATGACGGTAATGTCGCCACCGGCGCGCTGCTCGGCCGCGATTGCCCGATCCTGCAAGTCGGCTTCGCGGCGCATCGCGTCATAAGCCGAGCCGTACCAGACCTCGAGCGCTGTCTGGCCTTCCGGTCCCAGATTGTCCCAGACCTTCTTGTTCACGATGAACTGCAAGACGGCCATCGAATGGATGCCAGGATAAATCGGGAACTTCGCAACCTTGTACATGCCCGATGCGTCGTTGTTGACGTGTGCCGAAGCATCCGCCGCATCGATCACGCCCTTCTCAAGTGCTGTATAGACTTCCGAGAATGGCAGGGACACGGGGGCCGCACCCGCGCGCTTGAAGACTTCTGCCGCCAGACCCTCGGGTGAGCGGACCTTCACGCCCGCCATGTCAGCAACCGTGTTGATCGGGATGGTCGAGACGAAGGCCTCTTTGGCGTACGGCCCGCAGCCGCCCACATGCACCTTGCCCTTGGTGTACTTGTCATAGAGCTTCTGCAGGATCTCCTTGCCGCCTGCGTGCATGCAGAAAGTCCGCACCTGATCCACGGTGTCATAGCCCGCGATCAGATCGCCAATGATCGCAAACGCCGGGTCGCGGCCAGAAAAGTAGCTGACCGCATTCAGGTCACCGTCCAGAATGCCATTTGCCACCGCATCGATCGTCTCGCGGTGCGGAACGACGGCCTTTGTCGGCAGCACGTCGATCTCGACCGTACCACCCGTCATGGCACCCAATTTCGGGGCCCAATCATCGGTCATGAACCGGTGTGCCCAGTCCCCCGATTTCGAGCTCGCCTGAACTTTCAGCTTCTTGGCGTCCGCCGTGACGGCTCCGAAGGCCATCGTCAATGCCACGGCTGTTGCCGCAACTGCTGTGAACAGCTTCATGAGGTTCCCTCCACAGGATTTGATTTATTATTGCGCGCCAGCGTAGCCAAGTTGTCGCATCTTGCAACCTTGGCCAGGCCGACTTCCATCCAGTGGGTGAACGTTTCCGTCGTTACGGCACTTGACGCGACCGCGTGGTCGATTTCCAGCGCCGGTGGAACCAGAACCAGTGGTCCGGGTGAGCCTCGATCCAGGCGCTGATGCGATTATTAACCTCGGTCATCATCTCGACGCCGTTCGTTCCCGTGACCGGTTCCTCGAAGACGACCTCAAAGCGCCGCTGATCGCCGTTCCGGACTGCATAGGCCGGGATCAGCGCCGCACCCGTTCGCATCGCCAAATCTGCAGACGCCGTCACCGTTTCGGCGGGTTGTCCCAGAAAATCGATGAAGGGTGCGCCAGAATTCCTCTGATCGACCAGGATCATCATATTACCGCCCCGCATCACCTGCTGGACAAGCAAACGCATGCCCTGCCGACCCTTCTGAACGACTGGCGCCCCCGCATCGGGGATGACGTTCATCGTAAACCGGTCAAGGTAGCGGTTGTTAAATGCGCGGTAGATGATTCCAGTCTCGAGCCCGGCCCGTTTGGCGGCGATACGGATCGCTTCCCAGTTCCCGAAATGCGCGGTGACGATGATCGCACCCCGCCCGCTCGCCCGCGCGGCTTCCAGATGCTCCAAACCCCGAGTGTCCAGTTCGACGTCCCGGATGAAGCGATCCAGATGCGTGTACTCGATTGCCAGATGAATGAACGAACGTGCGGATTCGACAACCAAGCGCCGTCGGTCCGGCGCAGTCATCTCGGGATAGACAAGTGAAATGTTATCCTCGGCCCGACGGCGCACGCCGGGCAACAAAAGCGCCAATCTGCACCCGAGCGCGCCAAGAGCCTGGCTGAGCCACCAGACAGAAACCCAAGACGTGGCAAAGCGCGTGCAATATGCAGCCGCATACATCAGCCACTCGCCAGCGCGCACCGCCCAGCGATCACGGATCTGGTTGTACCCCTCGTTCATCAACGCACCTTCGTCAAAGCGCGAAAACGCCAGGCCAGCAGCACGGTCGCCAACACGCAGGCAACGACAACAGCCAGGACCAATCCCCGCTCGTCCCACCCCAGTGCGGTGGTCATATACCAACCGAACGGGATCATCAGAACAACGAAACTTGCGGCGTACGCCGCAAGCGGCACCCAAGCGTCCCCCAGTGCTCGGATCGCCTGGCCCATCACGACCTGCAAGCTGTCGGGCACGCACACAAATGCCGCAAACAGGAACACGGCAGCGGCACGCGCCGCAAGCTCGGGGTCATTGGTGTAGACGTGAGCGATCTCGGTGCGAAACAACAGGACCAGTGAAGCAAGACTTCCCATGATCAGGAGCGCTACAAGCAAACCGGTCCATCCCGCAAAGGCCGCCTCACGCGGGTCACCGGCCCCGGTCGCCTGTCCGACTCGCACACCGGTCGCGACGGCCAGCCCGAGTCCGATCATGAAGAAAGTTGACACCAGATTGTGCGAGATCGAATACGCATCCAGCGCCGCGATGCCCAGCGTCCCCGCCATCAGGCTCATCGCCGCGAAACCGATCGTCTCGAACCCGTTCGAGATCGCAGCCGATCCGCCGAGCTTTCGCATCGGCCAGCCAAGCCGCCAGCCACCGGGACCCCACATGGTCTCCCATGGCCCGCGCACACCCAGCGCAGGGGCACGGTCCAACGTGAAGACATACCACAGCATCAAGCCTGCAGCCCCGAAGCGCGCAATCGTCGAGGCAATCGCCGCACCCACGGCACCCAACTCGGGGAAGCCCAGATTTCCGAAGATCAACAGCCAGTTCAGCATTAGGTTGATTACGTTAGCGGCAATCATCACCGTCAGGGCGAACATCGGGCGACGCGTCGATTCCAAATAGAATGCGCAGACCGCAAAAAGTGTCTGAGCAAGAACGCCCGGTGCGAGTGCCACGGACACGGTTCCGCCCGCTTGCGCCAGTTCAGGCGTCTGCCCAAACCATCCCAGCAGAGTCTCGCCGCGCCACACCACGGCCATGCCGATCAGCGAACAGAAGCCGCCCCAACTCAGGGCGCGCAGAACCGCCCTGCCACATTCCTCACGATGCCCGGCACCGTAGGCCTGACTGACGACCGGCACCATACCGCTTGCCATCCCGATGGTCATGACGATCACCGGAACGAAGATCGCAATTGCCAGGTTCGAGATCCCGACCGCTCCGTCCCCGTAGCGCCCGAGCATCGCGATATCGGCGAAGGCCATGATCAGGATGCCCGCGCGCGACAACATCACCGGCCACGCGAGGCGCAGCAGATCGGCCGTATGGCGCAGTATTTTCGCACCGACGGTTTCGTCGGCCGGGATCGCGGCAATCGCCATGCAAGGAACCTCGGGAGCAGGCGCCCGATCTACGCCGTTGGAATGCGTTCGCCAAGCGTCGAATTGAGACGATCAACTGTAGGACAGCGTCCGCTTCCAACTGGGACGACCCCTCAGCGCTTCGACCTCGTCGAACGCCGCGCTGCGCGACGCAAGCAATGTCGGGTCGTTGCTTACGCTCCCATCTTCAGCCTCGGCGTACCGAAACGTACCGAGCGAGAAGTTGACATTCACCTTCTTGCCACGATGCGCAAAGGCAACCCAAGCCTCCGGCCAGACCCGGCAATTGGTGTTGTTGACCACGACATACCACTTACGCCCGGTCGCGTTCACACCGGCATCGATCTCGTCGTAGACACCATTGACCCGATCCGTGCAGTCGAATTCGAAATTGCTGAAATCGATCTCGAGGATTTCCTGATCCGTGTGGAACTTAATCCGATCGCCATACGCAGGAATGTCAGGATCCTGCTTGGCGCTGACATCCACGACCAAAGCTGTCCGTGCAGCGGCATAAACGGCGTCTGACAGGTGCTCAATTCCAGCTTCCAGCCTATGGCACTCCGCCAACGCCGCTCTGATGAAATCCTGCTGTTCGGTCACCGTCAGATCGGGGAAGTCGCGCAAAATCTCGAGCGCGCCGCGGATCGCCGTCGCGGGCGAGATAAAATCTTCCTCGACTTTGGTGCTCAGCGTCAGTGTCGAGTCATTCGGCGACGTCTCTTCGGACATGGCCAATCCTTTCCTGCCACGGAAAGCCTATCGAAATCAGCCATGACTCGGCAACACGGCAAAACGTCGGAACATGTATCATCGGCGATCCGGCTGTGCGCATTTGCAGAAATGCCGACGACATGTAACTGTGTCCAGACACATGCGACCATCTCCGGGGGAAGGGGTGGAATGGCTGCACATATAATCGTCGCTGAAGACGAGCCGAACATCGCGAAGTCGATCACGTTCCTGTTCGAACGCGCCGGATACAAGATAACGGTGGAGCCCGAAGGCGGGCGCGTCGCCGACCTTGTCTTTCAGGCCGATCCCGATCTGCTTTTGCTGGATGTGATGCTGCCGGGCGAGAACGGATATCAAATCCTGAAGCGCCTGCGAGCGGATCCTCGTGCCAAAGATCTACCCGTCATCATCCTCAGCGCGAAAGGGCAGGCCGAGGACCGCGAGACCGCGCTTTCGGCCGGAGCCAACCGATTTGTGACGAAACCTTTCTCGAATGCAGAGTTGATCGAAGCGGTCGGCGCCCTTTTGCAGGAACGGTCCAGCGGCTAACGGCGTCCGCGTGTTCAGCCTTCCATAATACCAGAGGTCGTGTAGCCGCCATCCGCGCCGTAGACGTGACCGGTTACGAAACTCGCCTCGTCCGATGCAAGAAATGCCGCGACGGCTGCAATCTCCGCAGGTTTTCCGAACCGGCCAAGCGGCATCCGTCCCTTGACGCTCGGCCACGGTTCGTCCGGCATGTGTGGGCCCGTCTTGGTCGGACCCGGTGCGACTGCGTTCACCGTGATCCCGTGCTCGGCCAGTTCGATCGCCATGGTCTGCGTCAGATTGATGATACCGGCCTTCGACGCGCCGTAAGCCGCGCGCCCGCGCCCTCCGAAGATCCCGGAGTTCGATGCCACGTTGACGATTCGTCCGCCCGTGCCTTGGCCGATCATTTGACGCGCCGCGATCTGACCGCAGCGAAACGTGCCTTGCAGATTCAAGCCCGTAACGCGTTCCCAGAACGCATCGGTCATCTCGAGAAACGGCATTCGGTCCATGATCCCCGCGTTGGACACCAGAATGTCGATGCCGCCAAGCGTTTTCACGAGACTGTCCGCCATTGCCTGGATCTCATCGCGTGAGCACACGTCGACGTGGATCGCCTTCGCACGGGCCGCATCCGGATCGCAGGCACGAACGGCCGCCTCGGCCTCCACCAGATCAGTATCGGCAAAGGCCACGTGGCATCCCTCGGCGAACAAACGCTCTGCGATCGCCCGTCCGATACCCCGGGCCGCTCCCGTAACCACAGCACGCTTGCCCTCAAGCCCCCTCATTCCATCCTCCTTGCGCCTCAAAGCCCGGTTGCGTTGCGCCGCACAATCGGCCATGTCGCCGACCGACCGCAAGCCCCTTGAGGAGACCCGTGATGTCCCTGATCACTGATCGCGCCCGCCTGGCCGAGTGGCTCGAGACACTGCCTGTCCGCAAGGCCATCATCGCCATCATCCTTGTGAACGCGCTGATCCTTGGGCTGGAGACATCACCATCGATCGTGGCGCAATGGGGTGCCACACTTGCCGTACTCGACACCCTGTGTCTGAGCTTCTTCGTGTTCGAGTTGCTGGTCAAGCTGTACGCCTTCGGCACACGCTTCTTCCGCGATCCCTGGAACTGGATCGACATGTTCATCATCGGTGTCGCGCTGATACCGTCCCAGGGCACGCTCAGTGTTCTCCGCGCGCTTCGTATTCTGCGTCTCCTGCGTGTGATTACCGCGACACCGCGCCTGCGCCGTGTTGTCGAAGGCTTTATCTCAGCGCTTCCGGGGATGGCGTCGGTCTTCCTGCTGATGGGTTTGATCTTCTACATCTCAGCGGTGATCTCGACCAAGCTCTTCGCGGAAAGCCACCCGGAGTGGTTCGGCACCATCGGGCGCTCGGCATATTCGCTCTTTCAGATCATGACCTTGGAAAGTTGGTCGATGGGCATCGTTCGCCCGGTGATGGAGGTTCATCCCTACGCCTGGGCATTCTTCGTACCCTTCATCATCGTGACGACGTTCGCGGTGGTAAACCTTCTGGTTGGTCTGATCGTCAATTCGATGCAGGACGCGCACCACGAAGAAGACGTCAAGAACACTGACGCATACCGGGACGAGGTGCTCAAGCGGCGCGGAGCGATCGAGGAACGCTTGCAACACCTTGGCCAGAAAAATCCATGACAGCCGCGAAAAGAAAGCATCGAATTTGCCCGAAACGCAGGACTCGCCATAGCCTTGTTTTAACCAGATTGATGCTCATTTTTGAAATCAAGATGGAGAAGATTGACCTGCTGGCCGAAGCGGATCAAACACGATCTGGTTGAAGTTATTTGAGCTGATGCACGTGAACACATACGCCGAGGCTGAAACAATTCACGTTCCGGACGCTCCGTTGCAGCTGGTGACGGACGAAGACGTCAATGCTGCAATCCGGATCGACCAGTCGGTCACGATGGTACGGCTCGCGCCGCTGATGATGATCAGCAATGTGGTTGTTCCGCTGATCCTGTGCCTCAGCGTGCTCCCGTTCCTGTCGCTCTGGTTCATCGCGGGCTGGGTTGTCCTGCTCTTCTTCCTTAACGCACCTATTCTGTTGAGCTGGGTCCGGCTGCGGAACCGGCCGCCGCCCACAAGTGTCTCGGCCCGCAGAATGTCGAGAATCGCGGTCTGGTCGACAGCACTAGGAATTGCGATCGGGGGCGGATCGGCCGTCGTTTATCAACTGGGCGGTGAGACCGGTCAGATCGTTACCTACATCGTGATCCTCGGTCTTTGGTCCGGCGCCATGATCTCGACCTGGAAAATCCCGCAGGCGCTTTACGGTTACGTCACGCCGATGGCGATTATGATGTTTGCCGCCTTGATCTACAATTTCGAGACAGCCAGGGCGGCAGACTGGGTCCTGATCACCATGATCGTCTATCTTGCGCTGGCGCTTTGGAGTGTGCTGATCCATCAAAATTACTTGCGCGAAGCGACCCGCACCCAGCTCGAACACAACACGCAGTCGATAGAGATCGAGCGCAGACGGGCCGCCGAGGCGCGCTTGCAAAAGTCGCTCGAGGAACTGCGCGAAACGCAGGACAAGCTGATCCTGCAGGAAAAGATGGCCTCGCTTGGCGCAGTGACCGCCGGTGTGGCGCACGAGATCAAGAACCCGCTCAACTTTGTCATCAACTTCTCCAAGCTCTCACGCGATCTCCACAAGGACGTGCAGGACTCGGTGCAACCGGCGCTGGAACATCTTGACGAAAGCGGCCGGGAAGATCTGAAGGACGATCTCGCCGTGCTTGGGGAAAACCTCGAGCGGATCCAGAACCACGGCCTTCGCGCGGATGGAATCGTCAAGTCCATGTTGATGCACTCGCGCAACGACCCGGGAACGCGGGCGCCGGTGCTCGTGAACCGCTTGGTCGATGAAGCAACGGACCTCGCCTATCATGGCGCAAGGGCGCAAGACCCCTCGTTCAATGTCGAAATAACGCGCGACCTGTCGGACGAGTTGCCGACGATACACGGCTCTCAGACCGAACTGTCACGCGTTGTCCTGAACCTGATCCGCAATGCCTTACAGGCTGCGCGTGAGCGCGCCAACAACGAGCCAGATGATTTTGTACCGAAGGTGCACATCGCGACTTTTCCGCATGAGAACTGCACCCATATCAAGGTCCATGACAATGGATATGGGATCTCTGCCACCAATCGAAGCAAACTATTCCAGCCGTTCTTCACCACGAAAGATCCGGGAGAGGGGACTGGCCTTGGCCTCTCGATCAGTTATGACATTGTGAACAGCCATGGTGGGGAAATCCGTGTCGACAGCCATGAAGGCGAGTTTGCCGAATTCACCGTTGTTCTTCCGTCGGATGCCGCAGCGGTGATTGCATTGGCCGAAATCAAGAAACGGCGCGAAGCCAACACCGATAGCGAGGTCTCCGAATGACCGTGCGCGTTATGGTGGTCGATGACGAACCCGATGTAGAGGAGATGCTGCGCCAGCGTCTTCGCCGCCGCGTGCGCTCGGGCGAGTTGGAACTGATCTTTGCCTCTGACGGAAACGACGCGTTGGCGAAGCTCGCCAGATCCGGTGCCGTGGATCTTGTTCTCACAGACATTAACATGCCGGGCATGGACGGGCTGACGCTGCTTTCGCACCTCACACCGCTCCGGTTCGAAACCAAGACGGTCGTCGTTTCGGCCTACGGCGACATCAAGAACATTCGCACGGCCATGAACCGGGGCGCCTTCGATTTCATCACCAAGCCGATCGAGTTCGACGACCTAGAAAAGACGATCGAGCGCACGGCCGACGAGGTTTCGGTCCTGCGCCGTGCGGCACGCCATGCGACCGAGATGAACAGCGCACGCCTGATCCAAACCGGCCTTCTTCCGAACGTTGAAAGCTCGTTCGCCGACGAAACCCGTTTCGACCTGCACGCCCGGATCGAGCAGGCGCGCGAGGTCGGCGGCGACTTCTACGACTTCTACATGACCGGCCCGGACGACATGTTCCTGGTGATCGGGGATGTATCGGGCAAGGGACTGGCATCCGGTATTCTGATGGCGATGACCAAATCGCTGATCAAGGCATCGGCCTTCCGTCACAAGAACGATCCTGGCGCCGTCCTGGACGAGGTGAACAGCAATCTCTGCAATGACTACCCGGGCCTACACTTCGTGACACTTAGCCTGGTGCACGTGAACTGCGCGACGGGTGCGCTCAAGATCGCAAGCGCCGGTCACGAACCGGTAGTGCTGTGCAAACCGGGACAGACGGCTCTGAAGCTGGTGGAGTCGAACGCACCGCCGTTCGGGATCACCTCCGGTCTGAACTTTCAATCGATAGAGCACCAGATGAGCGTCGGTGAAGCGATCGTTCTGGTGACCGATGGATTGTCCGAGGCAAATGATCCAAACGGCAACCTTTTCGGACGGGCCCGGATCAGCACGATCGCGGGCACGTTGGTTCCGGACGCGCCTGCCTCGGCACTGGTTGATGCGTTGTTCCAAGGTGTGGCCGCACACCGGGCCGGTGCACCGCAGTCTGACGACCTTGCCGTGCTTTCGATGATCTGGCGCGGCGAAGCCACGTAACAGCTATCGATCACGGCGCGGCGGCCGCGCAGACACATGCTCGCCAAACGATGCTCGAACAGAAAACGGGGCAGACTTTCGCCCGCCCCGTCTTGATTTCAAGTCTTATGGATCAGACCCAGATGTCTGACGTGCAATCGCCACCCGGATAGCGGGTTTCGTGCGCCCGCGCCGGGCCGTTCGGCTCGCGCCGGAAGTCGACGAAGAACTTTGGATTGATCTTCAGCCCGCCGTCCCGCGTGTTGCAGTCCACCTGGACCATGCAGCCGCCGGTCTTGGTCATGTTCGGGTAGAACTGGTTGTCCCAGGTCGAGAACAGCGACGTTGTCACATAGAGCCGCTTGCCATCCAGCGAGAGCTGGATCATCTGCGGACCACCCTCGATAGCCTTGCCGTTCACCTTGGGCGCACGGCCAAGCAGTCCACCCATCCAGACCTGACCGGTGAAGACCGGATTCTCGGGATCCTCGATGTTATACTGGCGCACATCGCCATGAAGCCAGTTGGCAAGGTAGAGCCATTTGTCATCCATCGAGATCAGCCAGTCGGTGATCAGCGACGGCATCTGGACCGGGAAGCCGATGACATCGACGGGCGGGATGTCGATGACCTTCTTGGTCATGACCTTCTTGCCCTTCTCGCCCTGGGCCTTGAAGTAGATCATGTTGGACGACAGCGTCGCGCCGACAAAGCCTTCGGGCCGGTCCGGGTCGTGCATGAAACGCACTTCCAGCGGGATCATTCCGTCTGCGCCCAGATCGACCGTTTTCGAAACCTTCTTCTTCTTGAAGTCCCAGAAGTGGATCTGCTGACCATACTTTCCTGCGGCGCCATCGCCCAGATCGAAGCCCGGCATGAATGTGTTCGGCGATGCCCATTCCGATGAAATCATCATGTTGTGGCGCGGCTGGTACCAGAAGTCATAGTTGTACTTCATCTTGCCGAGATCGTTTTCCCAGCGCCCGACGATGTTGAAGTCCTTGTCGAGATGCAGGAAGCCACCTGGCCCGTTGCCTTTGGCGTCGCCCCGCATCGAGATGATGATCTCGCTGCCCAGGCAGTGAACCGTGTGCGGCGCCGACAGGTTTGTCTTCTTCTTGATCGTGCTGCCCTTGATCACCTTGTGCAGGCGTGGCGCTTTCGGATCCGTGGCGACATCGACAATGTGGATGTTCGTCGTACGCACGCCTGGAAGCAGGAGGTATTGGCGCGACATCGAGGAATCACCGTGGCACGACGAGCATGCGTTCCAACCCATGTGGTGCAGTTCGTCTCCGATGCCCGGCATTTCGAGCCGGTGGATAACCTTGGAATACGTCCGCGATCTGGGGTCGTTATCGATGGTCGCCAGGTAATCCGGCTTCTCGATGCCTGTGCCTGTATAGATGGCAATCGTGTAGAGCATCTTCTCCTTTGGGCCCTTGAAGGCCGACATAGGTGATTCGTATCCTGGGCCGCAACACGCCTTGTTCGATGATTTGGTCGTCGTCGCCACGTTTGTACCTCCAAGTTTTTTGTGCGTTTAGGTTAACGTAGCACAGCAGGATGCAAAAGGGCATTTGCACGTCGAGAAAGTGTAATTTGTGTGCGAGACATATCTTCTGCTTTCTTTGCAAAATGACTTTGTTTTAAGCAGCGCGCACAACCATAGATTGCTGCACGAAACACAACTTGACATATAATTCATCAATACCGCATCCCGTATCCGGGTGATCGCTGACGGACGGGGAAGAAAACCATGACAGATGTTCTGAAGATCGCGTTAGACAGACGAGCCGAGTTGCACGAAGAAGTTGCGAAGCTCGACGAATTCATCCGCATGGCAGAGACGCTGATCCGCGCGTCTCAGACACGCCAGGCAGAAGACCAGATGGCGGGCTCAGTGCCGGAACCAAGTGCTTCGGCGCCAGAACGCCCGGCAACCGTTCCGGCAGATGAATCTGGCGTGCGTGCCGCGATGCGCCGCGCAGACAACACTGGGCAGCAAATGTCGGTTGATGTCTCACGCCCCAGCTTGATCCGCCGGGGTCAGGTAACCGGCTGAAGCCCCAGTCGGGGCTTTGATTCCGAACAGAGCCGCGTCGCCCGCACGACGCGGCCATCATGCGACGTGATGCCGTCAATCACGGAATTCGCGTAGACATGGCACGGTTGCCGGGTAGGCTCCTGTGCACATGCAGCATTCCGGAGATGAGCGATGAACCTGAACCGTGGCCGTGCGCTGACATCAATTCCGGGTCCCTCTGTCATACCCGAGGATGTGCTGCGGTCGATGCACCGCTCGTTTCCCAACATGTACGAAGGCCCGCTGGTCGACATCAGCCACTCGGTCTTCGACGATCTGCCGAAGGTCGCGCATACCGAAGGCAAGGTCTTCATGGCGATCTCGAACGGCCACGGTGCCTGGGAGATGTCGCTGACGAACACGATGCGGCGCGGCGACAAGGTGCTGGTGCTTGCCTCGGGCCGGTTCGCAATCGGCTGGGGCGAGCAGGCGGAACAGCTTGGCTGCGAGGTCGAAACCATCGATTTCGGCGACCGTGGTCCGGTCGATCCCGACAGGGTCGAGGAACGTCTGCGCGCTGACACGGCCCATGAGATCAAAGCGATCCTGGTGGTCCAGATCGACACCGCCTCGGGCGTTTGGAACGATATCGGCGCGATCCGCAAGGCGATCGATGCCGCCGGGCACCCCGCCCTCTACATGGTGGACTGTGTCGCCTCGCTGGCCTCGGTGCCGTACTTCATGGACGCATGGGGCGTCGACATCACCATTGGCGGCAGCCAGAAGGGTCTGATGGTACCACCGGGATTGGGCCTGGTCTGGGCGTCGGAAAAAGCGCTGAAAGCGCACGAAACCGCCGGGATGGTCACGCCCGACTGGAACTGGGCGCCGCGCCTGATGGACGGCGCGCACTATCTGAAATTCTGTGGGACACCGCCGATCCAGCACATCTACGCGATGCGTACGGCGCTCGACATGCTGTTCGACGAGGGGCTGGAGAACGTCTGGGCCCGTCACACGGTCTTCGCGGATGCGGTGCGGGCCGCTGTCGAAGCATGGGCCGCCCCCGGTGGGTTCGAGCTGAACATCACGGACCTGGCGCACCGCAGCGATGCGACCACAACGATTCTGGGCGGGTCGATTGACTGCAAGGAGATGCGGCGGATCTGCGAGACCGATGCCGGGCTGGTCCTGGGCGGCGGTCTGGGCTCGTTCGAGGACAAGGCCTTCCGCATCGGCCATATGGGCCATCTGAACCCGCCAATGGTGCTGGGCACGCTCGGCACGATCGAGGCTACCTTGGCGCATATGGGCGCATCGATGGGAGGCGCTGGCATTGCTGCGGCCTCGAGAGTCATTGCCGAGGCGCTCGGCCGCAAAGCGGAGTTCCGCGCCGCCGCGGAGTAGATATCTAGGTCTACAAGATATCCATCTTAGCGCTGCATGCTTAGGTGGACATCTACGTGGGCATAGTTTGTTTAAGTCGATATCCATGTGAGAGTCGCGGTGTGTGCGGGTTTGGCGTGACGGAGCTTGCCGACTCGCAAGCATGAGAACATATTGCGAACATCATGTTCGCCGAGCTTGCCAGCACGACCAATTTCACCTTCCTGACCGGGGCCTCGCATCCGGAAGAAATGGTGCTGCGTGCGGCAGAGCTTGGACTGGGTGCGATCGCGATCACCGACCGGAACTCGCTGGCCGGGGTCGTCCGGGCGCATGTGCGGCTGAAGGAACTGCGGCGCGAGCGGGTGACGGTGAAACCCCGGAACATCACCGGCTCGGATGTGCGCGAGCATGCAGCCAAGATCCGGTCCCAGGTCCGGATCGATCCATCCTCGCGCCAGCCGGATCTCGCGCCGGGGGCGCAAATGTCCCGCGCTGTCCCGGGCCAAGACCCAGGGCCGCCTGAAGACCGTGCGAACGGTCCCGGATCAAGTCCGGGACAGCGAAGCCCTGACCTTGAAGACAGCGCGGAACCCGAAGTCCGGTCCATCCCGAAACTGATCATTGGTGCACGGCTGGTTCTGAGTGACTCGCCGATCGAGCTGATCGCACTGGTAACCGACAGGGCAGCCTATGGTCGGCTCTGCCGGTTGCTGACAATCGGCAAGCGCCGAACCGTCAAGGGGGAGTGCGATCTGCGGCTGGTCGATATTGCCGAATGGGCCGAGGGCTTGGTTCTGATCGCCGTTCTGCCGGATGTGTTGGAGGGTGAGATCGATTTTACGGGTTCTCTCTTCGCCCGCGAAACGGACCGCGCCCGACCTCCGCCCAGAGGATGCGATGGCGACTCTGTTTACACCATGACTGATTTGCCCGCTTTTGAGATTGCTAGGCAGCCGACCAATGCCAAGCGCCCTCCAGATCGGTCGCAACCCTCTGCGCCACGTGGAGTTGTGAAGCACCTCGCCTTTACCCCCCGCTATGACGGGCGCGACGAGGAACGCTTCGCGCGCCTTTCGGATATCGCCGAGGCCCATAACCTGACCCCGGTCGCGACCTGCCAGCCGATGATGCATCGGGGCAATCGGCGCAAGCTGGCCGACATCCTGACCTGTCTGCGCGAGGGCCGCACGGTCGACAACCTGGGCACACGCGCCCTGCCGAATGCCGAGCAGCATCTGCGCGGGCCGGAGGCGATGGCGCGGATCTTCGCAGACTATCCACGCGCCATCGAGGCCGCCGCAGAGATCGCCGATCGCTGCACGTTCTCGTTGGATGAACTGCGCTACGAGTACCCCGATGAAGGCAATGGCGAGACGCCGCAGGACCGGCTGGCGCGGCTGGCGGCAGAGGGCCTGAACTGGCGCTACCCGGATGGTATCCCGCAACGATCTCAGGAATTGGTGGATCGCGAACTCGCGTTGATCGGCAAGCTGAACTACGCGCCGTACTTCCTGACCGTACGCGATGTCGTCCACTTCGCGCGGTCGCGCGGGATCCTGTGCCAGGGGCGCGGTTCAGCGGCGAACTCGACCGTCTGCTATGCGCTGGGGATCACCGAGATCGCACCCGACACGATCTCGATGGTGTTCGAGCGCTTTGTCTCCGAAGCCCGGGATGAACCGCCCGACATCGATGTCGATTTCGAGCATGAGCGTCGGGAAGAGGTGATCCAGCACATCTACGAACGCTATGGACGCGAGCGCGCCGGGCTGACGGCGACGGTGATCCATTTCCGCAGCCGTGCCGCGATCCGTGAGGTCGGCAAGGCGATGGGCCTGTCCGAAGATGTCACCTCGGCCCTGTCGGGGCAGGTCTGGGGCTGGTCGCAGGAGGCGATCCGGGCCGAGCGGCTGCGCGAGGTCGGTCTGGATCCAAGCGACCGGCGTTTGCAGCAGACGCTTGCCTTGGTCGAGCAGATCATCGGCTTCCCGCGCCATCTGTCCCAGCATGTCGGCGGGTTTGTGATCACGGCGGGCCGATTGGACGAACTTTGCCCGATCGAGAATGCGGCGATGGACGACCGCACCGTCATCGAGTGGGACAAGGACGACATTGACGCGCTGGGGATCCTGAAGGTCGACGTGCTGGCGTTGGGCATGCTGACCTGCATCCGCAAGGCGTTCGACCTGATCGCCTCACATCTGGGGCAGCGGTACACCCTGGCGACGCTGCCGCCCGAGTGTCCCGAGGTTTACGACATGCTGTGCGAGGCGGACTCGCTGGGCGTTTTCCAGGTGGAATCGCGCGCGCAGATGAACTTCCTGCCACGGATGCGGCCGCGCAATTTCTATGATCTGGTAATCGAGGTTGCGATCATCCGGCCGGGGCCGATCCAGGGCGACATGGTGCATCCCTATATCCGGCGGCGGCAGGGCGAGGAGCCGGTCTCGTTTCCCTCGGACGAGTTGGGCGAGGTGCTGGGCAAGACCCTGGGCGTGCCGTTGTTCCAGGAACAGGCGATGCGGATCGCGATCGTGGCCGCCGGGTTCACGCCGGACGAGGCGGATCGGCTGCGGCGCTCGCTGGCGACATTCCGCAAGACCGGAACGATCTCGAGCTTTCGCGAGCGGTTCATCGGCGGGATGCGCGAACGCGGGTATGAGCATGACTTTGCCGAGCGGTGTTTCAGTCAGATCGAGGGATTCGGGGAGTACGGCTTTCCCGAAAGCCATGCGGCCTCGTTCGCGCTGCTGGTCTATGCCTCGGCCTGGCTGAAGCGGCATCATCCGGCGGTGTTCGCCTGCGCGCTGCTGAACTCGCAGCCGATGGGGTTCTATGCGCCTGCACAGATCGTCCGCGATGCGCGCGAACACGGGGTCGAGGTGCGCCCGGTCTGCATCAATGCGAGTTACTGGGACAACACGCTGGAAGCCGACAGCCAGGGCGGATTGGCCTTGCGCCTGGGATTTCGCCAGATCAAGGGCCTGAAGGAAGAAGACTGCCACTGGATCGCGGCGGCGCGGGGCAATGGCTATCCGGATATCGAGAGCCTGTGGCGGCGTGCAGGGATCGGGCGGCAGGCGCTGGAGAAGCTGGCCAATGCAGATGCGTTCGCGCCGTCGGGTCTGAAACGGCGCCATGCGCTGTGGGAGGCGCAGGGCACGTCAGGGGCCGCCCCGCTGCCGCTGTTCGCCGAGGATGGCGAGGGATTGCGCGAACCGGTGCCGGATCTGCCGGAGCCGTCCCTTGGCGAAGATGTCGTCGAAGATTACCGGGCGTTACGCCTGTCGCTGCGGGCTCATCCGCTGGAGATCCTGCGGCCTGAACTGTGAGGTTTACCAGACGGCGCCAGCGTCCCACGGCAAGTAGCGATATACACAGCAGCATTCCCGATTCTGGACATCTGCCCGGATCTGTGCATCATTTTGTCTCAGATGGGGGCAAAACGGAGCCAGCGATGCTCGGGCTGAGGACCAGTAGGGCGACGTTCCTGAGCGTCGCCGCAGTGTTTTTCACCATACTCTTTGCTCCGATCGACGCACGGTCCCAGGGTTTACCAATGGGAGAGCTGATCGAGGGGCAGTGGGCCGAGGGCCGTGACCTGGATCCATTCGGAAAACGTCCTGTCCAGCTTTGGTTGCCCGAAGGCACGCTAATATTCGACGTCCAGAAAACAGACCGACTTTCCGGTTCGAGCAGCAAAAAATACCGCAGCGTGCGGACCTATCATGGCTATCCGGTGACGCTTCAACTCTTCCCGCGGCGCGGTGTTTCACGCTATCGGCGGATCAAATCCCGCAACAGCAATCCGCGCTTCCGGTTGATCCACTCGGTTTACTGCCCCGGCGAGACGAGCCCGCTGATCCCGAACGGCGGCAGTTGCAACCACGGGACGCCAACCGGGGAGGGATGGATTTTCGATCTGTCAAACGAAGGCGAGGACACGCCTCTCGGTCCCAGGTTCACAGCGACGGCGCATCCCGATGACGACACGCAGAACGAACTTGGTCCACAGGCCGCAAAGGTTCTGTCGTTTCCGATCTACCAGCGCGATCTGGACAAATTTGAGAAGACCGGTGTTTTATTCCGTATCGATCGCGAACACCCTTTGTCGTCGTTCAATTTCGTCGGGTCTGACTTCTTCCCGTGCAACACTGAACTCACATCGGAGTTCAAGGAAGAGAAAGTTACTTCCGCCTTTGCCAAGGCCGAGTTGGAAGCCGAATTCGGCATCTGGACGTGGTTCAAGACAAAGGTATCCGGCGGTGCATCCTATGAAGACAAGGGGTCAGAGATCCTAGGGCTTAAGACGAAGGTTGATTCTTCGAAATCATCGGTGTTTCAGCAATGGGGTGTGTTGCAGGACAGTGCCTCAGACGAACGGCTCCCGTTCTTCGTAGAGAAACAGTTCGAATGCCAGCAAGGTGTAGGAAGCACGAAGCCGGGCGATCGGATTCTGTCAGTAGAGGTCAGTTTCTGGAATTCGGAATTTGACAAGAACGACGTCTATGAGTTCAACGATCACAGCAAGTGGGTCACGATGCGCGACGAAATTTATGAGCGGCACCAAAGACCAATCTTTTTCAGTGTGAACGACTCAGACAAGCAGGCGAGCATAATCCGCAAGATTCAGAACGAGAACCCAAAGCTGAGTTACAATCAGGCGGTGTTCATTTTCACGCAACTGAACAACGGCTGTAGTTTCAATGACCGAACAGAATGCGACAAGCTGGTTCAAATCAGGCAAACGCAAGACTAGGCTCAGGACTCATAACCAGAATACAACGGCTGCTGCGATGCAGATTGCCGACATGAACGTGTGTGCGCAACGGTCGTAACGCATGGCAATTCGGCGCCAGTCCTTGAGTTTCCCGAACATCCGCTCGACGAGGTTG
>JBHJIZ010000171.1:0-11815 GCA_050043005.1 Paracoccaceae bacterium
CGCCATCAGAGAAGAACAGTGTCGGGACAGCCCCCGAGCCAAGCGCACCGACGATCACCAACTGATCGCCCGTGGCCGGGAACGAGACAATCAGGTCATTGCTGGCGCCATCAGCGAAGCGAACGCTCGCCGCAAAGCTGGTAAAGTCCGGGAGGATAATGCTCGCGGTGTCGACGCCCGGTGCCATCTCGTACCGGTCGATTTCGTCGCCCGCGCGGAAGAAAACCTGAGACTCCTGCGCGAGGATCACCAGGTCATGGCCCGCGCCCGGCGCCAAGGCGAGCCCAGGCTCGAATCCGCGTGTGTCCAGAATGTCCTGACCGGTGTTGGTTTCGGTGTTCAGAAGGATCGCGCGAACCTGCTGGATCGTCAGTTCCGATCCATCGTCGAATTCGAAGACTTCGACCGGATTGGCGCTGTACCTGCCCAGGACGACAATGCGTTCGTCGGTCGGGGCAATGCGGATCAGCAGATCGCCGTCGATGTTCTGGAAGCGCAGAACCTCTTGCGTGATACCGGTCCCGAAGATCAAACGGTCGATACCGGCACTGTCCTGAATGCTGTCGCTGCCATCGCCGTAGCCGAATTCGTAGGTGTCGTTGCCACTGCCGCCCAGCATGGCATCCGACCCCGCGCCGCCCGAGACCGTGTCGTCGCGTCCGTCGATCCCGATCAGTTCCTCATCGGCCTCGGTGCCCGTCAGCATCCGGTCGATGATCTCTTCCAGGGTCAGCGTGCTGCCATCACCGAAACGGAACTGCTCGATCCGTGTGCTGCCGAGCCCGCCAACGATGGTCAGGACATCCGCACCATTGCCGAGATCGATCACTAAGTCGTCGCCGTTGCGGCTGACCATCAGGTCCTCGCGCCGGACCGACGCGCCGAACACGACCTGATCGATCACACCATCCGCGTCGGTCTGCTCTATGATCCGATCGAAATCGTAATCTGCGCCGAAGGCATACGTGTCCTCGGCCGAGCCGCCGACCAGCGTGTCGTCACCCTGACGCCCATCCAGCACGTTGGGATTGTCGGGATTGCCGATGATCTCGTTGTCGCCGCGATTGCCGCCCTCGATGTTCAGTTGTTCTTCGACATCGGCGATGGACAGGAAAGACCCATCAATGAATTCGAACCGCTCGACACCGTTGTCGAGATCGAGAAACTGGTTGCGGATGCGTAGGGTGTCCGGGCGCTCCAGAACCGAAATGACGAGGTCGTTTCCGTCCTTGGTGAAGACAGCATTCGCCTGAGTGATGTCGTCGCCGAAGACGACGACGTCATCGACCGGGACAAAAATGCCCTTGCGGTCCAACCAAGAGGCCCGCACGCGCGTGTCGACGATGATGTCCTCACCATAGCCAACATCGAACAGATACGTGTCGCCGCCATCGCCGCCTTGCAGCAGGTCGTTGCCTGAACGGCTGTCCAGAACCTCGGCAAAGTTAGAGCCTGTTATCGTCTCGCCCGCGTTCGTGCCGACGAGGTCGATGTCCTCGGGATTGAAATCGGTGAAAACCAACTCGCCATCGTCGAACTGGAAGAACTCGACGGCGAACTGTTGCCGTCCGTCGCGGACGTACTGGTTCTCTAGGATCACCTGATCGCCGGTCGCAGTGACCGTCATGATCAGATCGAGGGCCGTGCGCGAGAACTCGATATCGCCAGTTTGAAGACCGTTGAACTCGATCCTCTCCGTCCCGCCGCTGTCCAGGATCGTGTCTGTCCCGTAGCCGGATTCGAAGATGTAGACGTCGTTGCCGCTTTGCCCTTCGAGACGATCATCGCCCAGGCCGCCGTCGATGCGGTCGTTGATGGTTTCAAAACCGTAGATCAGGTCGTTGCCATCGGTCTTCGCGATGTCGACATAGTGCTGCAGAAGTTTGAGATAGTCCCACACCGTGCCGTCGGCGAAGGCGAATTCCTCGATCAGATTGATGTAACCAACCAGGAAGATCTCTTCCAAGAAATCGGTCAGGATCAGTTCGTCTTCAGTGCCTGTTACCTGCAGCGTCAGCGTATCGCCCGGCCCGTCGCGCAGATAGGTGAAGTCGGTCCAGCGCAGGTCATCGGTGAACTGGAGCAGGTCGTCTTTTGGCCCGAACAGCGACGAGGCGAAGTCCTGGTCCAGAACCACGTCCTTGCCGTAGTTTCGACCATAGATGTAGGTGTCGAAGCCCGACTCACCCGTGAGGAAATCGTCGCCTGCACCGCCGTCCAGCGTGTTGTCGTTCAACAGGCCGAAGATCGCGTCGTCACCGTCTGTCTTGGCATTCTTCAGCACCTGATCGACGATGTCGGTGTAATCGAGCGTCGTGCCTTTTTCGAAGACGATCTTCTCGATCAGGTTCGGCGCGACGTAGTCAAGCCCGTCATCGGCGCCGATCAACTCGCTGAAGAAGCCGAGGTTGAGGCGCACACCACCGAACTGGCCGACAAGCTCAACGCTATCGCCGGTCTCGTTGCCATCGACGTCCAGAATGGTGATCAGCAGGTTCTCGCTTGCGCCGTCGCGCGTGAGACGGATCGTCTCTTCGGTTATGTCCCCGCGGAACATCAGGAAGTCCATGCCCGCCTGAACCGGTCCGAACGAGAAGTTGCCGAGGTCGTCAATGACATCGTGACCGTCGCCGGCTTCGATGATGTAGGTATCGCCGCCCGCGCCACCCGACATGAAGTCGTTGCCCTTGCCGCCGAACAGGATGTCGCCGGATCCAGAACCGAAATAGGCGTCTGCTTCGTCCAACGCGGCGCGCTCGAAGTCGACCACGGCGAAGGACATGCGGTAGCGGTCCCAGACCACACCATCTGCGAAGATGATCTCGTCCACCCCGGTCTGCACGCGCGTGCCGTCCTGCAGGATGATGTTAAGCTCGCCTAGGAACTGGTCGGTCAGACGAATGAAGTTGGCGCCGTCATTGTAGAAGAGGATCATGTCCTCTCCGTCCCGTACCGCTTTCACGTCATCCGAGCGGATCGTGACGAACCGCAACTGATCCTTGTCGCCGAGGTCGCGGTCATAGATGTAATCGTCGCCCGGATCCTGGCCGACGAAGTAGACGTCGACTTGGCCTTCTGTTGGGTCGAACTCCTGTGCGTCCTCCTCGAAGCTACCGACAACCGTTTGATCGCCGCCGCTCAGGTAGAAGAAATTCGTGCCGTCGTGGCCACGCACTTCGGTATCGGTGGTTTCGTGCGTGACGATCCGGCGTTCGTCGACCGAGAACGCGTTTGCAATGGCGAGTAGGTCCAGATCGATGCTGACGTTCTCAAACGCCGCCAGAACCATCTGGAAGATAAAGGGTTGGTCGATTTCCTGTTCCGGGTCGAAGAAGAACTTCGGATCAGCAGGGTCATAGTTCGGGTAGACCTGGTTCAGGATTGTGTTCCATTCGACAAGGTAGTCGAACACCGCATCGTCTTCGTTCGAGGCCGGGGCCCTTTCAAAGATCGCCTCGAACATCGGGGCCAATTCGCGGTCCGTCGTCGGGCGATAGCGGTCGATCTCGACATCGTATTCGATGCCCTGGGCGAACTCCTCCAACCCGCCTTGCAAGGCGAGCCGCACGGCCAGGCGACGGCTGGTCAGGAAGTACTGAGGGAAGATGACCTCGACCATCTCGATCATCGGCTCGATGACCGACTCGTACTCCTCCTCGGAGCTTGAGAAGCTTCCACCCTCAACGATCTTGTAGTCGATCAGGCCCGTGGCATTGTCCAGGGTCGCCGTCAGCATCTCGGGCCGGAAATCAACGCCGCCGAGGCTGGTCGCAAAGTGGAACTGGCCCGGCGTCAGAAGTTCGACACGGAAGGTGCTATCATCGCTGACGCCCACTTCGTCCAAGGTTTCGAAGTCGACCGCGAAGTTGCGCAGATTGAACTCGCGCGAGTCGCCCGTTTTGAACTGAAGTTCAAGCGCGCGGTCCAGGTTGCGTGCCCAGACATAAAACGCGCCATCCTGGTCCGTGATCTCGACCGTGTAATCCACCACGTAACCGTCGGTGACGCGGACTCCAATCGCATCGACCGGGATGTCGGCGTAGCGATTGAAGCCGATTTCTTCGATCCGCCAATCCTGGCCGGGTTCACGCGCCAGTGCGAAAACGTCGTCAATCGTCGGGGCGGCAATGACGGCACCGTTCTCGTCGATGATCTCGCGTCCGCTGGCCAGACGCCATGAGCCATCCGCGTTCTGGATGCCATAGTCCTCGATGACGGCGCGGCCCTCGATAATGCGGGCAAGGTACGGTGCTTCCTCGCGGAACTGCAGCGGCGTGCCGCGGCTGGCGGGTGACCAGGCTTGTTCGAGTTGCCAGGTCTCGCCGGCCTCCGTGGCCTGTGCCAGCAGATCTTCCAGCGTCGGGCGGTCGATGGTTGCACCATCCGCATCCAGGATCGGTTCGCCGCTGGCCAGCGTCCAGTACCCGCCTGTTCCGTCTTCGGTCCAGACACCGCGATCAGACAGCGTGACGGCGCCCTCGGCATCCTCGGTCAACAGTACGGGTGTCAGTTCCCGCGTCGTCTCGAGCGTTTGCCCCCAATAGCTCAGGACCGGTCCGACCTGTTCCCCCAGTTTGAGGTAATCCGGCTCGGTCATCGAGGCAGCGGCCTGTTCGACGATCAGACCCAGTTCGATGTCGTTGGCCATCGCGATACTGAGATTGGTCATCGAGCCATAGCCGCGGCTGTCGATCTCCAGATTCTGCTGCCAGGCCGCACGACCGGATTCGCCCGCGTAGACCGTGAACGTCTCGATCGATTCGAAGATCGCTTCGAACATCCGCACAGTCGAGCCATCGTCGAATTCGACCAGGCCGGTCGAGAGCAGTTCGGTTCCCTGTGGCGTCGTCGCGTTCAACGGGTCATTGGCCAGATCGATCGAGACGATTCCGATGGCGTCCAGCGTTTGCAATTCGCCATCATCTGTGATGCCGTCAACGTTGGCATCGCGCCAGATCAGCAGTTCCGACCAGATATGATCCGCTGCGGTGATCTTTCCGTCCGCGTTGCCGCCATTCTCGACCGCATCGTACTGCGCCAGATCGGCATAACCACCGCCTGTCTGCGCGCCGAACATCTCGCCGATGTCGTCGATCCGGTCGTTCTCGTTCACGTCGCGCACAAGGAAGCCGTCATCGCCGCCAAGCCAGCCCGTCGACTCAGCAAACAGATCCTGGTCCAGATCGAAGAACACGTTGGCCAGCTCGACCTGAACGGTCTCGATGCCGTCCCCGTCCAGATCGATTACAAGCGGGTCTTCGCCGGCCGCCCAGGCAAAGCCCTTCGCGAGCCTTACTGCTGCACCGGCCAGCCAATATGCCGCGTTCGCATCGGCCAGGGCGCCATAGGCCGTGAAGACCGAGTTAACGATCGGTGCTGCCTTCAGGACCTTCGCAGCGATCCCGAGGCCGCCCATGATGATCGAGAAGACGCTGGGGAAATTCCACAGCATGCCCAGATCCGAGGTTTCGTTCAGTGCACTGTCTGTAAAGGACTTCAGGCCGCCGATCAGTTCGCCCTCGTCCGGCATCAGGCCGAGTTGGTAGATCTCTTTGAAGTCGTAGCCCCGCACCGTCTGGTGGCCGATGAAGTCGATATCGCCGGTGCCCAGATCGATCGCCGTGTCCACCACACCGCCGGTCGCGATGCGGAACAGCAGGTCCGTCATGTTTGCAACGACGAGATCGCCCTCGGTGCGGCCATTGTTGCCTTGCGTCGCGACGTAGACGATGTTCGGCAGCCACGTGTCGTAGAACGTGCGCAGCAGGCCGTTGTTCGCAGCACTGGCCACCACCGATGCGAAACTGACCGCGTAGGTGACCGTGTCGAACACATCCTTGGACGCCAAACCGAAACGCGCGGTCAAACCCCAGCCAACCGACGTTGCCGAGGCATCGCCACCCGTCAGCGGCACGCCATAGAACGTCAGCAGATCGTCTTCCTGCGGATCCAGAATGGTCGTGCCCGGCGCGAACCAGAACAGATCGCCGTTCGTTCCGTCTTCGACGATCTTGCTCGTGCTACCGTCCGCGTTCTCGACCAACCCGTTGAAGGTGTCGCCATACAGCTCGCCGCCGCGGGTGGTATTGATAATCACATCGCGGCCCGGGCCGCCCGCGACCCGAACAGCACTTCCGCCCGTCACAATCAGGATGTCATTGTCAGCACCGCCGGTGACCGAAATGTCACCATCCGGCAAGTCGCTGAGATAAATGACATCGCGCCCGGCGCCGCCATCAATCTCGGCGCCATCCGCGATAATCCCGTCATCCGCATCGGTGATCGAGAACCGGTCGTCGAACTCGGTAAGTTCGAACTTCTCGACATTGGTGAACAGGACTTTGTCATCGACAACGATCAGGTCCTCGGCGAACAGCAGCGCCCGCACGGCGAGCGGCTGACCCGCAAGCAGCGCCGTCGTGGCAGTGTACAGCGGCGTAAAGCTCTGGACCGCGGTTTGCGCATAGCCGTTGCTGTAGAAGACGCCGCGATCCTCGAAGAACGGCTCCGTCTCCGAGCCAAAGCGCAGCGTGTCTTCGCCCTCGCCGAAATCAACCGTGATCTCTTCGCCCAGGAACGCGGTCAACGCGCCTTCAATGAAGCCGGGCACATCGTCCCGGGTGATCGTCACGGTGTCGTTCTTGTCGCTGAGGAACATGTCCTCGAACCCGAACAGCAGGTCTTCGACGGATTGGCCCTCGGAGTTTGTGCCCTCGACCCGCATTTGCACGGTCAACTGGTCGAACAGGCCGAAGCCGCGAGCTTCGATGTCCGGCGTGAAGGCGAAGGTCAGGGTGTTTCCGTTGGTGCCAGCCCCGTATGAGACGAGGTCAGTGCCATCTCCGCCGATCAGAAGGTTCTTGCCGCCGCCGCCGGTCACGCTGTCGTCGCCCGTGCCGGCCTTGATGAAGTCGTCGCCAGCGCGGCCGCTGATCGTGTCAGCCCCACCCGAGCCAAAGATCAGGTCGTTGCCGTTGGTGCCTGTGATGCTCTCGTCCAAATCGGCGCCGACAAACAAATCGACACTTGCTTCGTTGCCCGTCGCCGTGATTGGTCCGCCCGGCCGCTCAGGCAGCACATATGTTGTCGTGTCGCTGCGGGTGCGGATGTGGAAGCGATCGAAGATCTTCAGATCATCGGCGTCCCATCCAACCTTGGCGACGTCTTCCAATGTGTTCAGACCGGTCCAGCGCAGCAGCGTGTCAAACCAGCTCTCGTCCGCCTGGGCAAAGAACGTCTCGCGGAAGTTCTCGATGTTCGCGGGCGACATCTTGTGATCATCGTCGAACGGGTCCATCCAGACTTCGTCCGACGCATCGAACGTGAGGATCGCCTCGTCGCCTTCCTGAAGATCTAGGACGCCGTCCTTGACGGTCTCATTGTCACGGATGGCAGCAACGGCAAGCCCACCTGCGTACTGCGCCGAAAAGTCAGCCAGTGACTGCTTGATCTCCTTGTAGATCGTCACGCCATCTAATGAGACGCCAATATCCCATTCGACGAACCTGTCGAAAAAGCCATCCGGTTCATTCGAGATGACCTTGCCCAACTGGTCCATGTCATCGAAAAGCGCCGAGATCGCCGTATTGCCGAATGGAAGAACGCCGGTCTCGAGCGCGGAATAGGCGATACCGGTCTGCATGACCGTCGCCGCATCGCCGATCGGACCTTTCTTTTCGAGAACCTTTGGGATGATCGCTGCGATGTCACCATCGAAGAACGCATCCCACATCTCGTCGCCAACCGCCCGCCAGTCGCTCTTTTCATTGTCGCGGGCCCAGAGCAGCATCGCCAGCATCGCCTGCGAGTGCAGAGTGATCGGATTGCGGAACCCGCTGGAGCTTTCAAGGGCCTCGTAATCGCTGCCAAACGCACTCCGCAGGGCAGCCAGGATCTCAAACTCGACCGAATAGGCCTTGATGCCCGCGTCTGAAGTCGATCCCGGGTCTTCGCCATCGAACCAACGGTCTTGGGCGGACTCGTAGACACTGCCGAGGAAGCTGATTTCTTCCGCAGCAGCCTCGTAGGTCATGTGATCGAACAGGACCGCATCTTCGCCGTAGACCGCCGCCGTCAGACCGGCGAGCCCGCCGCCCAGCGAGTGGCCCGTGGTCGTGATCGCCCCTTGCTCGAGACCTCGCGCTTCGGTGATCGCCGCGAAGAAGTCCATCGCCAGCAATGCCTGACTGGTACTGGCATCTGGCAGTTCAGGGAGATCGAAATCAAAATCGTTGTTCAGGTCTTCGAATTGTTCATTCAGCCAATCGACCACAGGCTGCCCGTCAAGCAGGCCAGCGCCGACGGTCCAGCCATTGATCATGTCCAGCCAGATCGGAGAGGTCAGGAAATCCGGGCCGGGCGCGGGGTTGGTGCCGCGGAACGAGATTACCGTCGAATCCCCGATCGAGGTCCCGCTGGTGTCGTACTCGATCGCGTAGAACCCTGAGGACACCCAGTCGTCGAAATCGACAAGCTCCTCGTCCAGTCCTGTTCGGGTCTTGATCTTGACGTCACCGATCTGATCACCGGTCAGACTGACATGCTGATCGTACTCGCGGTTGTACGAATCCATCGCGAGGATCGCGAGGTATAGTTCTCTTTTGACGGTCATGTCCGCTCGGTCCCTCGGATCGGGTCGGCGTGAGGAAAGCCTGCACCGCACATGGCGCCAGGCCCACCGTCCCCGAAAATTCGCCTGAAAAGTCTTAGCTAAAATATCCCCGACAGCAGCACGCCATCCCCTCGGCTTGCTCCCGAGTCAGACTATAGCTTTGTTAACCGATGATCTCAAAGCGACTTCTGCATCGGACGCAACTATCTTGCGCAATATGCTTGGCGACTGACTGCTTGCCTGAAATCGACGGACGATTTAAGCGCCGGGTCAACGAGAATGAGCAACGCGAAGACTGGGGGATCTGACCATGACAGACGACAAGGACGCGTCAGCGACTGACGATAAGGAACAGACAGCTCAGATCGACCCCGAGATCGCAAAGAAGATCACGCAGCTCCGGTCCACCATCCGAGAGAACTTCGGCAAGGTGGCGATGGCCATGATGATGGTACCGCGATACCGTGCACAGACGTTGGCCGATCTGAACCATCTGCTGCTGGACCCGATGTTGCAGGACCGGATCGCGATCGCATATCCGGGCAAGGCCGACGACAAATCAGGGCCGGACATGACCGGTTTTGCCATCTGGGCGAGCGTGTCCGAAGAGGTCGACACCAAGGTTCGCGAACAGGTCGCCAACGGTGTCTTTCCTGTGCGCCTGAAGCCCGAGGAATGGAACAGCGGCGAGATCAACTGGCTCTTGGATGTGATCGCACCCGACCGCAAGACGACAGCGACAGTCATCGCGAACTTCCGCCAGGTCGTCAAAGGCGGTGAACTGCGCCTGCATCCGGTGGTCGCCCGGATGGTCGAGCCCGAAGTTCTGGAAAAGATGGGCGCGCGCAAGACATCGGGCACCGAAGAAACCGCAGCGGACGGCAAGTAGATCCCAGAATCGATCCTAACTTCCAGGCCTCCTAAGCGGTCGCCTTCGCTATGAACTGCGCATGGTCCGAGAGAACATCGACACTCTGACGTACCTCACGCACATTCATGTCGATATACCGCTGCAGATCTCCTGGCGAGGCAGCATCGACCATCGGATGATGCCGCGAAGGGCGCAGACCCTGGCCGTACATGACCTGTAGCCAGCTTGGGATATCGAACAACTCCGTGTTGAAACGCACGATCCGGCCATCGGTACGGAACAGATCGAGCTTCTCGGTCAGCGTGTCCGGAATGCTCATGTTCCGGCAATAGCGCCAGAACTCCGATCCATCTCGCTCTGTGACGTGGTAGTGCAGGATCAGGAAATCGCGCACTGCCGCGTATTCGAAATCCATGTCCTTGTTGAATGCATCCCGAAGCGCGGGCGAGCAGTTTGCGTCAGGGAAGAACGCTAGAAGCTTCGCGATGCCGACCTGGATCAAGTGAATACTCGTCGACTCCAAAGGTTCCAGGAACCCGCTCGATAAACCGAGCGCCACGCAATTGCTCTTCCAGATCGCGCGTCGCTTGCCTGTCACGAACCGAAGCTGGCGCGGATCGGCATTTGGGGTCGCGGGCAGATTCGACATCAGGATGTCCTGCGCCGCATCGTCATCGATGAAGGCACTGGAATAGACGTGCCCGTTGCCGATCCGGTGCTGCAACGGGATCTGCCATTGCCAGCCCGCCATCCGCGCGGTCGATCGCGTGAACGGATCCAGCTTGCCCGTGCCTTCGGTTGGCACCGCATAGGCGCGGGCACATGGAAGCCAATGGGACCAATCCTCGTAGCCGCTTTCAAGGGCCTGCTCGATCAGGACACCGCGAAAACCACTGCAATCGATAAACAGATCGCCCGCAACGGTACGTCCATCGGCGAGATCAAGCGCTTCGATGAAACCGGTCTCGCCATTCCGGTGACATTCCCGCACAACGCCCTCGAAGCGGGTTACGCCGCGTCTCTCGGCAAATCGGCGCAGATAGGCTGCGAACCGCATCGCATCCAGATGATAGGCCGTCGCCGGCATCCGCTTGCCGTTGGACGCCCCGGTCGGTCCATATCGCCCCTCTCGCGCCGCAACGGCGTTCTCGCTGAATTCCTCCAGATCGATGCTCCCGCCTTCGGCATGGTAGCGCAGCCAATAGTGGTAGAACGGCACGAGCCCGATGGTTCGACCGACATCGCCAAAGCCGTGGAAATAGCGGTGGCCTTCACGAAACCAGTCAAGAAATTCGATGCCCAGCTTCATCGTACCGGAGGTCTCACGCAGGAACTCACGTTCGTCGATGCCAAGGCCGCTGTTGAACAATTTGATCTGGGGGATGGTCGCTTCGCCGACGCCCACTGTTCCGATCGCTTCGGATTCAATCAAAGTAATCGACAGCCTGTGCGCAAAGTACTTCGAGAGCGCGGCAGCAGCCATCCACCCGGCCGTACCACCGCCCACGATGACGACCCGCCGGATCGGCTGCTCGGTGTTCAAGAGACATCCCCCATCGTCATGCCCTGCAGTGTATGCGAATCAGGCCGCACAAAGAAAAAGCCCCCGGCGCCTCGCACGCCGGGGGCTCTGTCCCCTCTCAGGTTCTTCGCTTCTTGTCTAAGTTCTTGCCGACTTATTCGAAGCTGTAGGAGAGACCCACAAGGAAGTTACGACCGTAGCGCTGGTAGTCGCGCAGCTGGGCCGAGTCGTTGTTGAAGAAGGTCACAAACTCCTGGGCGGTCAGGTTGTAGCCCTGCAGGAGAACCCGCAGACCAGCTGCCGGACCTTCCTGGAACTCGTAGCTGACCTGCGCGTCGAGCAGCGACTCATCGTCAACGATCGTCAGGTTGCGACCGTTACCGAAGCCCGATACCTCGCCGAGGAACTCGGAGCGGTAACGGTTGCTAACACGCGCCTGGAAGCCACCGTTCTCGTAGAACAGCGTGACATTAAAGATCTCTTCGGTCAGACCCGGCTGCGGCGTGTTCGGATCTTTGGGATCCGACTGGATGTCACTGTCGTTGAACGACGCCGAGAAGATCGCACCAAAGCCCGTCAGAGCCGGCGTGAACATTTCACCCGTGAGCGAGAGTGCGAACTCGACGCCCGAGAGCTTGCCGCCACTGCCATTGTTCGGCGCGGAGACGGTACCGATGAACGAATCCGGCGTCGGACCGTTGAACGGGAAGCCCGTGTAATCCTTCTCGATCGTCTGCTGGATGATGTAGCTCTCGAGGAACTGGTAGAAGCACGCGATAGAGACATCGCCCAGGCCGTCATCGGAGTGGCG
>JBHJIZ010000172.1:0-4148 GCA_050043005.1 Paracoccaceae bacterium
GAAGATGCCGAAGGCTCGCAAAGGACTGGGAGAAGTCCACTGCTTCGGCCGAGGCATGGATCAACATCTCCCACATCCGCCTCACAACCCGACGCCTCGCAAGGTATTGCTATGCCTGACAGAGTTTCGAGTCAGGTTCTAAATCTAAACTTTAGACAATGAACCGGCATTAAATACAGTTTTCAGAATTTTGACCGGCGCTAGGCTGAAGGTTGAACTCATGTCGAACCATCAGGGGGGAAATCTGAATGCACTCGGCTTTCAAAGGAATTCTAACCGCCTGCGCACTGTTGCTCGGAAGCACGTCCATCGCAACCGCAGAGGGCTCGCCGCAACGCGGAGGCACTCTGAATTACATCAACCAGCTGATCGGTGGTCATTTCAACACAAGCATCGCATCAGGCACACCGACAGGGCTTCCGGGCGTACAGCTTCACTGCGCCTTGCTTCGTTTCGACAATGATTGGCAGCCGCAACCGTATCTCGCGCAAAGCTGGTCCATCTCGGATGACGGCAAGACGGTTACGCTGAACTTGGCTCAGAAGGCGAAGTTTCACGATGGTATGCCCGTGACGTCAGAGGACGTCGCCTTCTCGATCGAAACGATCAAGGCCAATCACCCGTTCAAAACGATGTACGGCGTGGTCGAAAGCATCGACACGCCAGATGCGCATACTGCCGTGCTCAACCTCAGCAAACCGCACCCGGCGATCCTGCTGGCAATGTCGTCCCAGCTTGGCAGCGTTATTCCAAAGCACGTCTATGGGGGAGAAGACGTCGACATCCGCAAGCACCCCAACAATGGTCAGGGCACGGTCGGATGTGGTCCATTCAAGCTGACCGAATTCAAGGCGGGCGACTTCATCATAATGGATCGCTTCGATGACTATTTCATCGAAGGGCGTCCCTACCTGGATCGGATCGTGTACCGCCGGATCGCAGAATCAACCAGCCGCGTCATCGCGATGGAGGAAGGTCAGGCGGATATGTACGCCTGGGCGTCGGACCCGATCGAACTGAACCGCCTTAAGCGCACTGCCAGCAATGCAATGACGGGCGACGGATAGGAAGCCGTCGGAGCCCTTCAGTGGTTGGCTTTCAACATGGAGCGCGAACCTTTCAACGATGTAAGGGTGCGTCAGGCAATTGCTTACGCGATCGACAAAGAGTTCATCCGGAACGCCATCATGGGCGGGTTCGCACAACGGTCCTCTGGCCCGATCCATCCCGGCAGCATCTTCGCACCCGAGGGTGTCAATCCCTACAACCTAGACCTGGACAAGGCCAATGCTCTCCTGGACGAGGCCGGGTTGCTCCCCAATGACGACGGCATTCGCTTTTCTGCTGAGCTCGACATCATCGTCAACCGGGGAACGTTCAAGCGGATTGCGGAATACGCGAAAACGCAGCTGCGCGAGGTTGGTATCGATGTGACGATCTCAGTGACCTCGGACATCCGGGCGTGGATCAAGAAAGTGTCGAACCATGATTTCGACATGACGATCGACTCGGTTTTCAACTGGGGTGATCCGGTGATCGGGGTGCATCGCACCTACCTGTCGACCAACATTCGGCCGGGTGTTCCGTGGCACAACACACAGCAGTACAAGAATGAAAAGCTGGATGCGTTGATGGAACAGGCCAGCTCGGAGACCAGCCTTGCGAAGCGGAAGTCTCTCTACAAAGAGATCCAGCAGATTATCGTTGACGAAGCCCCGATTGCCTACATGGTCACGTCACCGTTCCACACGATCTGGAACAAGGATCGGGTCGGCAACCCGCCGATCGACTCGATCTGGGGCACACAGGTTCCCTGGGACAACGTCTACATCAAGCAATGACGTAACCGAGACTCCAGCCAAACATCAGATGTTTGGCTGGGATCCGCTTCCGGGGCTCTCACGCAATGCAGCTGCTGTCCATCGTGGTCCAACGCATTGGTTACGCGGTCGCGTTGCTCATTGCTGTCATAATTTTCAACTTCATTCTGCTGTCTCTCGTACCCGGTGACATCGCCGAGACGCTGGCAGGGGAAGCGGGTGGCGGAAGCCCCGAGCTTATGGAGCAGATCCGCCAGAGTTACGGTCTGGACAAACCGTTTCATGTTCAATTGTTCAACTACGTCATCCGAGTGTTGCAGGGCGATCTTGGCACCTCGTACTACTTCAATGTTCCGGTGACCGAACTCATACTGGAACGAGTAGGTCCGACCCTCTTACTCGTCACAACAGCCCTGCTGATCGCCATTGTACTGGGCACCTTGCTGGGTGTTATCGCCGCGCAGAACCCGAACGGGCTGTTCAGTCATCTGGTGACAATCCTTGCATTGGTCGGGTTCTCGGCACCCGTGTTCTGGACAGCGTTCATGCTGATCGTTCTGTTCGTGTCCATCTTGGGCATTCTTCCACTCACGGGCATGGTGAACCCGACGACACCGTCCGGCACGGTGTACTGGTATCTGGAAGTGGCGCACCATCTGATTCTGCCGTCGCTTTCCCTGGCGTCGGTCTACATCGCGCAATACAGCCGACTGGCACGCGCCAGCATGATGGACATTCTGGGCTCCGACTACATCCGGACCGCCCGGGCCAAAGGCCTTTCTCAGCGGAAGGTGATCTACAAGCACGGCCTCAGAAATGCCGTCATACCTGTGATCACGATTGCGGGGCTTCAGTTCTCGTACATTTTCTCCGGTGCCGTTGTGATTGAAACGGTGTTCAACTGGCCGGGACTAGGCACGTTGGCATTGGACGCAATCCTGAGGTCGGACACGCCGACGATCATGGGCATCCTGTTCTTCTCTGCCCTGGTCGTCATCGTTTTCAATCTTCTGACTGACATGGCCTGCCGGATCGCTGATCCGCGCATTCGTTCCTCTCGCAACGCTTAGCAGAAAGTCAAACAGTGGCTGACCCATCCAGCGATGACAGAACGAATGACGGCGATGCGAAGATCGCGATCGAACATCCGTTCACGGAATTTCTGAGGATGTACGTCAAGAACATCGCCGCGGTCCTGGCGTTCATCTGCTTCACCGCGATTGTTCTGGTTGCAGTTCTTGGCCCGGTGTTGACCGATCTCGACCCGTTCAGGATCGTCTGGATGCCCATTACGCCGCCGGGACAGGACGGCTTTCTGCTCGGGACCGACAGTCTTGGCCGCTCGATCGCTGTCCAGATCCTTTATGGTGCGCGCGCAAGTCTTGCCGTGGGTGCTGCTGCGGCCGCGATTACCCTGGTGATAGGTCTTTTGGTCGGGTCGCTCGCTGGCTACTATCGCGGCTGGATCGATGAAGTACTGATGCGGGTCACCGAGTTCTTTCAGGTGCTGCCGCCGCTGCTGCTTTCCATGGTGCTTGTCGGGCTGTTCTCGCCAACGCTGCAAACAGTCGTCTTTGCAATCGGGGTCGTCAGCTGGACCGGCGTGGCGCGGCTGGCCCGCGCGGAATTCATGAAAATACGTGAGTTGGAATATGTCAAAGCCGCGCGCTCGATCGGTTCCAAGGACGCACGCATCATCTGGCTCGTCATTCTGCCGAACGCGCTTCCACCGCTGATCGTGACCGCAGCCCTGACGGTCGGCGCGGCGATCCTGTTCGAAGCCGCCTTGAGCTTTCTTGGACTGAGCGATCCGAACATCGTGAGTTGGGGAAAGATCATTGGCGACAACCGCGACTATTTCCTTGAAGCGCCATGGACCGTGATCTTCCCGGGGCTCGCGATTTTCGTGACGGTTCTTTGCATAAATCTGATTGGTGACGGCTTGAACGACGCCTTCAATCCGAAGCTACGGGAGCGTTGAGCATGAACGTTGCCCGGACTGCTCCGCTTCTTGAAGTGGATAATCTCCAAGTCGAGTTCAGCACACGGCGTGGCATAGCAAGGGTTCTGGACGGGATCAGCCTGAGCCTGACCGCGGGTGAGACACTGGGGATTGTCGGTGAATCCGGATGCGGAAAATCCATGACGGCTTTGTCGATCATGGGACTTGTGCCTCAACCGCCGGGCCGGATCGCAGGTGGCGAGATCAGGCTTGGCGGCGAAGAGCTTCTTGGTGCCACCGAACGGCGTATGCGCCAGATCCGCGACAACGAGCTCTCGAAGATCTTTCAAGAGCCGAAGACCTCGCTCAACCCACTCTACACAGAC
>JBHJIZ010000173.1:0-9980 GCA_050043005.1 Paracoccaceae bacterium
GAAGATGCCGAAGGCTCGCAAAGGACTGGGAGAAGTCCACTGCTTCGGCCGAGGCATGGATCAACATCTCCCACATCCGCCTCACAACCCGACGCCTCGCAAGGTATTGCTATGCCTGACAGAGTTTCGAGTCAGGTTCTCAAAGATTCGCCAAAGACGCACATCAATGATGAAATAAAGAACACTGAAAGTGAGGGCGGATTAAAAAGTCCTATCCACACAAAATCACCCCAAGATAAACTGGCAATGACCACAGGTTTTAGACAAAATAATTCTATTGACTTCAAATTCTTATTGACAACAAATAGATTTATAATCTTGAGTACTACAAAAATTTTCTCAAGAATTAATATTTATTTCGTTATTGGGTACAATATCCCTATTTTACTATCAATAATAGCGCTATTTTTCTATGGATTTCAGGAGCTTTCGATCTTATTTATCATAATTCACACATCAATTTTAGCAGTTATGATTTCTAATAAATTATCAAAGCCAAGCTATATTAAAGTATCATTGCTGTCTATTTTTATAATTATTGCTGCCAGTTGTGTTGTTCTTAACATATAGAACACCCAATTGAAACAAAACTCATGAGGCGACCGCCATCGGGTTGTTCGGGTGGGTCGTCCAGTCGCAGTGCTCGGGCGAAACCGGTTTGCCGGTCCGTTCGTCCATCGCACCCGGGGCCAGTTCCTCCATGGTGATGCAGTTCTCGACGGGGCAGACGTTGACACACAGATTGCAGGCGACGCACTCGTCGTCGATGACCTCGAAGGTCCGGCCTTCTTTGATGACAATCGCCTGGTGCGAGGTATCCTCGCACGCCGCAAAGCAGCGCCCGCACTTGATGCAGAGATCCTGATCGATCCGCGCTTTGGTGACGTAGTTCAGGTTCAGGTTCTGCCATTCGACGAACTGGGGCACGGCGCGGCCCTGGATCGCTGACAGATCGGCATGACCCTTTTCGTCCATCCAAGCTTTCAGGCCCTCGACCATCTCGGTGACGATCCTGAAGCCGTACGTCATCGCCGCCGTGCAGACCTGGACGTTGCCCGCGCCCATTGCGATGAACTCGGCCGCGTCGCGCCATGTGGTGACCCCGCCGCTGCCGCTGCTTGGCAGGCCCTGCATATCCGGGTCGCGCGCGATCTGGCCAACCATGTTCAGCGCGATCGGCTTGACTGCCGGGCCGCAATACCCACCGTGCGATCCCTTGCCGTCGATCATCGGCTCCGGGCTGAAGGTGTCGAGGTTAACGGACGTCACCGATTGCACCGTGTTGATCAGGCTGACCGCATCGGCCCCGCCGGCGTGCGCCGCGCGCGCCGGATAGCGGATGTCCGTGATGTTCGGCGTCAGCTTGACGATCACCGGCATGCGGGTGTTCTGCTTGCACCAGCGCGTGACCATCTCGATGTATTCCGGCACCTGGCCGACGGCCGCGCCCATGCCGCGTTCCGACATTCCGTGCGGGCAGCCGAAGTTCAGTTCGATCCCGTCGCATTCGGTTTCCTCGACGCGGGGGAGGATCGCTTTCCACGCGGCTTCCTCGCAGGGCACCATGATCGAAGCGATCAGCGCGCGATCGGGGAAGTCGCGCTTGATGATCTTCATCTCGTCGAGATTGGTCTGCAGTGGCCGATCGGTGATCAACTCGATGTTGTTCAGACCCAGCAATCGCCGGTCGGCGCCATAGACCACACCGTAGCGCGGGCCGTTGACGTTGACGATCGGCGGGCCCTCCTCGCCCAGGGTTTTCCAGACCACACCGCCCCAACCGGCCTCGAATGCCCGGCGAACGTTGTACTCCTTGTCAGTTGGCGGCGCCGAGGCCAGCCAGAACGGATTCGGCGACTTGATGCCCACGAAGTCGTTGCGGATGTCAGCCATTGGATGCCTCCAGTCGTTGGAAAGGGTCGCGTTCCGTGCCGCGCTGTCCCGTGCGCGGTGCAGCGTGGAATGCTGCTCCGAAGACCCGGGACCGTCGTGACGCGCCGCTGTCTTTCAGCAGGGGATCGCCGTCGCCAGGTCTCGCCAGTTCGGGTTTGTCTTTGAGACGAGCTCGGGCTTTCAGGCGCGGCGCCACCGCTTGATCCGCTTCGCCCGCAAGTGCGCTTGCGTCCAAACTCGCGGAGCGGTCCCGGGTCAGGCGCGGGACAACGCGGAGAGCGATGGCGAACCAGCTACTCAAGCCCCACCGGACTCCATCACGGACGCGAACCCGCCAAAGATCAGGCGCTTGCCGTCGAATGGCATCTCGGTCATCGACGCATCCTGCATCCGCGGGTCTTCCATGATCGCCGCCCAGCCCATGTCGCGGGCCTCTTTCGACGCCCAGCGGATCCAGGAAAACACGACGGTCTCATCGTCGGCGCATTTCACGGCCATTGGAAAGGACGTCACCTCGCCCTCGGGGCCGTCCTCGCCCCAGCATTCGACAGTCTCGAGCGCGCCGTGGTCCTTGAAGATCTCCCAGGAGAATTTCGCGTGGTCGACATAGGCCTGCTTGTTCGCGGTCGGTACGGCGGCGACAAAGCCGTCAAAGTAGCTCATCATCAGTCCTCCCGGGTCATTGTGAGGCGAGCAGGATCTTGTTGCCCTCGCTGTCCCGGAACGTCGCCATCGTCGTGGCATCGTCCCAGGGCGCGGGGCCGGGCTCAGATAGAATTTCGATGTCCTTGGCGCGCAAGGTATCGACCGTCGCGGCAACATTGTGCGCGATCAGCGGTAGGGCGGGCATGTCGGTCTCGGGCAGTGTCTCGACCTTGTCGAGCTGGATTGCCGTCTGTGCCCCTGGCGGCGTCAGCATGATCCACCGCATTTCGGGAAACGGCATCGCGTCATAGGTTTCTTCGAAACCCATGATGTCGGTCCAGAAAGCCTTGGCGCGGTCGAGATCGGTGACCGGGATTGAGGAAAACGTGATGTGGCTGATCATCCGGCGCTCCCTTCCCCGATCCTTCTAAAGACCCTTTCGACGGGCGCGCTCATACCGGCATCGATCCGCCCGGGCGGATCTTTTATTGTGTAGTGTGTGGGTACGCGGTCTTCGACGATGGTCATGGCGTTGCTCCATTGGATCGTTGAACCGCCATCAGTCTATCACGCCATGAGTGATTGGTGGATGGATTCGGCCACGTCGCGGCCTTCGGCAACGGCCGTCACCGTCAGATCGTCGCCGCCCGCGGCACAGTCACCCGCCGCCCAGACGCCCGCGGTCGAGCTACGACCTTCGGCATCGACGGCGATCTTGCGCCCTGTGCGCTCCAACCCAAGCGGATCCTCGAGCGCCTGGCCGATCGCCACCAGTATCTGGTCCGCTGGCAGCGTGAGCGGCTCGCCCGTTGCCCGAAGGCCTTCGGCGCTCGCCTCGGTGTATGCAAGTTCGATGGCGTGCGGCGCAATTTCGACCGGCATCAGGTTGGGACGGATCGTGACACCCTTGGAAGCGGCGAGGTCCTGCTCGTAGCGGCTGGCGCCCATCGCGCCGCGATCCCTGCGGTAAGCGATCGTGACCGTTTCAGCACCCAGAAGGCGGGCCTGGACGGCCGCATCGATGGCCGTCATGCCGCCGCCGATCACGACGACATTCCGGCCCACGGGGACGGTGTCCAGCTCGTCCTGCCGGACCCTCTCGATGAACTCGACCGCGTCCGATACCTGCCCATAATCCTCGCCCGGCACATTGAGCGTGTTCACTCCGTCAAGCCCGATGGCCAGGACCACGGCATCATGGTCCGCTTTCAGCGCATCGAAGTCGAGAGTGTCGCCCAGCCGCTGCCCTGTCTTCAGCGTGATCCCGCCAATGCCGAACAGCCAGTCCATTTCGGCCTGCGCGAACCCGTCGACGGTTTTGTAATAGGCAATGCCATACTCGTTCAGCCCGCCTCCTTTGGGGCGCGCATCGTAGATCACCACGTCATGGCCATGCATCGCCAGCCGGTGTGCCGCGGCAAGGCCCGCCGGGCCTGCGCCGACGATCCCGATGGTCTTGCCCGTCGGTGCCGCCCGCTCGAACGGATGGCTGTCCGCAACCATCACGGCATCCGTCGCAAATCGTTGCAACTGACCGATCAGCACGGGCTTGCCCTCGGCGACCTCACGGACACAGGCTTCCTCGCACAGCTCTTCTGTCGGACAGACGCGGGCGCACATACCGCCCAGGATGTTCTGGTCCAGGATCGTCTTGCCCGCCTCGCGCGGGCGGCCCGCCGCGATCTGCCGGATGAACATCGGTATGTCGATCGTGGTCGGGCAGGCTGTGACGCAGGGCGCATCATGGCAGAAGTAACAGCGGTCCGCGGCGACGAGCGCTTCATGGTCGCTCAACGGCGGATGCAGGTCGGAGAAATTCTGCGCAATCTGCGCGTCACTCAGGCGTCCGGCTTGCAGGCTCATCTTGATCCTCGTTCGCTGCGCGTGGGAAAACTCTGACCGAATGATAAAAATTTATCAATTGGAAAAATACCGGACCAGAATGCTGGATCCCGGGCCGTCGATGTGCGCACTTCCCATCCGCGCGGACGTGAGCTAAGCGAACGCCATGAGAGTGATTTCTTCAGCGATTGCAGTCTTCGCGCTCCTCTGGTGCGTCATGGCGAGCCCGGTTCTGGCAGAGCCCGAGGCACCGATTGCCGATCAGGTGCTGGAGCGGTTCGCGGAGACGGCAGACGAGATTCAGAGGACGCTTGATCGCGGTGGCGCGACCGGCGGCAAACTGGACGAATTGCGCGCGAAGATCGAGATCCAGCGCCAGGCGCTCACTCTGATCGAAGCTGAAACCGAGGATCTTATTGCGCCGCTTCAGACGCAACTCGCACCGTTGATCCCGGCAGAAGGCGACGAGACCAAAGATCCCACGGTTGCAGCGGAGCGCGAGCGCCTGCAGTCCGAGATTGACACCCTGGTCGCACGGCAACGCCGGGCAAAGACCGCATTGGCGACCGCGACGACACTTTCGGATCGCCTGAACGACGCCAGGCGCGATCTCTTCACCGAGACGCTTCTGACCCGTGGCGAAAGCCCCGTGCTGCCGGACCGGATCCGCAACATGTGGGCCTCGGACAGTTTCAGTATGCGCATCATTGGCCGCGAGGTCACGAGCCGCCAGGAAACCTCGGCCATGACGGGTGTCGGTGACCGGATCGCCCTGCCGTTCCTGTTGGCAATCGTGTCGCTCGTCCTGGCGTTTGTGGTCCGTCGGGGTTTGATCAAGACACTTGTGCGATCTCTGGGCGATGAACCCTCGGATGGTAGGCGCGCGGCCGTCGGTGCCGGAGTGACGGTTGCCCGACTTCTGGTCCCGGCGTTGGCGCTTGGGCTGCTGCTGGCCGGAATCGGCTCGACCGGTCTGATCGGCCCGGTCGGCCAGAAGTTGCTGGGCGCGGTGACCCAGGCGACACTGATTGTCATTGGCGCCTATGCGCTGAGTGCGGCCTATTTCGCACCCGGCGCGCCAAAGGTGAGGATTTCAACGCTCGACAGCGCCTGTGCGTCGCGTGCGCATCGCTGGCTGATCGTGCTCGCCGGCGTGGTTGCCTTCGACGCAATCATGATCGAGGGCGGCAACGCGATCAATCTGAGTGTCGATGCCCTTTCGGTGCTGAACGCGGGGCTTCTGCTTCTGGGCGGTGTGGCGCTTTGGCGCTTCGTGCGCAGCGTTGATCTGGGCGTGCCGACCGTTGCGGCGAAAGCCGACGCGCCGGACCCCGAAGAAGATGCCCCCGAACCCGTTGTCAGCTTGCTGGACAGGGCTTGGCGTGTCTCGGCGCTTCTGGCGCGGGTGATTGGCGTTGCGGCACCGTTCCTGGCGCTGGTTGGCTATTTTGGTGCGTCGCGGTTCATCTTCTACTCGCCGGTTCTGAGCGGTGGATTGCTCGGCGTGTGCGTCCTGATCCATGGGGTCGTGTCCTTCGGGACGGCCTCTGCCGCCGCCCGCAGCGCCGTTGACCGCGATGCCGGCAGCTCGCCGTTCGGGATCGTACCGGTTTTCGCAGGCTTCGTTCTGTTCGGTCTTGCACTGCCGCTTCTGGCGATCATCTGGGGCGCGGACGGCACCGACCTTCTGGCGATCTGGGCGCGCGTGCACGAGGGCTTCGTGGTCGGCGATATCGTGATCGCACCGCTCGATTTCCTGCTCTTCGTGCTCGTGTTCATGATCGGGTACTTCATAACCCGGTCCGTTCAATCCCTGCTACGCAAGTCAGTTCTGCCGCTGACCCGGAGGGACACCGGCGCACAATCTGCCCTGGCGGCTGGCAGGGGGTATGTCGGGCTGACGAGCTCGGCCCTCATCGCGATCTCGACCGCTGGGATCGACCTCTCGAACCTGGCCATTGTCGCCGGTGCGCTGTCGGTCGGCATCGGTTTCGGCCTGCAGAACATCGTCAACAATTTCGTCTCCGGCATCATTCTGTTGATCGAACGGCCGATCAAATCCGGTGACTGGGTCGAAATCAGCGGCGTGCATGGCACGGTGCAGCAGGTCAACGTGCGTTCGACCGAGATTCAGACCTTCGATCGCTCGACCATGTTTGTGCCGAATGCCGACCTGATCTCGGGCACGGTCACGAACTGGACCCATGGCAATGCGATGGGTCGTTTGATCGTTGGCGTCGGCGCGGCCTATGGCAGCGATGCGCGCAAGGTCGAAAAGATCCTGCTCGAGATCGCCCGCGCGCACCCGATGCTGATGCGCCGCCCCGAGCCTTACGTGCTGTTCTCCGGCTTCGGCGCGGACAGCATCGACTTCGAAATTCGCGGCGTGCTGCGCGACGTCAACTGGATCCTGAACGTCGGATCGGACATTCGCCATTCCGTCTATGAACGATTTGCCGAGGAAGGCGTCGAGATCCCGTTCGCACAGCGTGACGTCTACATCAAGAACCTGGATGCGCTGAAGAGCTGAGGCCGGACAGGATCTGGCTCTTCTGTCTGCAGTCGTTGCAATAGGTGTGGAACAGGTTCTTGTCCTGACCCTGCGCAAGACTGTCGGCAGGGACCCATTCACCGTCGACCTGCACATGCTTGCAGAGAATGCAGCGCTTGAGGGGTGGCGTCCAACGGCGCCCGCGGGCGGCGTTGCGTCGGCGCGAGCCCGGTGTTGCGCTCAGGAAGCGATGCTCCAGCAGAACCGAACCATCCGGCTCGGCGGTCAGTTTCATCCTTGCATGCCGGATCTCGGTCGGTGAATCGCAGAAATAGTCGAGTTCGACCGGCTCGTTCGAAACCCGGGCGTAGTCCAGAGCAGATTGCGTGAACATCTTCGCAGTATCGCCCGAAATGTTCGACCACAGCGACGTGCCCAGGATGTTCGCCGCGATCGCGTCGTCGCCGCTGTTCTCCAGCGCGAAAGTGTCCCAGGGGCCGCCGACCTCGACGACGACATCTCTTGGGCTGACGCGGTAGAAGATATCTCGCGTTCCGGACATGCGCTCAAGCATGCCCAACATTCCGGCGGACGCAAGCCCTCTGGCGCCGCTCAGCGAAAAATGGGCGGGATCGGCGTCAGTCATTCGCGCTGCTGGATTTGACACACCGTGAAAGCTGCGTTTCAACAAAGCCAAAAGGGGAGGACATGATGACCGACGCATACCGCACCGATCTGGACCGGAACCCGGCGAACCACGTTCCCCTGACGCCGCTCAGCTTCCTGTCACGGTCCGCCGCCGTCTTCCCGGACAAGACAGCGATCCGGCATGGCGAGCTGTCGTGGAGCTATGCCGAATTCTTCTCGCGGTCCCGTCGACTGGCCAGCGCGCTTGAACGTGCGGGCGTTGTGGCTGGCCTGACGGTCTCGGCGATGTTGCTGAACACGCCCCCGATGCTCGAGGCGCATTACGGCGTCCCGATGATGGGCGGGGTCCTGAACGCCCTGAACACGCGGCTGGATGCGGCGGGGATCGCGTTCATCCTGGATCACGGCGAAAGCAAATTCGTCATCGTCGACAGCGAACTCGCGCCGCTGATGGCAGAGGCGCTTGAACTGATGTCCGGCTCGCGCCCGCAGGTTGTCGAGTATGCCGACCCCACGACCGGCGCCACATCGACCGGGAGCGGGACCGATTACGAAGCATTCGTTGCCTCTGGGGATCCGGCCTATGCCTGGAAGATGCCGCAGGACGAATGGGACGCGATCGCGCTGAACTACACCTCAGGCACCACGGGCAATCCGAAGGGCGTCGTCTACCACCACCGGGGCGCATACCTGCTGGCCACCGGCAATGTGGTGCACACGGCGATGACGGGGGACGCGGCCTATCTTTGGACGCTGCCGATGTTCCACTGCAACGGCTGGTGCTTCCCTTGGTCGATCAGCCTGGTCGCGGGCACGCATATCTGCCTGCGTCAGGTCCGTGCCAAGGCGATCTACGACGCCATTGCGGATTACGGTGTCACGCACCTCTGCGGGGCGCCGATCGTCATGTCCACCCTGCTGGCCGCACCCGACGACGAGAAGCGCGATCTTGACCGCAGGATCGCGTTCTTCACCGCCGCGGCGCCGCCGCCAGAAAGCGTGCTGGCCGGCATGAAGGAGGCCGGGTTCGACGTCACGCACGTCTATGGGCTGACCGAGGTCTACGGCCCCGCCGTCATCAACGATTGGAAACCGGACTGGGACGCGCTCGACCCGGTCGAACAGGCCCGTCTGAAATCGCGCCAGGGTGTGAACTATCAGCAGCTCGAAGGCATCGACGTGATGGATCCAGAGACCATGGCCTCGGTGCCGCGGGACGGCGAGACGATTGGCGAGATCATGCTGCGCGGCAATGTCGTCATGAAGGGCTACCTGAAGAATCCGGCCGCAACGTGCGAGGCCTTCGGCGGCGGATGGTTCCACACAGGTGACCTCGCGGTCATGCATCCGGATGGCTATGTCCAGATCAAGGACCGTGCCAAAGATGTCATTATCTCGGGCGGTGAGAACATCAGTTCGATCGAGGTCGAGGAGATCCTGTTCAAGCATCCCTCCGTCGCGCTGGCGGCGGTGGTTGCCAAGGCGGATGAGAAGTGGGGCGAGACACCCTGTGCCTTTGTCGAACTGAAGCCCGGCTCGAACATCGACACATCGGACATCATCGCCTTCTGCCGTGAGAACCTCGCGCATTACAAATGCCCGCGGCACGTCGTGTTTGGCGATCTGCCGAAGACGTCGACCGGGAAGGTGCAGAAATTCGTGCTGCGGGACCGGGCAGACGCGCTTTAGGGCGAGAGCCTTCCGGGAAGCAATCCGCATACGATCGTACGATGGCGTCACAGCGTCGCTTTCGCGTCCTCAGCAGACATTCCTTCAAGTCGTCAACGGTCCGCTGACCGGTCCCATGCGACATGTTTCAGCAGCATCGAGGAACGATCCGCGTCACCTATCAAAACCCGAGGTTCGGATCGACAATCCAGATCACGACGATGCGCCAGGAATGACCTTCCCGGGGTTCAGAATCCCGTTCGGATCGAGTGCGGCCTTGATCGCCCGCATGGCCGCTAGATTGCCGGGCGTCGTGTTCCGAGCGAACGTGTCCAGCTTGAATGTCCCGATCCCGTGCTCGGCCGAGACAGCGCCGCCCATCGCCTTGACGCCATGTTCGACGGCCCGGCTCACGTGGTCCTTCTCATCGGTGCTCCAGGGCACCGCGCGCCCGACGCTGATGTGCAGATTGCCGTCGCCCAGGTGCGCGATGACATGGTGGCGCGCGTCCGGGGCAATCGCGTCGAGGCGATCCTCGAACCCGGTGACATAGGTATCCAACCGGCTCAGCGGGATCGACACATCATACCAAAGTGGGTTCTTGATCGTTCGCGCAGCGGCCTGGCTGTCCTCGCGCAGGCGCCAGATCTCTCCGGCTTCCTTGTCGGACTTCGCCAGAACCGCGTCCAGAATGTCGTCACTCTCGAAGAACGGGGCGAGGACGCCAAGCAGTTCATCCTCCTGCAACGTGCTTTCGATGATCAGATAGGCCGGTGCATCCGGACAGAACGCG
>JBHJIZ010000174.1:0-34872 GCA_050043005.1 Paracoccaceae bacterium
CATCGTTCGGCTGACCGATCCGATCCTCAAGCTGTTCGCGCCTCTGACGCCGGGATTCCTCGTCGCACCGATCGTCCCGCTGTTCGTCGCGTGGTTCTTCTATATGACTCGGTTCTACGTGCTGCCGCCGCTTTTCGGGTACGGCGTCATGGGCATGCTGTCCTTCCCGCTGGAGAGCAGCATCGCCCGATTGATCTACGCCGTTTTCGGCTGAGACACGGCCTGAAATCCGGTTACCGGAAAATTACGTGATTTTCTTCACGCGGTAAATCATCCAGCAAAGCCGCTAAAGACCCACCTCCGCAACCGCCTTCGCCGCCGCTGGATATGCTGCCCCGGTGATCTCGAAATCTTCCTCGGTCAGCGCAATCGACGGATAGGTCTTGCCCGCCGACTTGAAGAGCCCGTGCTCGCGCAGCACCTTGTTGAACAGTGCAGCCTTTGGCGCCGAGCCGGTCAGGTAATCGCGGTAATTCCGCACCGTACCGCCCGTAAACACGATCTCGAACAGCGTCGGATCGCCACTCACCTGATGCGGAATCCCCTCCGCCGCCAGCGCGTCCGATGCCTGATCCATCAGCCTTTGCCCGTTCGCGCGCAGCTTGTCGTACTGGCCATCGCGGCGCAGCACCTCCATGGTCTTACGCCCGGCGACCGAGGCGATGGGATTGCCCGACAGCGTGCCCAACTGCATCAGCCACTTGTCCTGCCCGACCCGCGCCTTATCGAAATGCGCCATGATGTCAGCGCGCCCGGCGATGGCCGCCAGCGGAAAGCCTCCGCCGACGATCTTGCCCAGAGTGCAGACATCCGGTGTGACGCCATATGCTTCCTGAGCGCCACCGTAAGCCAGCCGGTAACCCGTTACGATCTCATCGAAAATCAGGACGATGCCGTGCGCGGTCGCCTTTTCGCGCAGCGCTTCCAGGAAACCCTGTTCGGGCGGAATGATCCGCTGCAACGGCTCGACGATGATGCATGCAATCTCAGGCCCATGCTCGGCCAGGATCGAGTCGAGATACTCGACATCGTTGAACGGCGCGATCAACATCTGCTCCCGCACGCCGTCGGGAATTCCAGCGCTGTCCGGCACGGCCTGCGGAAAGTTGACCTGCCGCGTCGGCGCAAGGCTCATCTGCGCCTCGGCACTCATGCCGTGATAGCCGCCTTCGAACTTCAGCACCTTGTCGCGCCCGGTATAGGCCCGCGCCAACCGGATCGCGTACATGTCCGCCTCACCGCCCGAGGTTACATACCGCACCTGTTCGCCGCAGGCGACGCTGTCCCGGATATCTTCGGCCAGCGCTATACCCTCGGAATTGTTGGCAAAAAACGTCATGCCTTTGGGCAGTTGCTCAAGAACGGCTTCCATCACTTCCGGGTGGCCGTGCCCCAACAGCATGGGTCCCGAGCCGATCAGCAGGTCGACATATTCCCGCCCGTCCATGTCGATCACGCGGCTGCCAGGGCCCTCTCGAATGATCATCTCGGCGTCGAAATTGCCGAACCCGGCGCCGGGCAGCACCTCGGCCGCGCGGTCAAACCACTCCTGCTGGCTGTGCGTACGGTTCATGATCTCTCTCCTAGTCGAAGATGGCAGCGGGTGTGCCCAGCACATCGGGATCTGGTGTCACGCCAAGGCCCGGACCTTCCGGCGGCGCAACATGTCCATCGTGACGCGCCGGGGCATTCGGGTCCAGCCTGGGATAAACATAGCCGGACAGGTCGCAGACGTTCATCAGCAGCTTGGGATCGGTTGATGCCCCAAGATGCAGGGCCGCGGCGGTCGCGATGTCCGAGCCCCAGGTGCATTCAACACACATCTTCGCGCCAAGGTATGAACACAGATCCCGCGCCCGGCGCAGAGCGCTAAGTCCCCCAAACTTCGAGAGTTTCAGCGCCACGGCGTCCATACAACCCAGCTTGTGCGCGTAGAGCAGCGACTCCGTGTCGTGCGCATTCTCATCGATTTTCATCGCCAAACCGGTTGCCGACCGAACGGCAGCGCAGTCGTCCAGCCGCGCGCAGGGTTGCTCCAGCATCACGTCCAGATCCATCACCGCCCGCCCGGTTCGGGTCGCGTCCAGACGGGTCGACCCGCAATTCCAGTCGCCATAGACGATCGGACCCTCGCCGACCGCAGAGCGCACCGCGCGCAATCGCTCGGCATCGGCCTGCCAGTCATCGTCGGCGCCCAGCTTGGCCTGAAACTGCCGGATCCCCGCCTGATAGGCCGTCTGCGCGATCCGTGCCATCTCGTCAGGATCAATGCAGGTGATCGAATGATAGGTCGGCATCTGGTCGGCCTGACGTCCGCCAAGCAGCGCAGACACCGGCAACCCTGCAGCCTTGCCCGTCAGATCCCAAAGCGCGATATCGACCGCCGATTTTGCATAGACATGGCCTTGCAAGTGCCTGTCCAGACGCGCCATCAGCGCCTCGGGCCCCACCGGGTCAGCATCCAGCAGGATCGGTACCATCTCGGCGATCGCCGGTGCGACGCCATCCGCATAGGCAGGCAGGTAATGCGGGATCGGACAAACCTCGCCCCAGCCTTGCAGGCCGGTATCGGTGTCGATCCGCAGCACGACGGTATCAACCGTGCCACAGGCTTTGCCGTCCGACATGTAATAGGTCTGATGGCTCGTCAGCGGCACATGCCAGAGCGTGAGGCGCGTGATCTTCATCGACTATGCCTCGTAGACCGCGACCGGGGCGCCCAACGCATCCTCATCCGGCGCCACGCCCAGACCCGGAGCCTCCGGCAGATGCAGGTGCCCGCCGATGTTCCGCGGCCCTCGGCCACCGGCAATCTCTGCGGTAATCATGTCCTGACAGGCCCAAACCGCATGGCAGTTCGTGTCGGGAATTGTCGCCGCCAGATGCAGCGCCTCGGTATCTGCCAGGACCGATCCGCCGGTCGCCATCACGAACATATCGATCCCGTGCGCCAGCGCGATGTCCCGCATCCGCGCGGCCTTGGTCAGCCCACCGACACGGTTCAGCTTGATGCCGAAGACCTCGGCCAAACCGTCGCGCGCAATCCGGGCCGCGTCCTGCAGGGTCACAAGGCTTTCATCGATCGAGACCGGTGCCGCATGCCGCCCGGCAATCGCCGCAATATCATCCAGAGACTCGCACGGCTGCTCGAACATCACCTGCAGATCTTCGCAGGCCGACATCACACGCAGCGCTTGTTGGCGGGTCCAGCCCCGGTTCACGTCGTAGAGCACAAGTTCGCCCGGCTTGCGGATGCTCTCGACATCGCGGACGCGCGCAATGTCCCGCTCGACATCCCCGCCGATCTTGACCGAGTGCGCGACTTAGCCCCGAGCGCGATACCGTTCAATAATCTCGCGGGTTTCCTCCACCGTCTTGGCGCCGACCGATGACGCAATCGGGCGCGGAGTGCGCGATCCGCCACCCATCAGATCGGCAATCGGCATCCCGGCGGCCTGCCCGGCGATGTCCCAGCACGCCATGTCGATCGGGCTCTTCGCATAGAGATGCCCGGGCAGCGCCAGATCCATCGCCCGCTCGACGTCCAGCACCTTGCGCGGATCCAGACCCAGCACGAACGGCGCCATCGTCTCGATCCCTGCGCGGATACCCGGCCCATGCGCGGGCACATAGGTGTGGCCCCAAGGTGTTCCTTCACCCCAGCCGATCAGACTTTCGTCTGTTTCGATTTTGAGGATGGTTGCGTCCAGAACCTCGAACTTCAACCGCCCGCCTGACAGCCAATAGGGATGCTGCAGCGGCAGATCGACGTGGAACACGGTGATCCGGTTGATCCTCATGCGCGCTTGCCTCGGTGATAGGTCAACGCGTCAGAGATGCATGACTTCAACGCATCAACCGGCAGGTCATTTTCCAACGGCAGAAGGAGCGCCCGGTTCCCGTCGAGCCTGAGATCCGGAAATCGACCGCGCCACGCGTCGACCAACGCCGTTTGGCAATGCACGTACACGCCTATCACATCCGGCAGTTTCCGTTTCCACGCCACACGGATCGTCGTACCCGCCCGCGTCGCATCCGTCAGAAAAGCTGGCTCTCCCCATTTCAGCGTCTCATTCAGCCGCCCAACATCCAGACGCTCGGCTTCCTGATGGATCATCACGCGGATTGCATCGAAGCTCTGCCGCGCGCGTGCCGGATACGACGCGACGGCCTCTGCGATGGCAGTGGGTAACGCCGGCATCATGCCGCCACCCCGAACGCGGCCACCGGATCGCCGAGGCTTTCGAAATCCGGGGCCACGCCAAGCCCCGGCACATCCGTCGCGTAAAGCTTTCCGTTTCGGGCTTCTGGCCCGCCACCCCCTGTCGACCGCGTGTTGTAGTTCATCAGATCGGTTGTATTCTGCAGGTACTCCGGTGGCGTCGACGTCGCGAAGTGGGCCAAGGCGGCCGAGGTGATCTCTCCACCCCAGGTATCCTCGGCCACCACCGGAACGCGATTGTCTACCAGGTAATCCCGCACGCGCCGCGCTTTCGACAACCCGCCAAGGTTCGAGATCTTCAGACAGCAAACCTCGGCCCCGCGATCCGCCACGATCCGTTGTGCGGCGTGAATGCCCGTCACGCATTCGTCCAGCTTTATCGGCAGATCGGTCATGCGCCGGACCTGCTGGCATTCCTCGTAAGTCTGGCACGGCTGCTCAAAGATGTAGTCCAGATCCTTGGTCGCCCGCGCCACCCGGATCGCATCATCGACCCGCCAGCCCTGGTTGGCATCGGCCATGGCCTTCTCGCCCGGCTTCAGCAACGGCACCGTCGTACGAATGCGGTCGATATCCGTGGACCAGTCACCACCCACCTTGATTTGAAACTGGCGATAGCCGTCCGAGCGATAGCGCTCCATCTCGGCAATGGTCTCGTCGGTCGCTTTCTGCGGCGCGACCCGGTACATCGGCGCGCCAGCGGTCAACTTACCGCCCAACAGCAGCCAGACCGGCTGGCCGGTCGCCTGCCCCAGCAGATCCCAACAGGCCGCGTCGAAAGGCGCCTTGGCATAGCCATGCCCCTGCACCAGCGCATCCAGCAAACGTTCGATCCGGGCAACCTGGCGCGGATCCTCTCCGATCAGCTTGGGCGCCACCAGACGAGCAAGAGCCTCGACCCCTTCTGAATGCGCGACCATGTAATTCTCGCCGCAGGGCGTGAACTCTCCGCACCCGGTCAGCCCGGCATCCGTATCGATGACCACCACCGATGCAATCGCCGTCTCAATCGCGTTACCCGCGCCCCAGACATAAGCTCCGCCGACGTAAGGCAGCGGTGTCTTGTAGACCCGGATGCGCGTGATCTTCATTGCGCCGCGATGTCCCGCTCGGTCAGCGCGGGATCGGTCTCGAAGCGATTGCGCCAGATGACGTACGCGACGACCGGATGGTCGTGCGTCTCCATTGCATGCGGCTGGTTCGAGGCGTGGAACGAGCTTTCGCCGGCCTGCAATGTCTCCGACGGCTCCCCTTCCCGCAGGAACTCGGCTTCACCGTGTAGAACCGTGTAAAGCTCTTCGGCCGGATGGTGATGCCACGGATACCAAAGCTTCGCCGGCATGTAGACGACGAACCCGAGCATCTGCTTGCTGCGATAGGCGCCGCCCGGTCCAATCAGGCAATAGCAGCCGAACCGGTCCATGAAATCCTGACCGATATCCGTTCCGGCATAGGTGTCGCGCCAATGCGCATGGGGGCTGCCCGCCAGGAACGCCTTCGCCAATGGATCCATCGCGGGATCGTGCAGGACCGGATCGGCTTCCATCAACTGCGCGCATGGGAAATGCCGTTGGACGACCGGAGCTTCGGTCAGATCATCCGGGAAATCACAGAAAGCCGCCAATTGCGGGAGACGCTTGTGCGCGTCGCGCGCGGCTTCGATCAGTTCCGCAAAGACAGGATGGTTCATGGCACGACCACGATGTTGCCGACATGGTTCTTCTCGATGAACGCCGTCTGCGCCGCGTGGAACTCGGCCAACGGATAGGTCGCGGCAACCAGCGGCTTGATCTCGCCCTTCGCGACATAGCTCGCCATGTTCTTGAAAACCTGGGGCGGCGTGATGGTCGAGCCGTGAAACGTAAGATCGTTCAGATAGAATGTACGAAGATCCAGCTCGACGATCGGCCCGCCAATGGCGCCCGAGCAGGTGTAGTGCCCGCCCCGCGCGATCGCTTCGATCAGCTTCGGGTAATAGTCCCCGCCAACGATATCGGCGACAACCGTGACGTCCGGACGGCCGATCGCGGCCTGTAACGCTGCGGGCAGGTCCTCGGGCGCGCGCCCCAGCAAAGCATCGGCCCCCAAAGGCGACAACATCTCGTGCTTGGCTTCCGAGGCGAGGCCTACAACCTTGGCACCCCGGCGCTTGGCCAACTGAATGATCGCCGAGCCCACGCCGCCCGACGCACCTGTCACCAGCACCACGTCATCACCGCCGACATTCGCGCGTGTCAGCATCCCCTCGGCAGTAGTGTACGAACACGAGAATGTCGCCAGTTCGGCATCGGTTAGATCGGACTCGATCACCGCGACATTGCGCTGGTCGGTCTTGGTGTATTGCGCAAAGCCGCCGTCGAACTCGCTGCCGAAGTAACCGGCCTTGTTCAGGTTGGTGGGATCGGACCAGTCCCGTTGCCAGCCTTCGACCATCACCCGCTTGCCGATCAGCGCGGTATCAGCGTCCGGCCCGCACACAACGATCCGGCCCACCGCATCGGCGCCCTGAATGCGTGGCAGGGAAATCCCAGAACCGCCCCAGGTCGGATCGGCATCGTCGACCTCGGTATAGGCGTCTCCGGTCGTCGCATCGCGCACTGCCTTGGAGTACCAGCCCGACCGCGTGTTCACATCCGTGTTGTTCAACCCGCAGGCGCCAACCTTGATCAGGATCTCTTGGCCCATCGGCACCGGCACGGGCCAATCGTCGTGCACTTCGAGTGCATCCAGCCCTCCATGGCGCATCAGCACCACGGCATGCATCGTTTCCGGGATTTCGGTCATGCGTCTGTCCTGGGCAATCTGCTTTCCGGGTCATAAACCGCATCACCCAGAATGCGCCCGGGCCGAGGCTGGCCCGCGACCACGACCTCGACATCGCGCCCTGGCACATTGGCGTGCGGCTTGACGTAAGCAAACGCCAGAACCTTCCCGTGGGTATGTCCGTACGCGACAGAGGCTGTCGAACCGACGACTTCGCCATCGACGAGCACTGCCTCGCCGCCATGACCATCGACCTCGCCATCCGGCTCGATTTCCAGATAAGCGCAGACCCACGGCATGGATCCGTTCGCCCTGGCACTGACCTCGGTCTCGGCCTTGCCGAAGAATGCCTTGTCGAGCTTGACGAACTGCATCACGTCGGCTTCCGGCAAAGTCACTTCGTTCGTCAGCTCGCCCGCACCCTTGAAGCCCTTCTCCATGCGCATCGCGTTCATGGCAAACGAACCGTAGTCGACGATTCCGTGCGCCTCGCCCGCTGCCCAAAGCGCGTCATAGACGGCCAGCGTGCTTTCAAGTGGGATGTGGAACTCCCAGCCCAGCTCCCCAGCATAGGACATGCGGAAAGCCCAGACCGTCTGGCCCGCGATCTCGATCTCCTGCGCCGTGAGCCAGCGGAACCCGGCATTGCTGAGGTCGGCATCGGTGCAGGCGCCCAGCACGTCACGAGACCGGGGACCGTTCAACGCCAATGCCGCCCAGTCGTTCGAGCGCAGGATAACCTCCAAATCCTCACCATTCCGGTGCAGGTCCAGATGGTCCAGCAGACGCTGCTCGAAGAACGCCGCGCAGACCAGGTAGAACCGATCCTCGGCCAGCCGCACGCCCGTCAGTTCGAGCTCGATCCGGCCACGCCGGTTCAGCAGGTGGGTCAACGCGATGGCACCCACCTTTTTCGGCAAGCGGTTTGCGACCAGCCCGTCCAGAAAGGCCTCGGCATCTGGCCCGGCCACTTCAACCTTGGTGAAGGCCGAGACGTCCATGATCCCGACGCTCTCGCGCACCGCTTTGCACTCGATCCCGACCATGTCGTGCACTTCATTGCGCTTGAAGGAGTAGTGGTCCTGCTGTGCGACACCGTTCCGGGCAAACCAGCGCGGACGCTCGTGGCCATAAACCTCCTCGTAGACCGCACCCTTCTGCTTTAATCGGTCATAGAGCGGCGACGGCTTGATCGGCCGCCCGGCCAACCGGTTGAAATGCGGGAACGGGATCTCGTGACGCAGGCAATAGTCTTCGTGCGCCTTGGTGACCTGCCAGTCCTTGGTCGCGTCGCCGCCAAACCGGCGCGGATCGTATTCGCGCATCGAGATATCGGCCGAGCCATGCACCATCCAACGCGCCAGTTCCCGCGTCAGGCCCGGACCCCAGCCGATCCCGATCTGCGTGCCACAGCAACACCAGTAATTCCGCACGCCCGGCGCCGGGCCGATCAGCGGATTGCCATCCGGCGGATGGCTGATCGCGCCATGGACCTCGCGCTTGATGCCAAGCTCGGCCAGGATCGGCATGCGCTTCATCGCGTTTTCCAGCCACGGCATGATCCGGTCATAGTCCGCTTCGAACAGCTCGTTCTCGGCTTCCCATGGGCAGTGATCGTGCCAGACCGAATTCGGGTTCTCCTTCTCGTAGATCCCGATAAGGCCGGATTTCTGCTCCATCCGGATATAGCCCGAGACCATCTTGTCATCGCGGATCACCGGAAGCTCACGATCAAGCTCCAGGAATTCCGGGACAGTGTCGGTCACCAGGTAGTGGTGCGTCATCGAGGTCATCGGCAGTTGCAGCCTCGTCCACTCACCCATTTGCCGCGCGTAGGTGCCGCCGGCGTTGACAACATGTTCGCAGCGGACCGTACCCTTCTCGGTCTCGACCACCCATTTCCCGTTCATGTCCTGTGTGATGTTCGTCGCCCGGCAGCGGCGGATCACCTTCACGCCCAGTTGCCGGGCGCCCGCTGCCATCGCCATCGTCACGTTCGACGGGTCGACATGACCGTCATCCGGCGTGTGCAACGCGCCCTTCACGCCATCGAGGTTGTAGAACGGGTGCAACTCGGCGATGCGGTTAGGACCGACCAGCTCGATGTTGAAGCCCAGCGACCGGCCCACCGATAGCGTATGCCGCAGCCAGTCCATTTCGTCTTCGGTATAGGCCAGCCGGAACGATCCGCATCCGTGCCAGGTCACGGCCTGGCCGGTTTCACGCTCCAATGCCCCAGAGTACAGATCGATGTTGTAGTCCACGCACTTGCCCAGGCCGTAGGACGAGGTTGAATGCGTGATCTGCCCCGCCGCATGCCAGGTCGAGCCGGATGTCAGCTCGGCCTTTTCGAGCAGAACCACATCGGTCCAGCCTTCATGCGCCAGGTGATAGGCCAATCCGCAGCCCATCACGCCCCCGCCAACGATCACGACCCGTGCGTGGCCCGGCACATCCTGTCCGCTCATCCAACTTGTCCTTGCAACAACAGTTTGTTCTGGACAGCTAAAGCGTACATTTGTACCGTCGTCAATCATGAATGGCACAGATGTATCAAATGCCGTGCTTGAACGGCTTTCCGACGAGTGGGAGGACCTGACGCCCGAGGCGCAGAAAGCCGCCCGCTATGTGCTTGAGAACCCTCAGGATGTTGGCGTCTCGACGGTGCGAGAGATCGCCGATGCCGCCAACGTGAAGCCGAATACCTTCGTGCGTATGGCCCGTCAGGTTGGCTTCGAAGGGTACGAGGATTTCCGCGCGCCGTGCCGCGATGCGAGTCGGAAAGGCGGCATGAGCTTCCCCGACCGCGCCCGCTGGCTTCAAGACGTGCGCAAGGGCGGTGACCTCGGTGCGCTCTATGCCGACATGGTGCATGGTGCACTGTCGAACATCGAAGAAACTTTCGCCGCCATCGATGCAAACCGGCTGAAGTCAGCGGCCGAGGCGATCTGGGCCGCCCGCAATGTCTTCACCCTGGGTGTCGGCATCAACAACAGCAACGCCCGAAGTTTCACCTATCTGGCGTCGACCGGCATGGTGGCGTTCCATGCCCTGCCGCGTGCCGGTTCCTCGGCCACGGACGACCTGGCCTGGGCCGATGAGCGGGATGTCCTGATCGCCATGACAACGCGGCCCTATCGGCGTGAAGTGATCGAGGCCGTGCAACAGGCCCGCGCCCAGAACATCACGATTATTGCCATCACCGACAGCCTTGCCTCGCCCATCGCGCGCGTCGCCGATCACAGTTTCACGATATCGACCGAGACGCCGCAGTTCTTTCCGTCATCGGTCGCAACGATTGCTTTGCTCGAGACCTTGCTGTCCTTCGTCATAGCCGTCGCAAGCCCTGAGATTGTCGAACGGGTCGAGACCTTTCACGCACGGCGGCACGACCTTGGCCTCTATCAGGAGGATTTCGAATGAGCCTGATCCACTCACTCGAAGCGCGCTATTACATCGACCCGCAGATTTTCGAGATCGAAAGCCAAGGACTGTTCGCCAAGACCTGGCAGTTCGCCTGCCATGCCAGCGAGATCCCCGGTCCGGGCGACTACTATGCCTTCGAAATGGCGGGTGAGAGCCTGTTCTGCGTGCGTGGCCGCGACGGCACCATCCGCTCCTTCTACAATGTCTGCCAGCACCGCGCGCACCAGTTGGTGCAGGGCACAGGCACGACCCGGGTGATCGTCTGTCCCTACCACGCCTGGACTTACGAGCTAACAGGTGGCCTTCGTGCCGGACCAAACCTGAACAAGGTTGAGGGCTTCGACAAATCCAGCGTCTGCCTGACCGAGGTCAGAACCGAAGAATTCCTGGGCTTCGTCTTCGTCAACCTCGACCCGCACGCCAAGCCGATGGATGACTGGTTCCCAGATGCTCGCACGGAAATGAAAGACTGGCTGCCGCATCACGCGCACCTCAAACCGCTGGAGTGGGTGGAGATTGCGGAGAACTGCAACTGGAAGGTCAGCGTCGAGAATTACTCGGAATGCTACCACTGCAGCCTGAACCACCCGACCTTCGCGACCGGCGTGGTCCGGCCCGAAACCTATGACATCCAACCGCAAGGCCACTGCCTGCGGCACACCACCGAATGCCAGAACCTCGACCAGATGACCTACGACATCAACTCGGGCCTGCCGCACAGCCACGAGTATTCAAGCTGGTTCCTGTGGCCGATGTTCTCGTTCCAGGTCTATCCGGGGAACGTTCTGAACACCTATCACTGGCGCCCAGTCGCCGAGGACAAGGTCATTGTCTGGCGGGGCTGGTACTCGATCGACGGTGCGGATGACGAGGCAATCCGGCGGCTCGCGATTCAGGACCGTGCCACCACCGTCGAGGAAGACATCTTGCTGGTCGAAAGCGTCCAGAAGGGCCTTGGATCACGAGGGTATATTCCGGGACCGCTGGTACTCGATCCCGCCTGTGGCGTGAATTCCGAGCACTCGGTCCGCGTCCTGCAACAGTGGATGCGCGAGAGCGTGCACCCTGGGTGAATAACTGACGCGGACAGTCGTAGAGTGCTCTTTGAAGGGCACCCCGACTTCGGCGACCCAGATCCTGAACATGATCCGCACTGAATTCGAGAAACCTTCACCGACCCGATCGCCGCCCCGAACACAGAGTTCAGGACAGGGCATCAGATCATGCCAGTCGTTGGTTCCATCAGCGCAGCCGATCCACCAAGGCCCTGCCCAAGCTCAAATCGATGAACATCGCCGAATGAAACCGCTCTCCCGCACATCCAAGCTCACAAAGTTCGGGGGCACGATTTGCTGGCTGAGGATCTGAGGAATGACGGGCCAGAGCATTGCATCTCTGGCCCCAAGACTGCCCGGCGGGTCGATTGCACGACGTGCCGGGACATCATCGCTTACGCTGCTTCCGGGGCGATTGGCGTCCGGATCGTCCGCAAGACGCCCTCGATCAAGGTCAGATCATCCTTCAACCGAGCGCGCTCACGTTTCAAACCCTGAATCGCGAGGAAATCCGGTAACGGCCGCCCACGTTGGCCATCGATCTCCTCAGAGAGTTGTGCTCGTCGGCGTTCGACCGTCTCTTTCCAATGCAGCAGTGACCTCGTTTTCACGTTCTGCATATTCAGGATCATCTGAAACCTCCTTGCTTCGTTCTGTCATCGGTGTGCTTGCGTCGTGGTGGGCACCGTCACATCCCGTTCGACCAGATCCTCAAGAACGTCTTGCGCGGCGCCCTCGCAAAAGGTGGCATCAACCTTCGTTCGGAAAAAGCAGACGAGTCTTATAAATCTGATAGGATTACCCGATCAGCTTCGCGCGAGTCAGGTGCTCGGCACACTTTCTGCGCTTACCACCATCTCGCGCGACCGGACACTGCAGGAAGATTATGGACGCCACGGACATCACGCTTCGACAGCTCCGCTATCTGCTCGCTCTGGCAGACACCCATCACTTCCGGCGCGCGGCAGAGAGATGCGGCATCAGTCAGCCGTCACTCAGTGCGCAGATTCAGAACATCGAAGGTGTCTTGGGCGTGCAACTGGTCGAGCGTGGACGTTCTGGTGTCAACATGACCCCGATCGGCCGGGAAGTCGTGGCCCGCGCGCGCGAGGTGATCGACGGGGTACAGGACATCGCCGATCTCGCAGCATCCGCACAGCATGGGTTGATCGGTACGATTAAGCTCGGCGCCAAGCCGACCCTTGGACCCTATCTGCTCCCACATATCGTGACGCGGCTGCATCGCGAAAATCCGCAGCTCAAGCTGTACGTCCGTGAGGGCGCGCCACGAGAACTGGAATTCGAACTTGCTGACGGAATTCACGATGTGATCCTCGCGCAGCTGCCGGTCGCCGGGGCGGAACTGACAACCCGCCGCCTGTTTCGCGAACCGTTGTACCTGGCATTGCCGAGGGAGCATCCACTGGCCGCGCGCGATGCAATCCCGGGCGAGGCGCTGGTCGGTGAGCAGGTCCTGTCCCTGAACCCACATTACCACCTGCACGACCAGATCTCGGCACTTTGTGAGCAGTTCGGCGCAACGCTGCTCCGCGATTACGAAGGCACCAGTCTGGACGCACTTCGAACCATGGTCGGCATGAATATGGGCCTGACCTTTGTGCCGGCGCTTTATGCTCAATCTGAGATCGGTCCACAAAGCGAGGTTATCGTCCGCCCGATCAAGGGTCAGCGCATCAGCCGCTCGGTCGGTCTGGTCTGGCGCAAGAGCGCCGGGCGCGCCCGGGCCTATCACGTGATTGCAGACTTGATCCGGGATGTCGCCTCGCAGCAATTCCCATCCCTGATGCTGGAAACCTAGAAGCCCACGACGACGATAGGACAATCCTATCCATCCGCGTGGTTCGACACGCTTGTCTATATGGCGGTTGCCCTCACTTCGACAACTAATCGTCAGCACAACAGGGAGACTGCGATGTTCGGTTTCACCGGAATCTTGGGTCAGACGTCACGGTTGATGCACAGCGCCGATATTGGCGAACTCATGGAGGACTTTCGAGCGCACAAGGAGGTCACGGGAACCTTCGCGGATGCCGGAGTCGACATGAACGGTCTCTCCAACCTCTCGGCAGAGGAAGTCGTCATCAAGCTGACCGAAGCGGACGTCGATGTCTCAACGCTCGATTCGCAGGCAGGTCTGCACGGCCCGAAAGAGATCGTCGACCGCGCAGCTTAGGAAGTGCGACCGGGATCGAGCGGTCCGGCCCACAGGCCCGTGCGGCGGCTTATCGATCACTGCCTGCTTCTGGATTCCAATCAGGCGCCTGTGCGGGCTCATCGCCGGTGAGGTCGCGGACCACGTCCCGGAAGATGCGCTCGACCAGTGAGTCGCCCCCACCGGCGCCGCCGTCACGGTCCGGTGTGCGTTCGGCAATCAACGGCTCACGCGGTTGCGGAGCGATTGAATTCAGCGGGCGCGGTGTCCGCCCGGCGTGAATCCGGTTCATCACTTCCTGCCAGATCTCGGCGGGCAGGCCTCCGCCGGTGACACCGGTCAACGGTCGGTTGTCGTCATACCCCATCCAGACGCCGGCTACGTAATCGGCGGTAAAGCCTATGAACCAGGCGTCTCGGGCCTTCTGCGTCGTGCCGGTCTTGCCCGCAACCTGCCATTCGGCCATCCGTGCGCGGCCGCCGGTTCCATCCGTCACGACCGCTTCCATCATGTTCGTCAACAAGCCTGCAGTCCTGGCCGAGATCACCTGAGGTCCCAGTTCGACCGGGCCGCGATCGATCGGAAGTTCGTCCCCGCGCAGCTTGATCGCCGTTACACCATGCGGCACGGCCCGGCGGCCACCATTGGCAATGGTGGCGAACACACCGGTCATTTCGATCAGCCGAGCTTCCGACGTGCCGAGCGCAATCGCCGGGCCCGGTGCCATTTCAGAGCTCAGGCCCATCTCACCGGCCAGTTCACGCACCTTGGCGCGCCCGGCCTGCTCGGACACCTGAACCGCGACTGTGTTGATCGACTTGGCCAACGCTTCGCGCAGCGTGACGGGGCCTGTGAACCGGTTGTTGTAGTTCGAAGGCGACCAGCCCCGAATGTTGATCCGCTTATCCTCGAACACATCCAGCGGAGACAACCCGGCCTCAATCCCCGCCGCATAGACAATCGGCTTGAACGCGCTCCCAGTCTGGCGCAGCGCTTGCGTTGCGCGATTGAACCTTGCCGGGCCGCGCTCGCGCCCACCGACAACAGCCTTTACAGCACCGTCATAGGTCATCACGACAATGGCGGCCTGTGCTTCGCTCCCCTCACGCACCTTTGTATCAAAAACGTCGGCCAGGGCCTGTTCGGCAGAACGTTGCGTATCGAGGTCAAACGTCGTCTCTATTTCGATATCCGCAGTCTTCAACAGATCCAGGAACTTGTCCTCACCGCCGCGCTCCATGACCCAATCGGCGAACGCACCACCGGCCCGCGCTGCCGCTTCATCTGACAGAACCGCTGGCTTCGCGCGAATCTCGAGCATGTCGATCTCGGACAGATAGCCTTGCTCGAACATCAACCGGGCAATTACGTTCGCCCGCCGTTGGGCAAGGGTAATGTCATTTGTCGGCGCATAACGAGATGGCGCGCGCAACAGGCCTGCCAACATTGCGGCTTCTGCCGGAGTGACCACCCGCGCAGACTTCCCGAAGTACCGTTGTGCCGCGGCTTCGAAGCCATAGGTCCCGGCCCCAAGGTAGACCCGATTCAGGTAGATCGAGAGGATCTGTTCCTTCGAGTACTTGAACTCCAGCGCCAGCGCCATCGGCACTTCCTTGATCTTGCGCGCAAGGCTGCGTTCGGCGTTCAGAAAGACATTCTTCGCGACCTGCTGGGTCAGGGGCGACCCACCCTGCACGAAAGCCCCGCGCTGCATGTTGACATACATCGCCCGCGCGATGCCACGCGGATCCAGGCCGATATGTCGGTAAAATCGCTTGTCTTCCGCCGCGATCACCGCATTCACAAGATGCGGTGAGGCCTGATCAACGCTCAGATCCCCTCCGTACTGTTCCCCGCGCCAGGCAAAGATCGCTCCATCCGCATCGCGCAACGTCACCGAGCCCACGCCGCGCCCATCAAACAGTTTTTCATAGGCGGGGAGTTGCGCATAGAAGAACGCGGCAGCCGCGGCAACGATCAATGCGACGACGACACCCAGACGCCAGACCAGGCCGAAGACCATGCGGATTACACCCCGAACGGCCCGCCCGATCAGCCCGGGCTGATCCGTTGGCTTCGCTGTCGTTTTCTTCTCGGTCTTCTTACGCCGTGCCACCCGATGCCTCCGACGGACCGCTTCACGCGGACCTTGTGTCATATTTCATGTGGGGATTGCAGCCCATCTGGACCAGCGTTGGGCCAAGATGTGCAGAAACGGCCAAGATAAGGGTTTGCGGCCTCAGCCGGGCACGCGCGCTCCGAAAATAGCCGATCCGACCCGGATGTGCGTGGCACCCAGAGCGATCGCGCTCTCGAAATCGCCGCTCATCCCCATTGAAAGCCCGCTCAATCCGTTCCGCACCGCGATCTTCTTGAGCAACGCAAAATGCAGCGACGGCTCCTCGTCCGCCGGGGGTATGCACATCAATCCGGCAACGGGAAGCGCATAGTCCTCGCGACATGCACGCACGAATGCATCGGCCTCGGCGGGCAGACATCCGGCCTTCTGCTCTTCCTCGCCGGTGTTGATCTGGAGGAAACACGGGATCTGCTTGTCGGCAGCGTCGAATTCTTCCGCCAGCTTTCGGGCGAGCTTTTCGCGGTCGACCGAGTGGATTACGTCGAACAGACCAACCGCCTGCTTCACCTTGTTCGTCTGCAACGGCCCGATCAGGTGCAGGTCGATATTCTCAAATGTCTCGCGGAATCCGGGCCACTTTCCGGCGGCTTCCTGCACGCGGTTCTCACCGAACACCCGGTGACCCATCTTCAGAACCGCCTCGACGCGCTCCAATGGTTGAACTTTCGAGACAGCGATCAGAGTCACGTCGTTCGCCCGCCCCGCCTTTGCGCAGGCCGCGTCAATTCTGTCTTGAATGTCGCCAAGCGAACTCATCGGCTGGACCCCATCGTTTCATGAATCTGAGGCAGCATCTCGGGGTAATGACGTTCCAGGGCAAGCTGAAATTCTTCTCCGATCCGGCGCACCTGATCCGCCGACATCGCCGAGTGCCATCCCCCCGTCGTTCCTGACGCGAAAAACCGATCCATGCCTGCCGGTTTCTCTCCAAAACCCTCGGACTGTTCTTGTTTCCGGAGCTCCTTGAAGCGTGACGCCCGGATCGCGCGACGCAGAGCGCCCATGTCCTGCGGGATCTGAAGAAACTCCAGCAATTTGCGGAAGCTGCGCTCGGTGTTCGCCTGCATGTCCTCGTAACGCATCAGATGCAGCGGCAAACCGCGGGCACCCGTCCAGCTGGACACATGGTTGTCCCACCTGCCAATGAACTCCGGAATCTGCGTCGCCGTGATGTTGACCCCACCGGCGCTCGTCATCCGCTCAATCACCTCATCGATCGAAATCGAGAGATGCCGTGCGTATGAAAGCGCCAGATCAAACGGATTCCGGATGATGTAGACCGCTGCCACCGTGACGCTGGCCGGGATCAGGTCTTGCCCCTCGATCCGGTCGATCCTGGAGTGGGTCTTGACGAAGTGATGGCTCGGCTTCGATCCGGCGATCAGCTTGAGCACCTTTGGCCGAAGCGCCACCCCGGTCTCGACGGGCTGGTCCTGAAAGGGTCGCCCCCAGGCAGCATCCCAGAAATCCTGCCGCACGTCACCAGTCGAGAACTGGTTCAGCTGGTTGATGGTCAGCTTCGTCCCCTTCGGTGCGAGATAATTCGCCAGAAACGCACGCGTCCACGTATTTCCAGACTTCGGAAACGACGCCAGCCAAATGATCCGTCGGAGGTCCTGTTGTTGCATGGATGAGACATCGCGAACCGGATAGTGAAGGTCAACCACGCAATCTCAGATCAGAGATAGCCATGCTTTCGCATGACCCTGCCATGATCGGCCTCGATCTGTGCCGCCTGATCGGCCGTGAGTTCCTCGCGCCATTGGCCGGAAGTCCCTTTGCGGAAGAAACGCTCTTGCTTCTCCGAATTCTCGACGAAGCCGGTTTCTTCCTCCTGCCCACGGAGTTTGTCAAAGCTCGAGAACTCGATCGCTTTCGCCAGGCGGTCCTTCTCAACCGGCATCCCCACACGGCGAATTACAGTTCCAAAGGTCTTTTCTGGCCGCTCCAGCATGTCCTCGTAACGGATAACCGTCACCGCGAACTTCTTGCTGCGCGTCCAGCTGGTGACATGGTCCGACCAGCGTCCCAGGAATTGATGCACGTTTTTCTCATCCGCAGCAGTGGCATTGTCGACCGTGTTCATGCCTTCGATTGCACGGTCCACCGCCATCCCTAGGTGGCTGGCATAGGATATGACCATATCGCGCGGATCGCGGATGATGTAAATCGCACCGCGCGTGTAGTGCGCGGGGATAAGGTGAGACCCGAACGCCACGTTGTTCTGGTTGTGGGTCTTAACCAGGTTGATATCAGCGCCATTGGCGACGAGCGCCTTGAAAAACGGCTCTCTGACCCTTGCAGAGTCTGCTGGATTGGTCGGATCGAAACTGCTTCCCAAGACCTTGGTATAGGCAGACGCGATTGCATCGCCAATTCCCAGCTTATGGAGCTGATTTACCGGCACAGGTTCTGGCTGATCGAACACGTAATTGGCCAAAAAGGCCCGCATCCACGTGTTACCCGACTTCGGGTAGGAGGCGAGCCAGAACAGGGACTTTGTGACCGTTTGATGCTTCATTGAGTCCGGTACAAACGAAAACGGAGGGGGCGAGCCCCCTCCGCATAGAACGCATTGAGACCCGTTTGGATCAGAAGCTCAGGCCGATACCGGTACCGATGATGAAGCCATCGGTGTCGCGGGTCGTCGCAGCAGCCGGATCGTCTTCAGAGAAATCGACGTAAGCACCGAAGGCATTCAAGCGAACGCCCTTGGCAAGCTTGTAGTCGATACCAATGCCGAACGTGTCCTGCTCTTCGTCCAAGCCGGTTGCGAAGCCTTGGTCGTCATCAACGTTCTCGCCGTGGAACCAGACAGCCGAGAAGCCCCAAGGACCAGTCTCGTAGCTGACACCAACGTCGAACGCCGTACCGTCGTTGTCGCCGGAGTCATTCTGCTCGGCCCAAGAACCGCCGAGTGTGAAGCCGCCGAAGCCAACATTGGCACCAAAGCCGAGGACGGTAGGATCGCCTGCACCTTCATCGTTTGCGATGCCCCAACGGCCCGAAACAGCGACATTCACGCCACCGAAATCGTTCACGTAGTTGGCGCCGACGTCGAAGATGTCGCTCAGCGTACCAGCCTGGTTGATGTCAACCTGAGCATTGCTGTCCTGGCTTCCGTCACGAGCATAGGACAAGCCCAGCTGGAAGCCGGCAAAGCGCGGCGTGTAGTAGGTGATGCGGTCGGCGTCGTTGTTCCGGTCGTTCTCGATGAAGGTCGAGCCCAGGGTCGAGCGGAAAATGCCGTTACCAGCGCCATTGCCAGTCCACGGGATGTACTGGTCGGTCGACGGCGAGTTGAAAGCAATGATTGCTTTGTTCGGCGCGCCGTAGGTCATCTTGTAACCAGCCGAGTTCTCCGAACCCAGGTTGATCTCACCGAACGAACCGCGGACGTACAGGTACGATTCATCGATCGTGTCCGGTGTACCGCTGCCGCCTGCGCTTTCAAGCTGAACGTTGGCACCAAACTTCAGGCCGTTGTCGAGCGTGATCGACGGCAGGAAGAAGATTTCTGCGTTCTGCTTAACATCGACACCGTCGAAATCGGCGCCAGTGTTGTTGTCCTGATCAGAAGATGCGAACGCAACCATCTGGTTATGGTAGCCGCCGACCTTCACATTCCACTCAGCCGCGTTGGCCGAGGTCGCAGCAGCGAGCGCGATTGCGCTGGTGCCCAAAAGTACTTTCTTCATGTTGTCCCTCTTCGTTTCACACGTGTGTTTGTTTGTGGTTCCGCCATTTTTCGGCAACGGAACCGCCGGGCCGTACTCGCCCCGCGACCGCAGTTGTTAATCAACCGCTGGAATCCGTCAATCTTCGCGTGAGTCGGTGTCATCAATCGTGGCGCGATGCGGTGCAGTTTTGCAACAATATGGCAAGTTTGGGACGTTGCCTTGGCGGCAGGTGTTGTTAAACAGACGGCCAGACGCGTGTGAGGCGTAAAAAAGTCATCGGCCGATAGCTGCTGACATACACGTATTTCGGGAGGATTGGACATGGTGGGGCGGTTCACAACCTTAGCATTTGTCGGCGCTCTGATCGTGAGTGGGTGCGGCGGAAGCCAGAAAGCAGCGGATCCCGTCGGACCCAGGACAGGTCCAACGTCGCAGTACGACCCACAGAGATCTGAAAGCCTTTTTGGTGAGGAGGGAGCGTCGCTCACCGCGTTGACCGGAGCTCTCAGCGGCAACCGGGACACGCCGGGCCAGTCAGACGCGATCCCAGTCAACAAGTACCTCTGGCGTGCAGCGCTCGATACACTCAGCTTCCTGCCCCTGGCATCGACCGATCCGTTTACCGGTGTTATCGCAACCGATTGGGGCGCCAATCCCGATATCCCCGGCGAACGCTTCAAGGTGACGGCCTACATGGTCCGCCCGCAACTCGCTGCCAGCTCGCTCAAAGTCGCGGTCTACCGCGAAGTTCGTGATGAAGGCGGCGTCTGGGTTCCGGCCACGGTAAACGCCGAAACCGCACGCAAGATCGAAGATGCGATCCTGACCCGTGCGCGTCAGATCCGCATTGCCGAAGTCGAAGGTGCAGCCACCGGCTAGTTTTGCGACTGGCTCGTCTGTGCCACGGCCAGATTGAATTCACAGCGCGCCCGGACTATCACGGGCGCGTTTTTCGTTCCGGCCACTGCACAGCGCCGGGACACCCAAGCCAGACAGGTGGCAGACGATGTCGCGATACAATGCGCGCGAGGCCGAGCCGAAATGGCAGGCTGCATGGGATGAGGCCGAGTCCTTTCGGGCAGAGCGCGACCCGGCGCGCCCGAAATATTACGTGCTCGAGATGTTTCCGTATCCCTCGGGCCGCATTCACATGGGCCATGTGCGCAACTACGCAATGGGGGATGTCATTGCGCGGTATAAACGGGCGCGCGGGTTCAACGTGCTGCACCCAATGGGTTGGGATGCGTTCGGGATGCCGGCCGAGAACGCCGCAATGGCGAACAATACGCATCCCGGGACCTGGACCTACGAGAACATCGCGACCATGCGGCGCCAGCTCAAGTCGATGGGCCTGAGCCTGGACTGGACCCGCGAGTTCGCAACCTGCGACCCGGAATACTCCGCCCAGCAGCAGGCCCTGTTCCTGGATATGCTCGAGGCCGGTTTCATCGCGCGGCGCAAGGCTGTTGTGAACTGGGACCCGGTCGACATGACCGTGCTTGCCAACGAACAGGTGATCGATGGTAAGGGCTGGCGCTCTGGCGCGCCGGTCGAGCGCCAGGAACGCCAGCAATGGGCCTTCAAGATCTCGGACATGGCAGACGATCTGCTCAGCGCGATCGACGGTCTGAAAGACTGGCCCGACAAGGTCCGGCTGATGCAATCCAACTGGATCGGCAAGTCGCGCGGCCTGGAGTTTGGCTTCAAGACCCAAGGCGCCCCCGATGGCCACAGCGAGGTTGCCGTCTATACAACCCGACCCGATACGCTCATGGGCGCGAGCTTCGTCGGGATCTCGCCGGACCATCCGTTGGCAAAGGCGCTGGAAGCCGACAATCCGGACGTCGCAGCATTCTGCGCCGAGTGCCGTCGTCACGGAACATCCGAAGCCGATCTTGAGAAGGCCGAGAAGAAAGGCCTTGATACCGGCATCACCGTCAGCCATCCGCTGGACCCGAACTGGAAACTGCCGGTCTGGATCGCGAATTTCATCCTGATGGATTACGGCACGGGCGCGATCTTTGGCTGTCCGGCCCACGACCAGCGCGACCTGGATTTCTGCCGCAAGTACGACTTGCCGGTGATCGATACGTTCTTCGCGCTCGATGATGATACACCAGTCGCAGACGACGCTTTCGTGCCGCCCAAGACCGAAAAGGTTCGCTGGGTGAATCACTTTGCCGGGCTCGACGTCGCAACCGGCCAGGAGGCCATCGACGCGACGATCGCTTATGCCGAGGAACACGGCTGGGGCAAAGGCGTCGAAAACTTCCGACTGCGCGATTGGGGAATCTCGCGCCAGCGCTACTGGGGCGCGCCAATCCCGGTTGTCCACTGCGAGACTTGCGGAACGGTGCCCGTGGCCAAGGCGGATCTGCCGGTCAAGCTACCGGACGATGTAACCTTCGACCGGCCTGGAAACCCGCTGGATCGGCACGACGCATGGCGCAAGGTGCCCTGCCCGAAATGCGGTGCCGCCGCGACGCGCGAAACCGACACGATGGATACGTTCGTCGATTCGTCCTGGTACTTCGCACGGTTCTGCTCGCCAAGGGCCGAGACGCCGACGGACTCTGCAGACATCGATTACTGGATGAATGTGGATCAATATATTGGGGGTGTAGAACACGCAATCCTCCACCTGTTGTATTCACGCTTCTTCTGCCGAGCGATGGCCGCAACCCAGCATCTGCCGCAATCCGCACGCGAGCCGTTCAACGCGCTGTTCACCCAGGGCATGGTCACGCACGAGACATATTCCGTGAAAGAAGACGGCAAGACCCTCTGGTTGACGCCCGAGGAAGTTCAGCGCGACGAAAGCGGCAACGCGACACGCATCGGCAGTGGCGAGAGCGTGTCCATCGGTGCCACCACCAAGATGTCCAAGTCGAAAAAGAACGTCATCGACCCCGAGGCGATCATCGAACAGTACGGTGCAGACACGGCACGGTGGTTCATGTTGTCCGACAGCCCGCCCGAGCGCGATGTCGAATGGACCAATGCCGGGGTCGAAGGCGCGTGGCGTTTCCTGCAGCGCGTCTGGCGCTTGATGGACGATCTGAAGTACGTAGACGCGGAACCAGACTCGATCGGCGATGCCGCTACCGCGCTCCGTCGCATGACACACTCGGCGATCCAAGGCGTAACCGAGGGCATCGAGGGCTTCAGCTTCAACAAATCGGTGGCGAAACTCTACGAACTGACGAACGCACTCGCGAAAGCTAAGGAAACCGGAGCCGACATGGACTTCGCACGTCACGAAGGTCTGCGGGCGCTTTGCATCATGATTTCACCAATGGTGCCACACTTCGCCGAGGAAATGTGGAAACGCCTTGACGGTGACGGAATGGTCGTCGATGCGCCCTGGCCAGATGCCGATGCTTCCCTGCTGGTTAGCGATCAGATCACGCTACCGATCCAGATCAACGGTAAGCGCCGCTCTGAGATCCTGATCCAACGCGAAGCTTCGAAAGAAGATATCGAAGCTGCCGCACTGGCCGATGCCGCCGTCACACGCGTGCTGGACGGAAAAGCGCCCAAGAAGGTCATCGTCGTGCCAGGGCGTATCGTTAATGTCGTTGCTTAGTCGGCGCGCACTTCTCGTCGCGGGTTTGATACCCGTGGCGTCGGTCCTCGCGGGCTGTTTCCGCCCGATGTTGGCCGATGGTACTGCCAGTCGTGCACTTGTCGGGCGCATCGCATTCCCGAGCACCGACGACAGATTTGGCTACTTTCTGGTCAAGGCACTCGGTGACAGGCTTGGTGATCCGAAAGAAACCGAATGGGTTCTGTCTGTTCAGAACCGGATCACCGAGCGCGGCCAAGCGATCGCCCAGGACAACTCGGTCACGCGGATTACGGTGACCGCCATCTCACGGTGGCAGTTGCGTCAGCGCGCAAACGGCGAGATCGTTCTGAACGATACGGCCATATCTGAATCAGGGTACAATGCGACAACCTCGCTGTTCGCGACTCGTCAGGCAGAATTGGACATCGAACGCCGCCTGGCGCGTGACATCGGCGAACGCATTGCACGGCGCATCCTGTCCAGTGCCGAGGTGCTTGAAGGATGAAGCTGAGCGGTCGTGACGCGATCAGTTATTGCAAACGACCGGATCCCAAGCACAAGGCAACGCTGATCTTCGGTCCGGACATCGGGTATGTTTCATCCCTCAAGGACCAACTGGTCTCCGCTCGGCTGTCCGGGATGGCGCACGACACCGAGATCGTGGATTTGGCACCAGACGAACTGCGCCGCGATCCACTGAAGCTCGATGAAGCACTACAATCTCAGGGCCTGTTTGCGTCGCAACGCCTGGTCATCGTACAGAATGTAACCGATACTCTGTCGAAGTCAGTCATTCCTAGTTTAACGCGCGTAGAAGAAAATGAATCCTTCCTCATTCTCACTGCTGGACAATTAACAGCTCGCTCAACCCTTAGGAAAGCATTTGAAGGTAACTCGAACACTGTTTCACTCCAAACCTTTGAAGCGCAAGTTGATCGAGATACTATTCTGCCAATACTTCGAAGCGTGAATGAGAGTCTGAGTATTTCAGACGGTGATTTAGAGAGCCTAGTCCAAGTCGCAAGAGCGATGGATTACGCCGCGTTCCTGAAGTCCATGGAAATCGTTGCCGTCTATGCCGCAGAGCACAGCGAACCGATCACAATGCACGAGATTCTGAAGCTGCTTCCGCTTGATCGGGATGCCGAGATCGACGCCGTGGTCGGAACAGTCGCCGATGGCAACGCCGAGGAAATTGGCCCGACGCTTCGGCGTTTGGCAGGGTCCGGCGTCACACCGGTGTCAGTATTGATCGCCTTGCAGCGGCACTTCCGGATGCTTTTCATGATCGTGGCCTCAGGTGGCAACCTAGCGGCCGTCAAACCACCAATGTGGGGCAGCCGGCGTGACAGCGTGCAACGTCAACTCAATCGATGGTCCGCTGGACGGCTTGAGACGGCGAATACACTGCTGCTCGAAACAGACGCATCAGTGCGGTCATCAGGCAGACCGCCGGAATTCGCCTTGATCGAACGTTGTGCGCTGCGCCTCGCGATGATGGCGAAACGCAGTTAGAACCGGATCATTCCGATAGCTTTCGGCACAAATTATCGAGTTGATCCAGGGACTTATAGCGAATTCGAACCTCTCCACTTCCGTCCTGCGGATTGGCTTGAATGGCCACGCGCATCCCAATCGCCGCTGACAAATCCCCTTCCAGGAGCGTTGTATCCGCATCCTTTTCAGTAGATTTACGGGCCCTCGCGGGCGTAGCTTCGCGCGGGTCTTTCACCAACGCCTCGACCTGGCGCACGGAAAGCGCCTGATCCACTGCACGATGCGCCAATGCGATCGGATCGTCTGCCTTGATCAGCGCCCGCGCATGACCGGCTGACAACTTCCCGGACTGCACAAGCTGAATAACATCATAGGGAAGTGCCAACAGCCGCATCGCGTTCGCCAGTTGACTGCGACTTTTACCGATAACGCCGGAAAGTTCCTCCTGCGTGTAACCGTAATGCTCGATCAGCTGAGCATATCCTCGCGCCTCTTCGATGGGCTCCAGATCACCGCGCTGAACATTCTCGACAATCGCAAACTCCAGCAGTTCCCGATCATTCACGTCGCGGACTACCGCCGGGACCGAGTGAATCTTCGCCCGTTGCGCAGCGCGCCATCGCCGCTCGCCCGCGATGATCTGATACTTCTGTGCGTCAGCGGGATGCGGTCGAAGCAGAACCGGCTGCAAAAGACCATGGGATTTCAGGGACATGGCGAGCTCATCTAGCTCTGCCTCACGAAACACGCGGCGTGGTTGATCCGGATTTGCTTCAATCAGATCGATCGGGATACTCTCAGTTCCAGCGCTTGGCGCGGCGGCTTCAACCTTCGGCGCAACGGCGGTTGCCGCATCCGCATCGCCCAGCAACGCCGACAACCCGCGGCCCAGTGCACGTCTATCAGATTTCTTCGCCATATCGGATCAGGCCGCCTTGCGCGTGTTCGTACGTTCAAGCAGTTCGGCTGCCAGATCGACGTAAGCGCGACTCCCCGCACATTTCGGGTCATAAACCAGCGCCGGCATCGCATGGCTCGGCGCTTCGGACAACCGGACATTCCGCGGAATAAGCGTCGAATACACGACGTCGCCCAGATTATCCCGAACATCATCGGCAACCTGCGAGGACAGCCTGTTCCTTTGATCGTACATTGTCAGAACAATGCCATCGACACGAAGACTGGGGTTCAAATTCTGCTGAACGCGGCGCACGGTGTTGAGGAGCTGGCTAAGGCCCTCAAGCGCAAAGAATTCGCACTGCAACGGGACCAGCACTGCTTCGGCGGCGGTCATTGCGTTCACGGTGAGAAGGTTCAGCGATGGTGGGCAATCGATCATGATGAAATCGTACGTCGCACGAACGGATGTCTCGTCGGTGATCTCCTCCAACATTGTCTTCAGACGGTGCGCCCGGGACGGATCATTCACAAACTCCACATCTACCCCGGAGAGGTCAATTGACGAAGGTGCTAGACTGAGGTGCTCTACATCGGTCTTGCGGATAATTTCCGTCAGCGCCGTATCCCCCACCAGGGCATCATAGATCGAGGTTTCTCGTTCATCCGCGTGGCAGTTCAAACCGGTCGAAGCATTTCCCTGAGGATCGAGATCGATCACCAGACAGCTCAAACCCTGTGCGGCAAGCGCTGTGGACAAATTGATCGCGGTCGTTGTTTTTCCGACGCCACCCTTCTGATTGACGATGGCAAGAACGCGCGCGCCTTCGGTGGGCCGGGTGTGATCAGATGTCATGTCGTGAGCATACTTCCGTGAGAGCAAGGATCGTACCTTCAGGATCGGTCCGACTCGGAATTGTTTCGACCTTGAGTTTCCAGGACTGCTCGGCTTCCGTCAATTCGGATTCATAAGTACGACCCTTCAGGAGAAGATACTTTGTCATCTCGGATCGCAGCCCAGTGGTCATATCCAAGATCTTGGTCACACTGGCGAACGCTCGGGCAGTGATAATGCTGACATTCTTGGTTTCAGTAGCTTCGACGCGCTTGGCATGAACTGTAATCGGCAGAGCAATCTCGCGAGCAACCTGGCGCAAAAAGGCACATTTTCGCTGATCAGATTCGATTAAGTGCACATCCGCGCTTGGGTTTTCCTCGGTTGCGATGATCGCAGTCACAATACCGGGGAAGCCGCCACCAGATCCGATATCGACCCAAACACCATCATGGCCAGCGAGGTGTGGATAAATCTGTGCGGAATCGACAATGTGGCGCTCCCAAAGTCGTTCGATGTCTCGTGTCGAAACAAGATTGATCCGCGGGTTCCAGCGCTTGAGTAACTCGGAGAATGTCTCCAATTTGTCCAATGTTTCACGTGAAACATTCAGACCAACCGCTTCGAGAGATCTCACGCGCTTTTCCGGTTCTCACCGCGCTTGGCATGCACGAGCAGCAAGGCAAGCGCTGCCGGGGTCATCCCTTCGATCCGTGACGCCTGCCCGAGAGTTTCCGGTCGAGCAGTCGATAGCTTCGCCGCTAGCTCACTCGACAGTCCCGAGATCGACTGAAAATCCAACTCACGTGAGATCGCCAATGCGTCATCCTCTCGGAGGATATCAATCTCGCGCTGCTGCCGCTGAAGATAAGGCGCATACCTGGCATCATTTTGAATCTGTTGGAGAATTTCCGACTCGTACTCTGCTAGATGGGGCCAAATTTTGAGAATGTCGGCCACACCGATATCGACCATCGACAACAGATCGAATGCCGTGCGTCTCGTGCCATCAGATTTCAACAAAAGCCCGTGCGCGGCGGCTTCGTGAGGCGTCACGGCTACTCCGGTCAACGACGCCTTCGCAGCGTCGAGCGCTCTCTGTGTCTTATCGAAGAGCTCACGGCGCTCTGCGCCAACGCAGCCGAAGTCGATACCTTTCTGAGCCAACCGTTGGTCAGCATTGTCAGCACGCAGGTGCAGCCGAAACTCCGCACGGGATGTGAACATTCGGTACGGCTCCGAGACACCCTGCGTGATGAGGTCGTCGATCAGAACGCCGATGTATCCTTCCGATCTGCTGACATGAAATGGATCGCGCTCCATGACACGTGCCGCTGCATTCAATCCGGCGACAAGACCCTGCGCTCCGGCTTCTTCGTACCCGGTCGTACCGTTGATCTGACCGGCGAGATAAAGTCCCGGCAATGCTTGCAGTTCGAGTGTGCGGGTTAACAAGCGTGGATCGACGTAGTCGTACTCGACCGCATACCCTGGTTGCAGGATTTCAGCAGCCTCAAGCCCTTTGATCGTTCTGACATATGCCTCCTGTACATCGACCGGGAGCGATGTTGAAATCCCATTGGGATACACTTGGTTCGATGTAAGGCCTTCCGGTTCAAGGAAAATCTGGTGTGAGTCTTTCTCTGCGAACCGGGTGATTTTGTCTTCGATGGACGGACAATATCGCGGGCCAACGCCTTCGATCATGCCGCCATACATCGCGGATTTATCAAGATTTTCCCGGATGATGTCGTGCGTTCGTGCGTTCGTATGCGTGATATGACACGGAACTTGGCGGAGCGCGGGTGCATCCGTCATAGAGGAAAAGAACGACGGCTCATCATCACCCGGCTGTTCAGCTAATCCGTCAAAGTCAATTGTTCGGATATCCAGCCTTGGCGGTGTTCCGGTCTTCAGTCGACCGAGTGGCAACCCAAGATCATCAATCCTCTCTGCCAATCGCACCGAAGCTTTCGCGCCAACGCGTCCACCTTCGATGACCTCACTGCCCTTGAACATCCGTCCACGTAGGAATGTCCCTGTTGTTAACACGACGGTTCGCGCTGGAATATCTATATTCCCGGAGAGCCGGACGCCTGCAACCTGACCGTTTTCGACCATCAGATCGATAACACTTCCCTCAATGATCTCAATGCGCTGCGCTTTCGCCAGTGCTGCTTGCATCACCGTTTTGTAGACAGCGCGATCACATTGGGCACGTGGACCGCGCACTGCGGGTCCCTTGCGCCGATTGAGAAGTCGAAACTGAATCGCGGACGCATCCGCGACACGCCCCATCAAACCATCAAGCGCGTCGATCTCCCGCACAAGGTGACCTTTACCAAGACCTCCGATCGCGGGATTGCAGGACATTTCTCCAATTGATGCTCGCGTATGCGTCACCAGACACACGCGCGAACCAAGCCGTGCAGCAGCATGTGCCGCTTCCGCGCCAGCGTGTCCGCCACCGACGACGAGAACACCGAATTGATCCGAATGTTTCACGTGAAACAATCCTACTTCCCGAGGCAAAATGAAGAGAAGACGTCTCCTAGTACATCTTCCACCGCCAATCTACCGCTCAGTTCATCCAGTGCGGTTACGGCACGACGCAGATCATCAGCGAGCACCTCGGCCTCGACGGTCTCGAAACTCTCCAAGCCACTCAGAAGCGCATCGCTGCATGCTAACAAAGCCAGGCGTTGCCGCTCATGTCCAAACAAACCAGCTCCCGACGCTGTGGATTCCAAACGATCCTTCACAGTTTCCAAAAACTCAGCGATCCCTTCGCCGCTTTCGACCGAGATCATGTGATCGGCGGTCCCGCGACCGAGATCGCTTTTGGACCATAACGTCAGATCTACCGGGACCGACGGGATTTCATCCGTGTCAGACACATCGGATGATTGGAGCCGGACGCGCAGGTCCGCCGCTGCCGCCCGCTGGATAGCCCGTTGCACCCCCACGCGTTCGATTTCATCGCTTGATGCTCTGAGACCTGCGGTATCTAGAAAGGTCACAGGTATCCCATCCAGATCGCACCGGACTTCCAATACGTCACGCGTCGTACCCGCGATCTCCGAAACAATAGCGACATCCCTGCCCGCGATTGCATTTAGAAGCGAAGACTTCCCAACATTCGGCGGACCAATGAGTGCAACTTCGAAACCATGACGCAACCGCTCGGTCGCGTTGAATTGACTCAACTCACCTTGGATTTCGTTTTGGACCGTCTTCATCAGGCCTATGACTTCGTCCGAGACGTCCTCGGGAACTTCTTCATCGGCCCAATCAATTGTAACCTCGACGAGTGCCCGCGCCCGGATAAGGTCCGTTCGCCACTGATCGAGTTTGACCGCACTCTGTCCCGACAGGACGCGCATCGCTTGACGACGTTGGAATTCGGTTTCTGCTTCGATCAGGTCAGCAAGGCCCTCGACCTCGGTCAAATCCATGCGGCCTGCTTCAAATGCCCGGCGCGTGAACTCTCCCGGCTTCGCGTGTCGGCATTCTGCGAAACCTTCAAGCTCCTCGAGGATTGCGTCAACGACCGCCAGCCCTCCATGACAATGGATCTCAGCCGATTGTTCATCGGTGAAACTCGACCCTGGTTCGAATACGACGACCATCGAATCGTCGAGGTCCATGCCACCGGCATCGACTAACGAACGCCGAACCAAACGTCGTGGATCAGGTAGAGGTTTTCCCGTGAGCCTGGTGACGCAAGCCCACGATCCAGGTCCAGATAACCGAATAACCGAGATTGCAGATTTAGCGCGACCTGTTGCAACTGCAAAGATCGTGTCGCGCGCTTGTTCCATCGCGAATTGAGTGCCCGGATCAGGCGTTCATGGAGTCGAAGAATTCCGAGTTGCTCTTGGTCTGTTTCAGCTTACCAAGCAGGAACTCGATCGCGTCGGTCGTCCCCATCGGGTTCAGGATACGGCGCAAGACAAACATCTTGGTCAGATCGGTCTTCGATACGAGCAGCTCTTCCTTTCGCGTGCCGGACTTCAGGATATCCATCGCCGGGAAGACACGCTTGTCGGCGACCTTACGATCCAGGACGAGCTCAGAGTTGCCGGTGCCCTAGAACTCTTCGAAAATAACCTCGTCCATCCGGCTACCCGTGTCGATCAAAGCAGTAGAGATGATCGTCAGAGAGCCACCTTCTTCGATATTTCTGGCAGCACCGAAGAAGCGCTTCGGACGCTGCAATGCGTTCGCATCCACGCCGCCGGTCAGAACCTTGCCTGACGATGGAACCACCGTGTTGAACGCACGTCCCAGACGGGTAATGGAATCCAGCAGGATAACAACATCGCGTCCATGTTCAGTCAGGCGCTTTGCTTTTTCGATCACCATTTCACTGACTGCGACGTGTCGGGTGGCCGGTTCATCAAAGGTCGAAGACACAACCTCGCCTTTTACAGACCGTTGCATGTCTGTGACTTCCTCGGGGCGCTCATCGATCAGCAGAACGATCAGGTAGCATTCCGGGTGATTGGCTTCGATCGAGTGAGCGATGTTCTGCAAGAGAACCGTTTTACCGGTCCGTGGCGGAGCCACGATCAGACAGCGCTGTCCCTTACCGATTGGTGCCACAAGGTCGATGACCCGGGCCGACTTGTCCTTCACGGACGGGTCTTCGATTTCCATCTTGAAGCGCTCGTCGGGATAGAGCGGTGTCAGGTTGTCGAAGTGAACCTTCAGGCGAGCTTTCTCGGGATCTTCAAAGTAGATCGTATTGACCTTGAGAAGAGCGAAATACCGCTCGCCATCCTTCGGCGCCCGGATCGGACCTTCCACTGTGTCCCCTGTCCGAAGTGAAAAGCGCCGGATCTGGCTTGGGCTCAAGTAGATATCATCCGGGCCGGGCAGATAGTTCACATCAGGCGAGCGGAGGAATCCAAACCCATCCTGGAGAACCTCGAGCACTCCGGACCCGATGATCTCGATCCCTTCCTCGGCGAGTTCCTTCAGGATGGCAAACATCAAATCCTGCTTGCGCATCGACGCGGCCGCCTCGATTTCCAGTTCTTCCGCAAGCACGAGAAGATCGGCGGGAGACTTCGCCTTGAGGTCGGATAGCTTCTGTTCTGTCATGATACGGTCCGGCGCCGTTGAGAGATCGTTTAGGAGATCGGTAAAAGGCTCAGCAAAGGGAGAGGACTGCCGCGAGCCGTACGGTGGCGTGGATATACACTCTAAATCCCGATCGTCAATGTGAATCGGAAAAGAACGTCACCGATTTGTCAGAAAGGGCGGACCACGACCATGATGACGATCCCAATCATGGCCAGGGTCGGAACCTCGTTGGCGATGCGGAAATAGCGACCCGTGCGTTGGTTCCGGTCAGCCGCGAAATCCTTCATCCAGGTGACGAGCGAGTGATGAAACCACGTCATCGCAATCACCAAGGCGGCCTTGATCCAGGGCCAGATCTCGCTCCAGTCGATGATCCCGGGCGTGAAGACCAGCAATAGCCCGAAAATCCACGTCACCATCATGGCGGGGCTCATGATGACGCGCATCAGTTTGTGCTCCATCACCTTGAGCGTCTCGCTGAGTTGGTCCCCCGTCTCGGCCCGTTCAGCATGATAGACAAACAGTCGTGGCAAATAGAAGATGCCCGCCATCCAGCTGATCACGGCCATAATGTGGATGGCCTTGACGTAAGGATATGCCCAGACGAGCCAGTCTTCGATCATACGCGGATCGCCTTTAGAAGCTGATCGACGTGGGCTGGATTTGCATCCGGTGTGATCCCGTGCCCGAGATTGAAGATATGCGGATACCCCTGCATGTCATCCACGCTCCGTTTTGCGGCATCCATCAACGTATCCCCGCCAACCACCATGTACATTGGTTCGAGATTGCACTGCAGGGGGACGCCGCCCATGCTTTCACGCGCCCAATCAAGTGGAACCTGAGAATCGAGCGCTACGGCATCGCATTTCACGAGATCAGCGAACTCCGGATACAACGCACCAACACCACGGGGAAAACCGATCACCGGTGTTCCAGGGTGCGTCGCGCATATGCCGTTAACGATCTTCTTTGCGGGTCCTACGGCGTATTTACGAAAGGCATCTGGCGTCAGGGCGCTCGCCCAGCTGTCGAAGATTTTGACAACCTCGGCACCATTGTCGATCTGCCGGCGCAGATAGTGCAGCGTTGCCTCCGTGCTCCTGTCGATCAGGGCACTGCACATGTCTGGATCTCGGAACATCATCTGGCGGGCTGGGCCTTGGTCCTTGGTGCCGCTACCGGCGAGCATGTAGGTTGCTACTGTCCAGGGAGCGCCTGCAAAGCCGATCAGTGTGGTTTCTGCTGGTAACGAGGATGAAAGCCTCTTGACCGTTTCATAGACGGGCTCAAGCGTTTCATCGATTTCGTCGTTGGGCTTGAGCGACCCCAGATCGGGTTGATCTTTGGGCCAGGACATCATTGGTCCCTCGCCTTCTACAAACCAGAGGTTCATGCCCATGGCTTGAGGGACGAGCAGTATGTCGGCAAACAGGATTGATGCATCAAAGTCATAGCGCCGGATTGGCTGCAGCGTCACCTCTTCAGCAAGTTCCGGTGTGTAACACAGATCGAGAAAGCTTCCGGCTTGTTTCCGGGTTTCACGATATTCGGGCAGATAGCGTCCAGCTTGGCGCATCAACCAGACAGGTGGGATTGCTGCCGCTTCACCTTTCATCACCGCAAGAAGTTTTTTTTCGCCTTTCTGCATCGCCTGTCCTGCCCCCTTAAGGATTCTTTAAGTTTGTTCGTAGTTGTTATGTCACGTGGATAACGGTGACACACGGGACTTCCTCGTCACCCACAGAGTTACCCACTGTCAACCGCGCATGAATTCACATGCGTCGGTTAGACGATTGATTCCATCACAAATGTGGCCATGATTTTCTTTCGATGAATCAATGGTTTAAGAGCTTTAACAAGCATTGTAATGAAGTTGTCATCGCTTTTGTTCACTGGTGCTTTTCCGTACGCCTCGAGATTTCCACAGACAGTCGGGATTCGCCTCAAATTTGATCCACGTGTGTACATCCGGGAAGTTTTCCCGTGGCCATCACATGGCAGCGTTGTTCGTGCTCGCAATTCCCGCTATCCACAGAATTCCGCAGGCTTTGACGCGCTCGGCGTTAGCCTTCGGCGACAGGGCAGGTTGCGAACCCGATGACGGACGTCTTTCATCTCCATCTGATTTCGGATTCGACCGGAGAAACGCTACATACGATGGCGCGGTCCGCGCTCGCGCCGTTTGGCGATATCGAGGTGGAGCTGCACGTGACGGTGTTCGTCCGATCACACATGATATCGATACCGCAATGGAACAGGTCAGGGCGCACCCTGGTCTGATCCTGTTCACGATGGCCGACTCGGACAATCGCGTGCATCTTTTGGCGCAAGCACAGCAGTTGTCCGTGCCGGTGGTCCCCGCGCTTGATCCGGTGATCTCGGCTCTGTCGCGGTTTCTGGGCCGTCCGGCCTCGGCTCAGCCCGGCATGCAGCACAGGGTCACGAATGCTTATTTCGAGCGTGTCGCCGCATTGGATTTTGCAGTGTCCTATGATGACGGGGCTCTCGGTGACAGGCTCTTGTCGGCCGACTTGATCCTGACAGGCGTGTCCCGGGCATCGAAGACGCCGACATGCATTTACTTGGCGCATCGCGGGGTGAAAGCGGCCAACGTACCGCTGGTACCGAAACAGGAACCCGATCCGGCATTCTTTGATGCAATGGCGGCCGGAATTCCGGTGATCGGACTGACGGCGAGTCCATCACGGCTTAGCCAGATCCGTGCGCAGCGGCTCGAGACAATTGGTGCCGGGAAATCCGCGGAATATGCCGAGATCGCCCAGCTCCGGGCCGAGGTCGCGGATGCGCGCCTGTTCTTCGACCGGCACGACATTCCGGTCATCGATGTGACCCGGCGGTCGATCGAGGAAACCGCGGCCGAAGTTCTCGTCATCTTGCGAAAACTCGGCAAGCTGGAGAAAGATCGGTCGTGAGCAGACTGCTCCTGGCGCGCGGCAGTGCTGCTCGGGCGCGGGTGCTGCGCGAAGCGGGTGTGGCGTTCGACGTCATCTGGCCCGATGTCGATGAGGACGAAGTCAAGAAAACGTTTCGCCAGACCCAGGCTGATGCAGAGCGGATTGCAGCAGAGCTGGCCCGTCGCAAAGCGTTGTCGGTAAGGGCCTTCGATCCCGAGGCTGTTGTACTGGGGTCGGATCAGGTTCTCGCATACGATGGCGGTTTGTTCGACAAGCCACGCTCGCTTGCGGACGCCAAGGCACAGTTGCGGGTTGTGCGCGGAACGACTCCGCGCCTGATATCCTCGGCGACGAGTGTCAAGATCGGCGCGGTGGTCTGGTCGTCGACGGATACAGTGTCACTGGCGATGCGGCCGTTCAGCGACGTCTTCCTTGATGAGTACATCGCGGCACTCGGGGATCTCGTTCTGACAAGCGTTGGCGGCTATCATGTCGAGGGACGTGGCGCGCAACTGTTCGAGCGGATCGAAGGGGATCTGTTTTCCGTGCAGGGGTTGCCATTGCTTCCGGTTCTGGGAGCCTTGCGAGAGCTGGGGATTTTGACGGAATG